>JBGAUA010000038.1:0-25782 GCA_044228875.1 Anaerolineae bacterium
AGCCCGCGACTCGACACCTGGGTTGGTGTCGATTGCTCCTGTGTCGATTGATTGCTCCGGTGTCGTACCCTTCAACGCGTCGACAATCGATACGTCACCGCGCCAGCGCCAGGAACACGTCCTCCAAGGTCACCTCGCCCGGCGTCAGGCTGGTCACCGTGCAGCCCGCGGCGTCCAGGACCGTGCGCAGCAGCGCCTCCCCGCCCGCTTCCCCTTTGGTCTGGACCCGCAGGCGGTCGCCTTGGAGGTCAGCCTCGATCACTTCCGGTGTCGCCTGCAACGCGGCGAGGGCCGTCAGCAGCGGATCCGCCGTCAGCTCCCAGATCTCCCCTTGGACGGCATGGCGCTTGAGCTCGGCCGGAGCGCCCCAGGCCAGCAGGCTGCCGGAGCGCATGATGCCCAGGCGCCCGCAATGCTCCGCCTCATCCATGTAATGCGTGCTCACCAGGACCGTCGCGCCCTCTTCGGCCACCTCGTAGATGAGGTTCCAGAAGGCGCGTCGCGCCGCCGGGTCCACGCCGGACGTGGGCTCGTCGAGCAGCAGCAGTTCCGGTCGGTGCACCATGGCGATGCCCAGGGCCAGGCGCTGCCGCCAGCCGCCGGACAACTCGCCGGCCAGCAGATCTTCGCGCCCCGCCAAACCGACCCGCTCCGCCAGGGTGACCACGCGGCCGGGCAGCTCGGCCATCGGCAGGCCGTAGAGACCGCCGTAGAAGACCAGGTTCTCACGGACGGTGAGGTCCTCGTACAGCGCGAACTTCTGGCTCATGTAGCCCACCCGCGGCCGGATGCGCTCTGCGTCGCACGCCACATCCAGACCCAGGACGGTGGCCGAGCCGGCCGTGGGCCGCAGGAGGCCCATCAAGAGCCGCATCGTGGTCGTCTTGCCGCTGCCATTGGCCCCCAAGTAGCCCACCACCTCGCCGCGGGCCACGCTGAAGCTGACGTCGTCGACGGCCGTGAAGTCTCCGAAACGCTTGACCAGCCCGTCGGCGACGATGGCCATCTCAGCCATGGCGGGCGGCCGCTTCGGGCGACGAGACAGACGGCGCCTCGCTGTAAAGGCTGATGAAGGCGTCCTCCAGACTGGGGGCGATCGACCGCAGCCGCTCCACTTGGGCCCCCGCGGCCCGCAGGGCCTGCGGCAGGCGCGCCAGGGGGCCTTCGGCGTCGGACACCAACAGGTGGAAGCGGTCGCCGAAAGCCAGGACCTCCCGCACGTCGGGGTCGGCCGCGGCCACCTGCTGCACCACCCTTCGGGGCCCGGCGCTCAGCTCCAGCACCCGCCCGATCAAGGGCGCGGTGAGGTCGCCGGGGCGCCCCTCGGCCACCAATCGCCCGGCGCGCAGCAGGCCGATCCGTCCGCAGCGGGCGGCCTCGTCCATGTAGGGCGTGCTGACCAGCACCGCAAGGTCGCCGTGTGCCAGCAGCGGGATAATCAGCCGCCAGAAGTCCTGGCGCGTGACGGGGTCAACGCCCGTGGTGGGTTCGTCGAGCAGCAGCACTTGGGGCTGGTTGATGAGGGCACTGGCCAGGCCCAGCTTCTGCTTCATGCCGCCGGACAGCTGCTCCGCCCGCCAGACCTCGAAGCCGTTCAGGCCGACGAAGCCCAAGAGCTCCCGGGCGCGGCTGTTGAGCTCGCTCCCACCCAGGCCCCGCACCTGCCCGAAGAAGCGCAGGTTCTCGACCACCGTGAGATCGCCGTAGAGGCTGAATCTCCCGGCCAGGTAGCCGATGGTCGCCCGCGCCGCCTCGCTGTCCGTGGCCACGTCGAAGCCGCTGATGACGGCCCGGCCGGCATCGGGTCGGAGAGCCCCGACCAGCAGGCGAATGAAGGTGGTCTTGCCGGCCCCGTCAGGCCCCAGCAGACCGTAGGCCTCGCCCGGCCGTACCGCCAGACTCACCCCATCCACCGCCTGGACGGCGCCGTAGGCCCGCTGCAGGCCCAGGGCGCGGATGGCGGCACCCCCGGCCACTGCCGCGGCCGAGGCGCTGGACATCATCGATCCGATCCGTCGAAGCGCAGGTCGGCCGGCATGCCGGGCTTGAGGCGCCCCCCCTTGCCCTCCACGGCCAGGGTCACGCCGTAAACCGTCGCCTTGCGGCCGCTGGCCGTCTGCACGTTGCGCGGCGTGAACTCCGCCCGGTCGGCGATCTGGGTGACCTCGGCCTTGAAGCTGCGGTCCGGGAAGGCGTCCACCTGCAGGGTCGCCTTGTCGCCCACGGAGATCCGGCCATAGCGGTCCTCCGGCACGTAGACCTTGATCGTCAGGTCGTCCAGACGGCCCAGGGTCAAGAGCGGCGCACCGGGCATCGCCACCTCGCCCGGCTCGGCCGCGCGCTCCAGGATCACCCCGTCGGCCGGCGCCAGCAGCGTCAAACGCTCCAGCTGGGCCGCCAGGAGATCCGCCGCGGTCTGCGCCTGGGCCAGCTGCGCCGCGGCCAGACGGCCGGCCGGCGCGGCCGGGCCGCCGGCCGCGGTCACCGCCGCCCGGGCCAGGTCCAGCGCCGCGGTGGCCTGACGACCCTGGGCTTCCAGGAGGGTGGGATCGAGGCGCACCAGCACATCGCCCTCGGCCACTTCGTCACCGGCCTCCACCAACACCTCCATGACGCGGCCACCGATCTCGGGGGCCACGGAAACCTCCACCGCCTCGATGGTTCCCGAGGCCTCGATGGCGGCATCGGCCTGGGCGGCGTTGTTCGCGGCCCGCTGCCACAGCCAGTAGCCCAGGCCGGCCAGGACGGCGAGCACCAGGATGATCCGGATGACACCTTGCTTCATGGGACACCTCGACTGCAGGGCGGCGTCAATCCAGCCGCTTGTGGAAACGGAGGGCCGCGCCCCCCATGATGAGGACGGCGAAGACCGCCAGCGCCGCCACCTGCGGCCACAGCGCCTCCATGCCCACGCCCTTGAGGACGATGCCGCGCACGATGATCAGGAACCAACGCAGCGGAATGAGGTAGCTGAGCCATTGCAGGATCTTGGGCATGGCCGCCAGGGGAAAGAAGAACCCCGACAGAAAGATGGCCGGCAGGTTGAAGAAGAGGGCCGTGATCATGGCCTCCTGCTGGGTGCTGGCGATGGTGGAGATGAAGAGGCCGAGCCCCAACGTGGTCACCAGGAAGAGGCCGGACAGGACGAGCAGGAGCGGAATGCTGCCGTTGACCGGCACGCCGAAGATCAGCATCCCGGCGAACAGGATCAGAACGGTGTCCATGAAGCCGATGACCACGTAGGGCGTCAGCTTGCCCACCACCAGCTCCCAGGACCGGATGGGGGTGACGATCAGCTGCTCGATGGTCCCCCGCTCGCGCTCGCGCACGATGGCCGTGGCGGTGAGGATCACGGTCAGGAACTGCAGGATGAGCCCGATGAGGGCCGGCACCATGTAGTAGGCGCTGACCAGGTCGGGGTTGAACCAGACCCGCGTGCGCACCTCGAGGGGCGGGCGGGCCATGCCGGCCACGGCCGCGCCGCGGCGCGCCAGTCGCTCCAGGCTGAGCTGCGCCCCCTTGGCCTGCCCGATGAGGGTGGCGGCGGCGAGGGCGGTGCCGGCCACGGTAGGGTCGGAGCCGTCGATGACGAAGGCGACGGTGGCGGTCTGCCCGTCCAGCAGGCGGCGGCCATAATCCGGCGGGATGACCAGACCGGCGCGCGCGTCGCCGCGGTCCACCAGGCGGCGCACCTGGGCCTCGTTGTCGGCCTCGTAGGCCACTTGAAAGTAATCGGCCGCCCGGTAGGCATCCACCAGGGAACGCGAGGCCGCCGAGCGGTCCTGGTCCCAAACGGCCAGGGGCACCTGGCGCACATCGCTGGTAGCCGCGAAGCCCAGCAAGAAAAGCTGGATGAGGGGCATGGCGAAGGTGAGGGCCAGCGTCCGCGGGTCGCGGACGATCTGGATGAACTCCTTGCGCACCACCGACAGCAGGCGAGGGTTCAGCATGGCACAGCTCGAATCCCAATCAGGTCTGCCCGGCCGCGAGCCCCGACGGGGCGCGGCCTCGCATCCCGGCGGACCGCGAAGCGGAGGCGGCGGACGGCGGGGATGAGGATCGAATCGCAAATGGTGAGGCGGCGGTCATTCTAGGACGGGCTCCGCCCTGCGGCAAGGCGGGGCGGAGCCACGACGACGACCTTGGCGTCCGGACATGCAAAACGCCCTCTCCTGTGGGAGAGGGCGCAGCGCGAGTGGGTTGAGGATGCGGAACGATTCGCCGCGGATCAGGCGACGACGGCCGCTTTCATCTTGTTGTAGGCGACCATGATCCGACTCTTGAGCCGCGAGGCCTTGTTGCGGTGGATCACGTTGCGCTGAGCGGCGCGGTCCAGGGCCTGGGCGGCGCGGCGGATGGCCTCGGTCGACTTCTCCTGGTCACCCTCGGCAATGTAATGCCGAGCGCGCTTCACGAAGGTGCGGTAGCGGCTGCGGTACCAGCGGTTGCGGGCATGCCGCACGATGGTCTGACGAGCGCGCTTCTCTGCGGACTTGATGTTGGCCAAGGGATCCTTCTCCTCAGGCGCGCGGCGCCCTTTGCGCGGGCGCCGCGATCAACGATGCCGGATGGTCGCTCCAGGCTGTGGAGGCGATGATGACGGATGATGTCGCGGTGCGGCGATGATGAACACGAAACTTGATCATAGACCGACCGACCGCGCCGCGCAAATCGGAAAGTGGTGGACAGGCGCGCGGTCTCCACCGTATACTCCTGGGCAATTGCGCGCTTCGGCTCTGGGTGAACGGGAGGAATGCCATGGGGATGCGACCTGTGCGACCGGCGCGGATTCGGCGGTGGCCGGCCTTCGCGCCGCGCGACCGCTTCGGGCGGCACCTGGCTGCGCTGGCGGCCGCGCTCCTGGCCGCCGCGCTCCTCTGGCCCCGCTCCGGACGCGCCCAGGATCCTCAGCCTCGGTCGGCCGGCTTCACCAACTTCGAGACCGAGCCCGTGCGCCCCCTGGCGCTATCCGCCGACGGGTCCCGGCTCTACGCCGTCAACACCGCCGACGACCGCCTGGAGATCTTCGCCGTGGAGCCCGACGGCCTGCGCCGACTGGGCGAGGTGGCGGTGGGCCTGCGGCCGGTGGCCGTGGCCGTGGCGGGCTCGCGGGCCTGGGTGGTCAACCACCTCTCCGACACGTTGTCGGTGGTGGACGTGGCGGACCCCGCCCGCGCCCGGGTGACGCATAGCCTGCCCACCGGTGACGAACCGCGCGACATCGTCGTGGGCGGGCCGGCATGGGACCAGGTCTTCGTGGCCAGTGCCTACCGCGGGGAGCCCCTGCGGCCTGGCCCGGGCCAGGCCCAGGTCCAGGTATGGCGCGCGGCCGACCCGGCGCGCCCGCCGGAGAGCCTGCGCCTCTTCGGCCGCAAGCCGCGGGCGCTGGCCGTGAGCCCGGACGGCCGAGACGTCTTCGCCGCCATCTTCCAGTCCGGCAACGGCAGCGCCAGCATCAGCGAGGCCGCCGTGCAGGAAACCGGGGGCATGCCCGATCCGGGAATGCCGGTGAAGGTGGCCGCCACGCCGCCGCCGACGGGCCTCATCGTCCGGCAGTCCGGGCGGCGCTGGCCGGACGCCGGCGGGACCGACCGGGTCGACGCGGTGCCCTTCACCTTGCCGGACAAGGACGTCTTCCGGATCGACGTCCGCGGGCCGCGCCCCGTGGTCGCCGATGCCTTCACGGCAGCGGGCACGCTCCTCTTTAACATGGCGGTGCAGCCCGTCAGCGGCGAGGTCTGGGTGACCCACGGCGAGGCACTCAACAGCATCCGCTTCGAGCCGCGCCTCCGGGGCCGGGCCTACGAGCAGCGGATCGGCCGCCTGGTAGGCGGCAGCTTCCTGCCGGTGAGCCTCAACGCCCACGTCAAGCGCTCGAACACGCCCGGATCGGCCGCGGAACGGGCGCTCAGCCTGGCCCAGCCCTTGGATCTCGTCTTCAGCGCGGACGGGCAGCGGGCCTACGTGGCCGCCTTCCAATCCGCCCAGGTAGGCGTGCTGGACCACCTGGGCCGGGTGATCGGTCGCATCCCGGTGGGCTTCGGCCCGGCTGGGCTGGCCCTCAGCGGTGACGGAACACGCCTCTACGTGCTCAACCACCTGGAAGCCAGCATCACGGTGGTGGACCTGGCCGCCGATGGCCGGGGCGGCGTTGCCCGGGCCACCGTGCCCCTCCGCCACGACCCCACGCCGCCTGAGGTGCATGCCGGCCGCCCACTGCTCTACGACGCCGCCCGGACCAGCGGCCACGGCGACAATCCCTGCGGCGGCTGCCATGTCTTCGCCGACACCGACATGATGGGCTGGGACCTGGGCGATCCCGGCGGCGACCTGGACAGCATCCCCTTCGACATGACCCATGACGACTTCCGGCTCAAGCCGCGCGACTTCAAGTTCCACCCCATGAAGGGACCGATGGTCACCCAGAGCTTCCGCGGCCTGGCCGGCGCCGGGGTCATGCATTGGCGCGGCGACCGCCACGGCGACGGCGCCCAAGCCACCGATGCGCTGCAGAGCTTTCTCAAGTTCCGACCGGCCTTCGTCTCGCTCAACGGCCTGGCCGCCGAGCCCAGCGAGGCCGAGATGCGCGCCTTCTTCGGCTTCCTGGCGACCATCCACTACCCGCCCAACCCCTACCAGAACCTGGACCGCAGCCTGACTGCCGAACAGGAGGCGGGCCGCAGGCTCTTCAGCGGCGAGGCGCTGATCGACAGCGGCATCACCAACTGCGAGGGCTGCCACAGCCTGCCCCTGGGCACCAACGGCAAGGTGAACTTCGAGGGCGTGCGCACGTCGCAGGACTTCAAGGCGCCGCATCTGCGCAATGTCTACGACAAGCTGGGGCGCTTCAACCTGGCCGGCGATCAGATCGCGGGCTTCGGCCTGGCCCATGACGGCAGCATGGACACCTTGGACCACTTCCTGCAGACCGACGTCTTCTCCTTCCCCGGCGACACGGAGGGGGCTCGCGCCCTGGCGCGAGCCCAGGTGGCCGCCTACGTCCTGGCCTTCGACACCGGGATGGCCCCGGCCGTGGGCCAGCAGCTGACCCTGGCCGCCGCGCCGAGCGAGGCCCAGTCCGCTCGCCTTGGCCTGCTGGCGACCCGCGCGGCCGCCGGCGACTGCGACCTGGTCGCGCGAACCCTGGATGCGGACCGGGAGCGGGGCTGGCTGCTCTGGGAAGGCCGCTGGCACGGCGATGTCGCCGCCGAGGCCCCCTTGACCGACGATGCGCTGCTGGCCCTGGCCGCGCGACCCGCCGGGGAGCTGACCTTCACCTGCGTTCCTCCCGGCGACGGCCCGCGCGCCGCCCTGGACCGCGACCAGGACGGCTTCCGCAACGGCGACGAGCTGGCCGCCGGCAAGGATCCGGCCGCGGCGGTCAGCCATCCGCCCGGGCCGGCCCTGCGGGAACCCTGGGCGCCGGCCACGCCCACGCCCGACGCCACGGCCACCGCGTTGGCCACCCTGGCCAGCCCCACGCCGAGCCAGACGCTCGCCGCCACGCGGCCACCGGTGGCGGACCAGGCCTGGCTGCCCCTGCTCTCGGCGCCGCCCGCGGGCGGCGAGACGGAGCCTCCGGCGCCCCAACCCTGACGGCGTCCGCAGCCGGCCTGATCCGCTGCCGCAGGCCTGCGGCGACCAGGGTCCGCACGACCATGGAACAAGAGGGTTCGATGTCATGAACCCACGACCACTTCAGCAGCCGGCACCCGACACATCCACAGGCCACGCTCGGCAATCCTCCGTGGCGCGGCACTAAGACCTTTTCCCAACCGCGAGTCTGTGCTATAAACTGGGCATCGTCGAAATGGATACCGCCGCGAGTGATGGGTTGTGCCCGGTCGCGCCGACCGGGGCATCATGTCGACATTGCTCCCATGTGGACAGGAGTCAGACCATGAACCATCGTGCTTCGCTCTTGGGATTGCTGGCGTTCGGCATCTTGAACGCCGCCCAGCCTGCCGCCGCCAAGGTCCAACGGGTGCAGAAGGATCCCGACCGCATCGCGAACTACTGCGCCGAAAACGTCGGCGGCGCCAAGTGCGCGCCCATCGCCACCGGCGATCTCAACGGCGACGGGAAGACCGACGCGGTCTTCCTGCGCACCGTAGCGTCGTCGCGCGTCGTGAACGGCAACGCCTTCGATCGCCGCCTGGACATCCTGTTCGGTCCCTTCGCCGCCATCGGCGACCGCGAGGCCAAGGCCGACGTGTCGGCGGTCATCAGCGCGGGCAGCGAGCTTCCCAGCATCGCCGTCGCCGACTTCGACGGCGACGGCATCGACGACCTCATCCTGGCTGAGGCCGAGCGCGCGGGAGCGACGGAAGTCCAGCGGGTAGCGGTCCTGCGCGGCGGCCCCACGCTGACCGGCGATTTCTTCATGGGGCCAGCCAGCCGGGGCGACTACCGCTTGACGCGGGACGTCTCGCTGCCGCCCGCCTCGCGGGCCGCCGAGGTCGGCGGCGCCGCGGCAGGCATCGGCGTTCCCCTGCGCTCCCGACTCAGCCCCCGTGTCGCGGATGTCGACGGCGACGGCAAGCCGGACCTGCTGTTGGCGGTGGACCCGGCAAGCCTGCCGGCGGCGCTGCAGAGAAGCCTGCTGCGGCGCGGCATGAACCTGCTGGCCGCCGAAAGCCCCAGCCATGTGCTGGTCTTCCTGAACGCGCCCGCGCTGGCCGATCGGTCCCGCACGGGTCTGGACCTCGCCCCCGGTGACGAGGACGTGCGCATCGAGGGCCTCGGCGCCTGCGACGCCTCCAGCCTCCTGGGCACGGGCGAGGTCACCGCCGACGGCCAGACGGACATCGTCGTCCGGCGCTGCCCCGGTGGCGGCGTGCCCGACATGCTCGGCCTGGTGCCCGGGCGCCGCGACTGGCCGGCCGGCCTCACCATCGACGGCGCGGTAACGGCCCGGCCCGACGTGCTGCCCCCGGGCCCGGAGCCGACCGCGGCGCCCGGCCGCCCCGACCCGGGCGTGCCCGGAGACCCGCCCCGCGGCTACGTGGCCTTCTCACCGGTCCCCAAGTCGCTCTTCGACCGGCCGGCGGCCTTCTTCATCCAGGACGTCAACCAGGACGGCGTGGACGACCTGGGCTTCGGCTTCAGCGACAAGACCCACGTCTGGATGGGCGGGCGCGACCTTGCGGCGCGGGTGAAGGCCAACCGCTCGAACCGCGTCTACCTGCAGGCCGGCTTCGGCGGCACCAGCCTGTCGGGCAGCTGGCGGGTGACGGACATCACCGGCGACGATGTGCCGGACCTGATCCTCACCCAGCGTGGCGGCGCGCAGGAAGCGACCGCCGATCGCCCGGTGCCGGCACCCATCGTCCTGGGCGGCGGGCAGACCGATGCCGCCGCGCCCGGCGCGATCGCCGGCGGCGGCAGCACGGTGCTGACCGAGCCGGTGAAGATCTACGCCGGCGCGCGGACGACCAGGAACATCCTCAACCTGGCGGAGGACGAGCCGGACGCCATCTGGCAGGATCCGGTGCTGGACCTGTGGCTGATCGGCGACTTCAACGGCGACGGGAAAGACGACCTGATGATGGGCTCGCCGGGGCAGTCCGCGACATCGGCCTACCAGGTGTACTTCGGGCCGTTCACGAACTGAGGACTTTCCGCAACCTGCGTTGACGGATGAAGAGGCCGTGGACAGACATCGGATCTGTCCGCGGCCTCTTGCCA
Organism: Anaerolineae bacterium; assembly: GCA_044228875.1. Classification (GTDB taxonomy): domain Bacteria; phylum Chloroflexota; class Anaerolineae; order Epilineales; family Epilineaceae; genus Epilinea. The sequence continues at coordinate 9,688 of JBGAUA010000038.1, forward strand.
TGCTGGCTATAATCGCCGCCATGCCCTCGCTCCCGCCCCCGCCGACGGCCTCGCCCTCGCCCCACGCACCACCGGCCACCGTCGCCTCGCCGCCCGCCGACGCACCCCTCTCCCTTCAGCTCTTCCAGTTCCTGCTCATCCAGCGCCGGCGGCAGCTGGACAAGGGGCAGATTGTCGACCGGCTGTGGCCGGAGGCGGACCCGGAGGCGGCAGACCGGGACTTCAAGGTGGCCTTGAACGCCGCATTGAAGGCCTTGGAACCGGATCGCCCGGCGCGGGCCGAGGGGCGTTTCATCCGCCGCACGGGCCACCTGTACGGCCTGGACATGGACTTGGCCTGGGTGGACGCGTCCGCGATGGAGGAGGCGGTGGCCGGGGCCAACGCCCACCTGCCGGGCGACGTCGATGGCGCCATCGTCGCGTTGCGGACGGCGGCGACACTCTACGCCGGCGACTTCCTGCCGGAGCGCCGCTACGAGGACTGGGCCTCCGGCGAGACCGAGCGCCTGCAGACCCTGGCCCTGGGGGCCATGACCCGGCTGGCCGACCTGCTGCTGTCCCGCAACCCTTTGGAGAGCCTGCACCTGACCCAGCGGGTCCTGGAGATCGACCCTGTCTGGGAGCAGGCCTGGCGCATCCAGATGGAGGCCCACCTGGCCAGCGGCAACCGGCCGCTGGCCCTGCGCAGCTGGGAGCGCTGCCAGGCCGTCATGCGCCGGGAGATCGGCCTGGATCCCCTGCCGGCCACCCGCGCCGTCCACGACCGCATCCTGGCCAGCTGAGCCTTTACCCGCAATCTTGGCCACCGCCGATCCGCGACCGCCATCGGACACCGAAGCTCCCGGGAGCCCCCATGAACGAGCCCTTGCCCAACAAGCCCACCGCGGACGCAGCCGCGGCCGACAAGCCGGTAGCCAACAAGCCGGCCGCCGACGTGGCCTCCTTCGTCCTGCGCTTCAGCCAGGACCTCTGGCGCGAGGCGGGCGGCCAGCCGCGCGTCCGCTGGCGGGGGCATATCCGGCATGTCCAGGGCGACGCCGAGACCCGCTTCACGGACTTCAGCGATGCCGTGGCCTTCATGCAGCGCCAGCTGGCCCAACTGACCTTGGAGTCCGTGGCCCAGGATGACGCCCAAGGCCAGGCCCAGGCACTCTCGGAGAGCTTCCAGCTCTGGGAGAAGGTGACCGAGGGCTACCGCGATGTGTGGCTGGGCGCCATCCGCACGGCGGTGGACGGCACGCAGGCCATGCGCCGCCAGGTGGGGCAGCAGCTGGAGCGGGCCTGGCCTTGGTGGCCGTTCTGGCCCGGCGCGGCGGCGCGTGTCGGCGGCGAGACGCCGGATGAGGCGGAGCCTTCCGCCCCCGAAACCGGCGCGGCGGCTCAGGACGCGCTGGACCTCCTTCGCGGCATCCACGCGCAGCTGACGGCGCTGACCGAGCGTATGCAGTCGCTGGAGGAACGAATGGGCGGCGAGCGCTAGACGGCCGGCCGATTGGCGACAGGCGGCCGCGCCCCGCGGTGGGCAAGGTCGCGCCTAGCGAAACGCCACCGCGCAGCCGTCCACGTTCAACCCCAGCAGCCCCTCGTCCGGCACGGTCAACACGTCCACCCCGTTGACGGCCGCCGTCCAGCCGCCACCGGCGGCGCGGCGGGCGGACATCTGGTCGCGATCTCCCACGCGCTCCGCGGCCCGGCCGCCGCCGATCCATTGCCAGCCACCCGGCGTCATGCGGAAGGCCCATACGTCGCGGCTCTCCAGCAACTGCACCACCACGAAGTGCTGGGCGTCGCTGAAGCCCAGCACCAGACCGGCGCGCAAGGTGCCGCTCAGTGGCTCCAGGCTGACGGCAAAACTGTCCGTGACCACCTTGCGCACGGCCAGGGCGTTGACGCCCGAGCTGCCCACCAGCGCGTCGCCGCGCTGTTCGAAGGCGCGCCAGACCTCGCGCCAGGGCTGCTGGTGGCCCTGCAGCCAGAGCCGGTAGGCCGCCGCGTCCGCCGCGGAGATCGCGCCGAAGACCGCCGTCCAGGCTTTGGGCGGTTCCTCGCGCGCGTTGAGCCGGGCGAAGAGCGCCGCCGCGCCCGCCGGGCGCTCGTCGATCAGCCAGCTGACCAGACCCCAGCCGCTGGGCCGCGTGAAGCCGCCCTGGTCGGCCACCAAGGCAGCGAGGTCCCGGCCCTTGGCATCGAACTCCGCCAGCGCCTGGGCGGGATAGTCCTCCAAGGAGATCAGCGGAACCGTCCCCATGGACAGCTCAGCGCCATCCCAGACATGCATGCCGAAATGCTCCGCCAGGCCTTCGCCGAACCAGAAGCCGGCGTAGCCGCGGTTGCCCGTGGCGGCCAGGTAGTGGAACTGGTGCGTGCCCTCGTGCAGGATCAGCATGCGGCTGAAGAAGGCCGAGGGCTGGGCAAAGGCGTAGAAGGTGCGGTTGCCGGGATGGTAGTAGCCGCCTCCGCCGCCGTAGGTGATGCCGTCCGCGGCCATGCCGGCCTTCATGGCGTTCGCATCGGCGTAGATTTTGGCCGGCAGACGCCCTTCCGGCTTCGATCCGAAGAAGGCTGCCCACTGGGGGTAGGCCGCCTCCAGCAGGCGCCCCACCTCCGCCCCGTCCAGGCCCTCCACCCACAGGTCGTAATGCGCCGTGGTCACCCGCGGGCCGTCCACCCGTAGCTCAGGGGTCGGGGACGGCGTCGCGGTCGGAAGGTCGGAGGGGGTGGCGGTCGGAGCCGCGGACGATGCCGTCGGCGCCGGGTCCGTCGCGCCGGGCGTGCGCTCGATCGCGTGCGTCGGCGTCGCCGAAAGCGTCGTTTCGGGATCGGGCAGGAAGACGCCGGAGGCCTGATCCTGGACCGCGGGCAGGTAGACCTGCCGCCAGGGCGCCGGCGCCTGGGCGGTCGCCGACGGCGCGACGCCCCGCCCCAGGACGAGCAGGGTGCCGACCAGCACGCCCGCAACGGAGCCAGACAGGCGACGACGGGCGCTGCGGATAGGGTCCATGCGGGGCTCTCACCTTCCCTGTGGCCTGCGCCGCGGATCCGACCGATCGCGGCCGCGGCAGGATAGACCGGATGCGACGATGCCGCAACGTCCGAGGCCCTGCCCTGCCCCGTGGCCCGCCGCCTGTAACTGCCCCGTAACTGCCCCGCGGTATCCTCTGCACCGTCGAACCGGATTGAACGGCAGTCGATGAACGTAAGCCTCATCTTGAACCACCGCTTGAACCCATAGCACAGCCGGTCGCCACATCCGACCTGCCCATCAAGGAGATCTGCAATGAACCCCATGAACACCACCTTTGACCTCAAGGCCTTCGGCGAGAGCCTGCAGGCGAGCCGTGAGGCCTGGCAGGGCGGCATGAAGCTGTGGTCCGAGACCCTGCTGCAGGCCAGCAAGACCAACCTCGAACTGGCCCTGGGCCTGCGCGAGCAGTACGGCACCTTGTTGGGCCAGGCGATGGAGCGCGGTCAGGCCGCCTTCACCCAGGAGCAGGCGCTTCTCGGCCAGTGGAGCCAGGCGCTCCAGGGCCAGAGCAAGACCCAGCTCGAGCTCGCCAACACGCTGAGCGCCGGCATGCTGGAGACCGGCCGCGGCTTCCAGAAGCAGGCCCAGGCCGCCAGCAGCCAGGTCGCCGACATGCTGAACCAGGCCACCGAGGCCACCATGGCCACGGTCGAGGAAGTCGGCGCCCGCGCCAACGGCGCGACCCGCGCCCGCGCCCGCTGAGCCTTCGGCGGACAAGCCTGTATCCTGACGGCAAGGACTTCCGTGCCGTCAAACGCGAGGGCGACCGGCTGGTCGCCCTCGTTTGCGTTTCCTGAGTAGAATTGCGCGCCGCGCGGAGGGCGGCTCCCATGGATTGGAACGCTTCCCTGGAAGACATGACCAAGAGCTGGGTGGACATGCAGAACCAGTTGCTCAGCAGCTTCAGTGCCGGCGTCGCCGGCGCCGCCGCCCCCTCGGCCTGGCAGCAGGCCCTGGACGCCTGGAAGGCCGTGGTGGACTCCCACCTGGACGCCCAGGCCGAAATGGCCGCGCGCTGGGCGGCGCAGGCCCCCGAAGGTGCGGAGACCGAGGCCTGGGCGGCCCAGGGTCAGGCCATGCAGAACGCCTGGCTGGCCGGCAGCCGCCAACTCTGGACCAAGTGGTTCGAGATGACCCGCGCCATGGACCCGTCCAGGTCCGGCTGGGCCGGCAGCGGTTCCGGCACCGAGGCCCTGCGCGCCTGGCAGGACATGGCCCGCCAGATGAGCGAGGCGCAGAGCGCCTGGCTCAAGACCTGGATGCGCTCATGAGCGGCGCGAACGGCGATGCCGCGGCCAACCAGGAAGCCTTCGGCGACGCCGCGCGGCTGATGTGGCAGTCCTGGGCCGACCTGGCGACGGCCGGCATGCGCGGCGTGACGACTGCCTCGAGCGGCCCCACGGCCGGCGCGGCCGGTACACCCTTCGGCGGCATGCAGGCCCTGGAAGCCATGAGCAGGCAATGGCGTGCGCTCTCCGATCAGACCCTCGCCGCCTGGAGCGCCGGCGGTGACCCCCTCATGCGCCAGGTGGCCACGCAACTGGCCCGCAGCCAGTCCGGCCTCCTGCAGCTGACCGAGACCTTGACCGGGGCCTGGCAGGCCATCGCCGCCCAGGCGGGCGCCGGACAGGATCCCTCGACTATAGCCGCTCGCTGGGCAGAGCAGCTGCTGCAATGTCTCGTCGCGCCGGCGGAACTGGCCGGCGCGTGCGAGGACATGGCCACCCTGTGGCGGACCTGGCTGGCCATGCTCGAGGACACGACCGGGCCTTGGGTCAAGGCCTGGCGCCAGGCGCCGGATCACCTGAGCGGGGCCCTCACCGGCGACCGCTCCGAGCTCTCCGACCTGAGCCGCCTGGCCTGGGATGCCTGGGAGCATACCGGCGGGCGTCTCCTCGAAAGCCCCAGCCTGGGCTTCGGGCGGGAAGGGCAGGAACGGCTCCTCCTCGGCTTCGACGCCTGGATGGACTACCGCCGGGCGGTGGCCGAGTACCAGGGCGTGCTGTCCGAGCTGAACGCCGAGGCCATGGCCGCCGTGGCGAGGCAGCTGGCGGATCGCGCCAAGGACGGCCAGCCGGTCAAGAGCCTCCGCGAGCTGTCCACGGTGTGGACGCAGGCGGCTGACGAGGTCTTCGAGGCCGGCTTCCGCTCCGATCGCTACGCCGCCAGTCAGGCGGCCATGGTCAAGAAGGCCATGGGGTACCGTCAGGCCGAGCGTGCCATCGTCGAGGCCGCGCTGCGCAATACCGACATCGCCACCCGCACCGAACTGGGCGAGGCCTTTCAGGAGGTTCATCGCCAGCGGCGGGAGCTGCGCGCCCTGCGGCGCGAGGTAGCCGAGCTGCGGAGCGTCGTGACCGCGGCCGGAGCCAAGCGCCCGGCGGCAAAGGAGAAGCAGGCATGATGCCCCCATTCATCCAGATCGAGCCCCAGGCGATGCTCCGCGAGCTGGCTGAGCTCAGCCAGCAGACCCTGCGCGGCGTGCATGCCTTGTCGCGGTTGGACCGCGACGCCGTCCAGGTGGGCTGCTCGGCGCGCGAGCTGGTGCACCAGGACGGCAAGATGAAGCTGTACCGCTACACCCCGGTGGTGGCCGAGCCGCATCCGGTGCCGCTCATGATCACCTACGCCCTGGTCAACCGGCCGGACATGGTGGACCTGGAGGACGGCCGCTCCCTGGTGCAGAACCTCTTGAAGCTGGGTGTGGACGTCTACCTCGTCGACTGGGGCTACCCCACGATCGGCGACCGCTGGTTGACCATGGACGACCATATCAACGGCTACATGGACGACTGCGTCGAGGTGATCAAGGCCCGCAGCGGCCAGCCGAGCATCAACCTCCTGGGAATCTGCCAGGGCGGGGCCTTCAGCCTCTGCTACGCGGCCCTGCACCCTGAGCAGGTGCGCAACCTCATCACCATGGTGGCGCCGGTGGACTTCCACGCCGACCAGGGCGCCGACTGCGGCCTCCTGGGCAGCTGGGCCCGGCACATGGACATCGACGCCATGGTGGACGGCATGGGCAACATCCCCGGCGACTTCATGAACTTCGGCTTCGTCCTGCTCAAGCCACTGCAGTTGAACGTGGCCAAGTACGCGAGCCTGATGGACCTGGTCGGCAACGAGGACAAGCTGCTGAACTTCCTGCGCATGGAGAAGTGGATCTTCGACAGCCCCGACCAGGCCGGCGAGACCTGGCGGCAGTTCCTGAAGGACTGCTACCAGGAGAACAAGCTGGTCAAGGGCCTGCTGGAGATCGGCGGCCGGCGCGTGGACCTGGGCAAGGTCACGATGCCGGTCCTGAACATCTACGCAGAACTGGACCACCTGGTGCCCCCGGCCTCATCGCTGGCCCTGAAGCAGCACGTGGGCACGGCGGATTACCAGGAGCAGGGCTATCCCACGGGACATATCGGCATGTACGTCAGCAGCAAGGTCCAGGCGACCCTGCCCAAACGCATCACGGAGTGGCTCAATGAGCGCAGCTGAGAAGGCTGCGGCGGCCCCGGTGGCCGTCGCGACCCCCAACGGAACCGGCGCCGAGCCGGCAGTCGACGACCGCATCATCACCTCGCCCAGCATCTCCCTGGGCCTCGAGGGCAAGGTCATCCTCGTCACCGGCGGCAACCGCGGCATCGGCAAGCAGATGGTGCTGCTGCTTGAGGCCCTGGGCGCCAAGGTGGCCTACACCGATCGCAGCGACCGGCCTTCGGGTCACGGCACCCTGGCCATCCACGCCGACGTCACCTACCCCGGTGAGATGGAGATGGCGGCCGAGCGGGTGGAGAAGGAGCTGGGTCCCATCTACGGCGTGGTCATCAACGCCGGCATCACCCGGGACGCCATGTTCCACAAGATGACCCACCGCGACTGGGACTCGACCATCGCCGTCAACCTGACCGGGGCCTACAACACCATCCGCCCCATCTTCCCGGCCATGCGCGAGCGCGGCGAAGGCGCCATCGTCTTCATCAGCTCCATCATCGGCGAGCAGGGCGGCGTCGGCCAGACGAACTACTCGGTGACCAAGGCCGGGCTCATCGGCATGGCCCGCTCCTTGGCCTACGAGGGCGCGCGGCGCAACATCCGCGTCAACATCATCGCCCCGGGCTTCGTGGACTCGGACATGACCGACAAGATCCCGCCGCAGGTCCGCGAGAGCCTCACCGCCCAGATTCCGATGCAGCGCTTCGGCCGAGCCATCGAGATCGCCTGGCCGGTGGCCACCCTGCTCTCGCCGGTGGCCAGTGGCTTCATCACCGGCTGCGTGGTCAACGTCAACGGTGGGCACCGCATGTAGCAGGCATCCCGGCCCCGGGCGCGCTGCGCCCGGGGCCGGTTCCAAGCGTCGCGCGCGGCCTGCGCGCGCCATCGGCCGGACCGCCTCGCGCGAAGGAGAAGGACGAACGTGAGCCAGAGCTTTCGAGACGCCTACATCGTATCGGCCGTGCGAACGCCCCTGGGACGCTTCGGGGGCGCTCTGAAGGACCTGTCGGCAGTGGACCTGGGCGCGCATGCGATGCGCGCCGCCCTGGACAAGGCCGGCCTGAGCGGCGCCGAGCTGGAAGGCTACATCTTCGGCAACGTGATCTCGGGCGGGCTGGGCCAGCATGTGCCGCGGCAGGCGGCGTTCAAGGCGGCCATCCCCGAGAACGTGGACGGCTACCACGTCAACATGGTCTGCTCCTCGGGCATGGTGGCGGTGATGAACGCCGCCACGCATATCCGGGGCGGGGTGGGCGAGATCTTCCTGGCCGGCGGCACGGAGTCGATGAGCCAGGCCGGGTTCTTCGTCGACAGCCGCGCGCGCTGGGGCTACAAGCTGGTCTTCGGCGCGGCCGGCGCGCCACTGCGCGACATGCTGGTGCATGACGGGCTCACCGACCCTTCCACCGGCGAGGGCATGGGCGACCAGACCGAACGTCTGGCCAAGGAGTACGGGATCACCCGCGAGGAGCTGGACCGGGTGGCCTGCGAATCGCACCGCCGGGCGGCGGCAGCCACGGAGAACGGCGACCTGTTGCGGGAGATCGCCCCCATCACCCTGAAGAGCCGCAAGGGCGACACGGTGGTGGACCGCGACGAAGGCATCCGCGCCGACACGACGATGGAGAGCCTGGCCCGCCTGGCGCCGGCCTTCAGCAAGGACGGCGTGCTGACCGCGGGCAACGCCAGCCAGATCACGGATGGCGCGGCCGCCCTGGTCATCGCCTCGGGCGACGCGGTCAAGGCCAACGGCTGGAAGCCCCTGGCGCGCCTGCTGGCCGGCACCTGGTCCGCCGGGCCGGGCTGGCGCTTCGCCGAGGCGCCGGCTCCGGGCGTGCAGAAGCTGCTGGGCCGACTGGGCATGCAGGCCTCGGACATCGACCTCTATGAGAACAACGAGGCCTTCAGCATCAACTCGGTGCTCTTCGAGCGCCTGATGGGCGTGACGCAGGACAAGCTGAACGTGCACGGCGGCGCGGTGGCCCTGGGGCATCCCATCGGGGCCTCCGGGGCGCGCATCATCGTCACCCTGCTGCATGCCCTGCAGGCCCAGGACAAGACCACGGGCATCGCCACCCTCTGCCACGGCATGGGCGGCAGCACGGCCATCGCCATCGAGCGCATGAGCTAGCACGGCTTCGGCCGGATCGGGACGGAAGCGGCGGGGGCGGTGCTGAATGCGCCGCCCCCGCTGCGTTGGTGCCGGCGCCTCTTGCCGGAAGCCGCGCCGGATTTGCCGCTCCCGCCGTTCGGCCCTAAGGTCAGCCCGACGGCAGACGCGGCTTGTTGACCTTTCTTCGCTGACGCGGCGCATGACGACGTCGCCAGCCCCCCTGGGCGGATGGTTTCATGTTCTTCCAAGGCCTGGACGCCGAACGCTACGACCGCGAATACGGCGACGTGGCGCTCCTGCGGCGGATCGCCCGCTACTTTCGCGCCCAGAGCACCCGCATGACCTTGATCGTGCTGGTGGTCATGCTGGTCTCGGTCATCCAGGCGGCGGTGCCCTTCCTGGTCAGCCAGGGCGCGGCGCGCCTGGGGACCGGGACGGTCGAGGGCATCCGCGTCCCCGAGCTCGACCGCCTGATCGAGGCGGGCATCCGCGCCCTGGCGCCGTGGACCGACGACCCGACGGTGTGGTTCCTGGCCCTGGCGGTGACCCTGGCCGGGCTGGCCGTCTACGCCCTCAACTACCTGCGCCGCCGCGAGACCAGCCGCGCCATCGGCGAGGTGGTGCTCGCCCTGCGACAGGACGCCTTCACGGCCACGGTCGGCCACGACCTGAGCTTCTACGACAGCTACGCGTCCGGGCGCATCGTGAGCCGCATCACCACCGACACGCAGGAGCTGGGCCAGACGGTGACCCTGGTGGCGGACCTGGTGGGCCAGGTGGCCCAGGTGCTGCTGCTGGTGGTGGTGCTATGGCGCATCTCCCCCTCCATGACCCTGCTGCTCGTCATGTGGGCGCCGGTGGTCTTCGCCCTGGCCCTCTCCTTCCGCGCCCTGGCAAGGCGGGCCACGCGCCAGGGCTTCCGTGCCACCGCCGACGTCAACGCCACCATCTTCGAGACGGTGGCCGGGATCTCCATCGCCAAGAACTTCCGGCGCGAGGCGACCATCTACAAGACCTTCGCCGACGTCAACCAGGCGGCCTACGGCATCAACCTGCGGCGCGGCTTCGTCCTGGCCACCGTCTTCCCGGTGCTCAACTTCCTGGTGGGCTTCGGCATCGCCATCCTGCTGGAACGGGGCTCCATCCGCGTGGCGGAGGGCGCCATCGCGGTGGGCGCCTGGTTCCTCTTCATCCAGAGCATCGACCTGTTCTGGTTCCCGCTGATGAACCTGTCGGCCTTCTGGAGCCAGTTCCAGGCGGGCCTGGCCGCCGTGGAGCGAATCTTCGGCCTGATCGACGCCCAGTCGGCGGTGACGCAGACCGGCTCGGCGACCGTGGGCCGGATCGAGGGCGACATCCGCTTCGAGGCGGTCACCTTCCGCTACGCCACCGGCGACCTGGTGCTGCCCAGCCTCAGCCTGCACATCCGGCCCGGCGAGACGGTGGCCCTGGTGGGCCACACCGGCTCCGGAAAGAGCTCCATCGTCCGCCTGGTCGAGCGCTTCTACGAGTTCCAGGAAGGCAGCCTGACCATCGACGGCCGGGACATCCGCAGCCTGGACCTGTCGGCCTATCGGCGGCAGCTGGGCATCGTCCCGCAGGTGCCTTTCCTCTTCAGCGGCACGGTAGCGGACAACATCCGCTATGCCCGCCCGGCGGCGACGGACGCGGAGATCGAGCAGCTGGCGCGCTCCATCGGCGACGGCGACTGGCTGGCGGCCCTGCCCCAGGGCCTGGCGACCGACGTGGGCGAGCGCGGCGCGAGCCTGTCCATGGGCCAGCGACAGCTGGTGGCCCTGATGCGCGTGCTGGTGCAGGGCCCGGCGATCTTCGTCCTGGACGAGGCCACCGCCTCCATCGACCCCTTCACCGAATCCCAGATCCAGGAAGCGCTGGACCTGGTCTTCGCCGAGCGCAGCGCCATCGTCATCGCCCACCGCCTGTCGACGGTGAAGGCCGCCGACCGCATCCTCGTCCTGCGCCAGGGCCGGATCATCGAGGAAGGCAGCCACCAGCAGCTGCTGGACCAGGGGGGCCATTACGCGGAGCTCTACGACACCTACTTCCGGCATCAGAGCCTGGAGTACCGGGTAGGGGTAGAGGTGTAGGCACCGGGCGCCGACAGGCGAACGGGGCCGAGAATTCCCTCTTGCGGAGCGCTGCCCAAGGGGCTATGATGGGCTTCGAAAGTGCGCTTGTCGGCAGTTCCTGAGGGTCGATTCCCGGCACGTCGCGGGTGCTGGACGGGCCGCGATCTGGCGCCGCGGCGCCGCGCGCCAGATCGCGCCGACAGCGATCCGGCGACGACGGGGACCTTGCGCTACAGTAGGCGTGTACCTGCATTTGGGTGCTACCTTAGCTGAGCCATGGTAGCAGTGTAGCTGTGCTTGAGTGCTAGGATACCTGGAGCTTTCCCCGCTGTCGGAGCGACAATTACGGCTAGAACTGACACGTATTACGCCGTGATGACGCAAGTTTCACGGCGTGATTCGGTGCGAAAGCCGGAAGGATTTTCCTCGAGACATGGCTGCCGCTCGGGCCGTCGCCTGCGAGGCCCAAAACGGGATGACGCTCAGCCTGATCGCTGATATCCTTGCGGGTGTGGAGTCGGGCCACCGTGGGCAGGATAGGATCTGGCCTGATTTCGCCCTGTCGTTTACCTCCCTCTTCCCTAGTTGCTGCTGTTTGCTTGAAAGGGATAGCGATTATGCCGCTGCCAGATCGAGTCATATCGACCAAGGGCCGGCGACCAACAGCGTTCCTGGTCATCGCTGGAGCGAGCTTCCTGTGCGTGCTCCTTGCGGCGCCGGCAAGACCACGGGCCGAGATTGAAGCAGAGGCGCGAACGATTGACACGGTCGCCACGGCCATGTTCCGCTGGCAGTGGCAGCTAACCAGCATCGCCTGGCATGGTTACGCGATTGCACCCGGTGACATTGTCATGTCTCCAACTGGAGACCTGATCATCGTCGACTATAACGCCAACAGCGTGCTTCGCCTAACGACGTCGCTGCGTTGGGGCTGGCAACGCAGCGCACAGTCGCTCAAGCAAACGGTGACGTGCTACCCAAAGCCGGGAAACCCCTTGGTGCTGCATGCGGTGGCTTTCGACGCGATCAGAGACTTGTATTGGATCTATGCGTTACACCCTGCTCGCGAAGCTGACTGGGATGGAGAAGGTGCGGCAGCTGAAAAGGAGGCGTGTATCATACCGCTTGAGCCTGGCGGGACGCATCGCAGTGGTCAGGGTAGAGGCGTTACTTCTGAGCCAGTCTTTGCCCCCATTGATCTCGCCGTTCACTGGAATCCGGTAGGCGGCGGGCCAACCCTTGAGCTTGCCAGTGGATGGGGTCCGGTTGGCTTGCAGGTGGGCTTTCGCGGGATCGGCGCCCCCTGGTCCCGGATGGACAGCCTTCAGCGATCAACTCTAGACATCCTCGTCCCCGACCGCACGCGCCAGTCCCTACTGCAGTGGTCCTTCACGGAGAAGACCGGCGAGCTGGACCTTACCCCGCACACCCCCCTGGCCCCCGCCGTGACCGGCCCCGACGAGGCCCTGCTCCTCCTGCGGGCGGCGCCGGGGGGGAGCGGGCGGGCGCGGATGGCGCGGATCGGGATCGAGGGCACGCGGATGTGGGTGAAGGAGGCCTGGGATGCCGCCGAGCCCTCGCCGCCGGAGGGCGAATGGCCCTGGGCCCTGGCCGCCTCGCCCGCCGGCTACGCCTTCAGCACCACTGACGGCAAGCGCTTCATGATCGCCCGCTACGACGCCGCCGGCCGCCGCCTGCCCCCCCTCTACGGCGGGCGCTACCGCTCGCAGCTCAGCTTTCGCCAGAGCGAGCGCATCGACCGCCGCCGCATCAGCGTGGACGGGGCGACCGTCCCCGGTGCCGTCCTGGCCGATGCCGCCGGCGGCGAATGGCAGCGCCTGAACCCGGCCGACCCCCGCGGTCCCCTGCCCTGGGCCGGCGAGATGCTTGTGGATGTGGCCACTGCCGAGGAGGGCGCTGACACCGCCCTCTACCGCCTGGTCCGTGATCCCGACCGCTTGGAGCGATGGGCGCCCGACGGCAGCGTGCCGATCTGGACCGTGGAACTCCCCCTCAGCGACGAAGCCCGCGTGGCCGCCGCCGACTGGGGCGCGGTGGTGGGCCTGCCCGGTGAGCGCCGCCTGCGCTTCTTCGCCGCCCCGGATGGCGCAGCCCTCGGCGAGGCCCAGCTGCCCGCCGGGGCCGCCCTGGCCGACGTGGCCGCCCTGCCTCGCGGCGAGGCGACGGATGGCGAGGGCGCCGCCCTCAGCTTGGACGCCGCCGGCGGGCTCCTGCAGCGCTGGGCCATGGATGGCCGGCCCGGACCCGCCTGGCGGGTGGCCGAGTCCGGGAGCGCGCTCAGGGTGTCGGCGCGCAGGATCCAAGAAGTAGCGTCGCCCGCTGCCCCCGCCGAGAGAGCCGCCATCCTCACCAGCGACGGCTTCGTGGAGCTGCACGACCTGGCCGACGGCTACCTCGGCCGCTTCCAACCCGTGGCCCCCAGCGGCGTCCTCACCCAGACCACCGACCTGGCCCTCCTCGCCGACGGCGGCCTGCTGTTGGCCGAGGCCGCCGGCTCGGCCGTGCACCACTTCGCCCCCGCCTCCGCGCCCACGTCCACCGCCAGCCCCAGCCCCGCCGCTTCGGCCACCAGCAGCGCCAGCCCCCGGCCTTCCCCCAGCCCGCGCTTCACCGGCAGCCCCACGCCCACGCCTCGGCCCACCTCGCTCAACCCCAGCCGCACCCCCACCCGCACGCCAACGCCAACGCCCAGCCTCACGCCCACGCCCATCCCCACCTGCGTGGTCAGCGGCGACAAGGTAGCCGCTCCCGCCCGTCTGGTCCTGGGCCAGAGCGCCGCCGTCACCCTCACCCTCAGCGCCGCCTGCGTCGGCCGGCCCCGCCTGGGCGGCGCCGACGTGGTGGTGGCCCTGGACCGCTCCGGCTCCATGGCCGAGGACAGCTTCCGCCGCGCCCGCCGGGATGTTGGCCTCCTCGCCGCCGCCCTCGACGGCCTGGGCTACCGCCTCGGCCTGGCCTCCTTCGCCGCCGACGCCCGCCCCGAGTTCCGCCTGGGCGCCCCCGCCCGCCAGCCCCTCAGCGCCATCGACAGCCTGACCGCCGACGGCAGCACGCGCATCGATCTGGGCCTGGAGGAGGCCGCCCTCCTTCTGGCGGACGCCCGCCCCGATGCCCTGAAGGTCATCGTCCTCCTCACCGACGGCCGCCACAGCCTCGCCTCCGCGCCCCCCGAGCCCGTGGCCGCGCGGCTGGCCGCCGAGGGTGTCCTCCTCCTGGCCCTGGCCTACGGGCCCGAGCCGGACATCGCCCGCCTGCGCGCCCTGACCGGCGGGGAGGACCTCGTCTGGCCCGCCAGCGCCGGCCTGGACCTGGCCGGCATCGCCGAGCGCATCCGCGGCTTTGCCGAGGACAGCCTGGCCGGGCAGCTCAGCGTGGACGACCTCCTGGGCTCCGAGATGGCCCTGGTGGAGGGCTCAGTGGCCCCCGCCGCCATCCAAGGACCGGGCCGCCTGCTCTGGAGCCGGCCCCTCATGCCGCGCCGCGGGATGACCCTGATATACCGCGTGCGCCCGTTGGCCACCGGCCGCCTGCCCGTCAACCGCTCGGCCCAGGCCCGCTACACCGACGCCGACGGCAGCCCCGGCAGCTACACCTTCCCCGTGCCCTACGTCGAGGTCATCGCCCCCAGCCCCACGCCCACGGCCAGCCCCACGGCCACTGCGCGCCCCGCGGCCCTCTTCCTCCCCCTGCTCCTGGCCGAGCCTCCCTGCCGCTCCGCCGCGCGTCCCCTGGACGCCGTCCTGGTACTGGACGCATCGGCCAGCATGACCGGCGCCAAGCTGGTCGCCGCACAGGCGGCCGCCCGCGCCTTCGCTACCGCCCTGGACCCGGGCAAGGACCATATGGCAATCGTCAGCTTCAACCAGGAAGCCCGCGTGTTGGCAACCTTGGCGGCCGGCCCGGCAGCGGTGGAAGCGGCCATCGCGGCCATCCAGCCCGCCCCGGGCACGCGCATGGACCGCGGCATCGCCCTGGCTCTGGCCGAGCTGCTGGCTCAGGCGCGTCCCGCCGCCTCCAGCGCACTGATCCTGCTGACCGACGGCCGCCAGGACCAGGACCCGGACGCCGCCCTGCGCGCCGCCGCCGCCGCCCGCGCCGCCGGCATCCAGCTGCACGCCGTCGGCTTCGGCCAGGACGCCGACATCCCCTTCCTCGCCCGCCTCGCCCCTGATCCCGGCGCCCTCCATCGCGCCGACGACGCCGCCGCCCTGTTGGCCCTCTACCGCCAACTCGCCGAGGCCCTGCCCTGCCAAGGCAGCAGGGGTTGGAGCGGACGCTGAGCGGGGAAGGGTCGATGGAGACAGCACACCACTGCTTCCCCCGAACCACGGCTACCCCCGAAGCCGCCGCCGCTCGCGGCACTTGGCCGGGATGTTGCCAGGCTTCTAGCGTCCCTCTACCACCCCCTTAGCGCCCATCTACCACCCTCCGCCTAACCTGGGAAGGCCGCGCGAATCCCGGCGCGGTCAGATCGACCTTGGAGGATGAGCATGGACACCAAACGCTTCACCCAGAAGACCCAGGAAGCACTGCTGGCCGCCCAGCAGCGTGCGAGCGCCGGCGGGCATCCGGAGATCAAGCCCCTGCACCTGCTGGGTGCCCTGCTGGCCGAGCCCGGCAACGTCGCGGCGCAGATCCTGGGCCGCATGGGCGTGGACCAGCAGCAGCTGGGGGTGGAGCTGACGGCCCTCGTCAACCGCCTGCCGCGGCAGAGCGGCGGCGCTGAGCCGGCCCTGTCGCGAGAGCTGCGCGAGCTGCTGGTGGCGGCCCACGACGAGCTGGCCGCCTTCGGCGACCAGTACGTGTCCGCCGAGCACCTGCTGCTGGCGATGACCGACCACGCGGACCGGGCCACGATGGAGCTCCTGGGCCGGCACCAGGTCACCCGCCCGCGCATCCTGGAAGCGCTCAAGGAACTGCGCGGTTCCAGCCGCGTCACCTCGGACCGTCCGGAGGGCACCTACGACGCCCTGGGCCAGTACGGCCGGGACCTGAGCGCGGAGGCCCAGGCCGGCAAGCTGGACCCGGTCATCGGCCGCGACGAGGAGATCCGCCGGGTCATCCAGATCCTGGCGCGGCGCACCAAGAACAACCCCGTGCTCATCGGCGAGCCGGGCGTGGGCAAGACGGCCATCGTCGAGGGGCTCGCGCTCCTCATCGCCAGCGGCCAGTGCCCCGACGTGCTGCGCGACCACCGCGTCCTGTCGCTCGACATGGCGGCGGTCATCGCCGGCACCAAGTACCGCGGGCAGTTCGAGGAGCGGCTCAAGGCGGTCATGAACGAGATCGCCCAGAACCGCAACATCGTCCTGTTCATCGACGAGCTGCACACTCTCGTCGGGGCGGGGGCGGCGGAGGGG
>JBGAUA010000039.1:0-281 GCA_044228875.1 Anaerolineae bacterium
AGCAACAGGTCCGCCCCCGGTGCCCGCTCCAGCGGCGCCCTTATGTGGGGCAGCGCGATGGGCGGCGGCAGGAGACCGTCCGCGTCCGCCGGCGGCGTAGGGCTGGGAGGAAGAATCGGCTCAGGATAAGCGTGAGACCCCCGCAGCCCGAGGCCGCTGCCTCCGGCGCCGTCTGCCGTTGGGGGCCGGGGGGTGGCCGCCGGGCCAGCCCCCCCCCGCGCCGCCGCCCCGACCGGGGGCCAGGTGGCGGCACGGTGGGTCGGAGCGCGAAGGTGTCTGGC
>JBGAUA010000039.1:291-25425 GCA_044228875.1 Anaerolineae bacterium
ACAAGCAGGATCGCAGCGCCAAGGTCAATGGCCGCTGGCCGGAGGGTGGCCGACGTCATCGCGCACCGCCGATGTCGTCGCGAGGCAGGTCGACGACCGGGGCGCCGGGCGGTGCGCCGCCGCAGATGCGCTGGAAGCGAATGGCGTCCGCCGCGACGCGCTTGCCGCCCGGCGGCTGGTAGTCCTGCAGGTCACCGCGATCGCTGAGCTGTACCCAGGGCCTGCCCCGGAACACGAAGATCCCGAGAGGATGCCAGAGGTCCCCTTCGGCATGTTGATCCATCACCGTCACGTTGGCCCCGAGCTGGTAGCGGGCCGCGTGGGTACTGGCCGTGCGCGCGCCACCGGGGACGAATGCCTCCACCAGGTAACTGCCCGGGGCGCAGGCCGCGCATCCGAAGCGCACCCAGCGACGCCCCATGCCGGAAACGGCCTCCGTCCAGCGATGCCGGCCCAACCAGCCGCCCGGCTCGACGGTCCAA
Source organism: Anaerolineae bacterium (assembly GCA_044228875.1). GTDB lineage: Bacteria > Chloroflexota > Anaerolineae > Epilineales > Epilineaceae > Epilinea. Next base: position 774 of record JBGAUA010000039.1, read on the forward strand.
GGCCCGCAGTCGGCCCCTGCCGCGAAGCAGCCCCAGTGTACGGCTGGATCCTCCTGGTCCACCACCCAGCTGCCGCAGGATTCGGGGCAGGCCGGACCGGCCTGCCCCGGGTGGAGGGCCCGGCGGCTCCAGCCCGCGCCCCGATGCGGATCCTCCAGCGGCGGGTCCATCTGGCCGGGGCCGTAGATCCGGCTCCAACCGTAGGGATCGAAGCTGTCCGAGGCGCTTGTGGCGTCCGCACCGCGAGCGGCCTGGAAGTGGAGATGCGGCCCGTTGGCGTTGCCTGTGGTCCCCAGAGCACCCACCAATCGGCCCCTCTCCACACGCTCCCCCTCCTGGACGAATACTGCCGCCAGGTGACCATAGAGGCTCATCTCGTCTCCCTCATGGGCCAGGGCCAGCATGAGGCCGTAGCCGGCGTTGCGGCCGTCGTGCTCGCGACGGTCCCAGCGCGCTTCGGCCACCCGGCCGGCCGCCACGGCGAACACCAGGTCGCCCGCCAGCCCTGGCCGCAAGCCAGTTCCGCAACCCTGGCGATAGGCCTGACGGGTGTAGTCCCAGCCGCTATGGCCATCGTAACCGGGGCGAGCACCATGTGGATCGGTGCAGGCGGCGATGTCGGCGCCCGAGTACAGGCGAAGGACGCCGTCGCGGGCATAGCGCGGATGCTGGTGGTCGAACACCGCGCTGATCATCGGCTGCTGGTCGCAGTACGGCGCGGACCAGGGCCGAGGCAAGACCTGCGCGACAACGGGATCGCCCGCCTGGGTGGCGAGAAAGGCGACGGCCAACAGTGCCGACTTGCCCGACGACCTCTCCGACCCGACCGATGACCACTGGCGTCCGCAGCCCTCCACGGCTCGCTCCTTCACTCCCGCGTCCGCCGACCCGCGGAATCAGGCCGGCACGGGAGTGAGCATGCGCCTCAGGCGTTGCAGCGCCGTCCCAGGCCGACAGGAAGGCGACAGGCGGCGAGCGGTCAGCCCCCCCAGGCCTGCTGAAACAGGTACCAGGCCAGGACCATGGCTCCCAGGAGCACCGACAGGGCATAGGCTCGCACCTGGCCACTCTGCCAACCGCGCAGGAGCTGCCCGGCGCCCAAGGTCAGCCGACCCACCCAGTTGACCAGGCCGTCGACCATCCCCACGTCCACCACCCGCCAGAAGAAGTCGGCCAGACGCTTGAAGGGGGTCACGAAGACCCGATCGTAGAGCTCGTCCACATAGAAGCGATTCCAGGCCAGCCCGCGCGCGGTAGCGAAGCGGGTCGCCAGGCGATCGGCGTCGATCCGCCGCCGCCCGGGTCCGAAGGCCAGCCAGGCCAGCGCTAGGCCGGCAAAGGCAATCGCGGTGGCGGTGGCCGCGCCCGCGGCATCCAGTCCGCCATGCTCGCCGCCGACCACGGGAAGCACATGGGTGGCCAGGAGGCTGTGCTCCGACAAGGGGTTGCCCGGCAGCCAGCCGACGACCGAAAGCAGGGCCAGGACCGCCAGGGGCAGGGTCATGACCCAGGGCGATTCGGCGGCCTCCGCGGCCCCGGAGGAGCGCGGCGCCCCGAAGAGAACCATGCAGAGCTGCCGGCCGGTGTAATAGGCGGTGAGGAAGGCGGTGACGAGGGCCATCAGCCACAGCACGAGGAAGAGCGGCTCTTCGGCACCGCGCTGGTGCAGGGCGTGGACGATCTCGTCCTTGCTCCAGAAGCCGGCCAGGCCGGGGAAGCCGGCCAGGGCCAGTCCGCCGACGAGGAAGGTCCAGCCGGTGATCGGGGCCCGCTTCAGGAGGCCGCCCATGCGGCGCATGTCCTGCTGCGCGGGAATGCCGTCCACGGCGGCGGGATGCTCCTTGGCATGATGGAAGCCGTGCTCCATGGCATGCATCAGGCTGCCGGCGCCCAGGAAGAGCAGGGCCTTGAAGAAGGCATGGGTCATCAGGTGGAACACGCCGGCCAGGGCCGCCCCGGCCCCCACGCCCATGAACATGAAGCCCAGTTGGCTGATGGTGGAATAGGCCAGCACCCGCTTGATGTCCACCTGCACGGTGGCGATGAGCGCCGCGAGCAGGGCCGTCAGGGCGCCGACCACCGCCATCACCGTCAGTACCACCGGCGCCTGGTCGAAGAGCGCATGCGCCCGAGCGCTCATGTAGACGCCGGCGGTCACCATGGTCGCCGCGTGGATGAGGGCGGACACCGGAGTGGGGCCGGCCATCGCGTCCGGCAGCCAGACGTAGAGCGGCACCTGTGCGCTCTTGCCGGTGGCGCCGATCAGCAGCAGGACCGGGATCGCCACGGCCAGGGCACCGCCCAAGGGCAGGAGGCGCTCCGCGCCGGCGAAGACCACGGCGTAGTCCAGGCTGCCGAATACCGACCAGATCAGCATCAGGGCGATGATGAAGGCGAAATCGCCGATGCGGTTGACCACGAAGGCCTTGCGCCCCGCCGCGGCGTTGGCCGGATCCTGATGCCAGAAGCCGATCAACAGGTAGGAGCATGCGCCCACCAGTTCCCAGCCCACGAAAAGCACCAGGAAGTTGGCGCCGAGCACCAGCATGAGCATGCTGAACACGAAGAGGTTGAGGTAGCTGAAGTAGCGCCGGATCCCCGCGTCATGCCCCATGTAACCGATGGAGTACAGGTGGATCAGGAAGCCCACGCCGGTGACCACCAGGAGCATGAGCAGGCTCAGCCCGTCCAGTTGCAGGGCCACGTCGACGGCGAAGCGATGGCGACCGCGCGGCTGGGCGACGGTGGCGTCCTCCAGGGGCACTTCCCCGCTCGGCGGCAGGCTGTCCAGGGTCACCAGCCCCCCGGCCGGGATGTCCGCCGCGATGGGCCGGAGGCCGGCCGCCAACTCCGGGCGCCACATGCGGCCGGTGGCCGGCCCGAGAGACTCCAGCGCCTTGGGGTTCAGTTGCCGCACGGTGTCCAGGGCGATCCAGGACGAGCCTACGGCGCCCGGCGGGATCTCCTCCAGCTTGGGCAGGTCCATCCGCGCCGCCGTCACCTCCACCTGGTCGCGGCCCACATCCATCCAGGTCCACAAGCGCTGCACGAAGGCGGCAGGCACAGCGTGTGCCTCCGACGCCTCCGCCGGCTCGGCGTTTTCGCCGTGGTCAGCCGTTGCCGTCGCGAGGAATTGCGCGCCAAGCCCCAGCGACAAGGCGAAGGACCCACCCACGAGTGATGTGGCCAGCCAACCGGCGAGTACCGGTGGCAAGGCGCTGCCCCCGCGCCAGCGCCGGCTCAACGCATCCGCCCAGGGCCAGACGAGGACCAGGATCAGGAAGCCGGCCAGGGGCAGCGCGGGGACGAGCCAGAGGAAGTCGCGTAGGTCCATGGCCGCCTCACCCATTCAGCATGCTGATGTCGTCGACGTCGGTGCGGCCGAGGGAACGGTAGATGGCCACGACCAGGGCCAGACCCACGGCCACCTCGGCCGCGGCCACCGTCAGGCTGAAGAAGACGAAGACATGGCTGTCGATGTCGCCCAGGGCGCGGCCGGCGGCGATCCAGGTCAGGTTGACCGCGTTGAGCATCAACTCCACGCTCATGAGAACGATGATGACATTGCGCCGCAGCAGGACACCCAGCACGCCGATGCTGAACAGGATGGCGGACAGGGCCATGAAATGGCCGGGCGGCACGCTCATGCGGTCTTCTCCCCGGGATCTTCAGCCTGGGCTTCGGCTGTCGCATCCGCGCCGACCTTGCCGTAGCTGGCGATGACCACTGCGCCCATCATGGCCACCAGCAGCAGCAGGCTGACCAGCTCGAAGGGCAGCAGATGATAGGGCTCGCGATACAAGGCCTCACCCACCATCTGCGGCGACCCGAAGGCCGCGGCGGCCTGCGGGTCGACGATGCCTTCGCGACCGAATGCCGCCAGGGTCGGCAGGCGCGCCTCGGGTAGCCCCGCGGCAGTTCCGGCCGGCACGCCCTCCTTCACCACGAAGGCCAGGAGCGAGCCCAGGATGAGAACGGCGGCTACGCCGATGGTCCTCCGCCCGCCCGCAGCATCGCTGAGAGAAAGGTCCTGAGCACCGAGGACCATGACCACGAAGAGGAAGAGGACCATGATGGCCCCCGCATAGACGATCAGCTGCACCGCGGCGATGAAGGGCGCGTTCAGGAGCAGGTACAGGACGGCTGTGAGCACGAAGTTGCCGACCATGAAGATCACGCCATGGACCAAGTTGCGCGCCAGGACCATGCCGAAAGCAGCCAGGATCATCAGCAAGGCCACGGCATAGAAGAAAGCCATCTCGGGGCTCATGCGTCGCTCCCGCCTAATGCCCGCCCGCCGCGGGCGTCGGGCCGTCGTCCATAGGCAGACGGAAGTAGTCCATGCCGCCCATGCGGAAGGGGACGTCCCTGCCGCGCGTGTCCTGGGGCGTGTCATCGGCGCCGGGCAGCGGCAAGACCAGCAACATGTCCTTGGTGTAGACCATGCTGCGGCGGTCGTACGCGGCCAACTCATAGTCGTGCTCGAGCACGATGGCGTTCGTCGGGCAGGCCTCCTGGCAGAAGCCGCAGAAGATGCAGCGCAGCATGTTGATCTCGTACACCGCCGCGTGGCGCTCACCGGGCGAGAATCGTCGCTCGTCGGTGTTCTCGGCCGGCACCACGAAGATGGCGTCGGCAGGGCAGGCCGCGGAGCAGAGGGAGCAGCCGATGCAGCGCTCCAGGCCGTTGTCATAGCGCTTGAGCTCATGCCGGCCCAGGAAGCGGGCGGCCACCGGGCGCTTCTTGTCGGGATAGGGCACCGTGACCGGTCGACGGAACATCATGCGGAAGGTCACGCCCATGCCCTTGACCAGGGCCCAGCCGACGCCCAGGGTCTTGCCGAGGCTGCCGATCATCCAAACACCCCGTTCTGGTAGAGCGCCAGGCCGATGGCGGTGGCGACGACGTTGAGGATGGCCAGGGGCAGGAGCACCTTCCAGCCGAAATCCATCAGCTGGTCGTAGCGCAGGCGCGGCATGGTCGCGCGGATCCAGACGAAGACGAACATGCCGGCGATCACCTTGCCCAGGAATACGGCCAGGTCGCCGAACCAGGGCAGCTCGACACCGGGCAGACTGTAGCCGCCCAGGAAGAGCGCGGCGGCCAGGGCGCAGACGGTCAGCATGGCGATGTACTCCGCTTGGAAGAAGAGGGCGAAGCGCATGCCGGTGTACTCGGTATGGTAACCCGCGATCAGCTCCTGCTCCGCTTCCGGCATGTCGAAGGGGGCGCGGTTGGTCTCGGCGATGGCAGTGATGACGTAGATGACGAAGCCGAGGGGCTGCAGCAGGACCAGCCAGACATGGTCCTTCTGCCAGGTCACGATGTCCTGCAAGGACAAGGAACCCACCAGCATCACCACGCCCAGGATGCTCAGGCCCATGGCCAGTTCGTACGAGATCATCTGCGCGCCGGCGCGCAGGCCGCCGATCAGCGCGTACTTGTTGTTGGAGGCCCAGCCGGCCAGCGCGATGCCGTAGACGGCGAAGCTGGTAACGCCCAGAAGGTAGAGCAGGGCCACGTCGAAATCGGCGATGACCAACGGGAAGAGCCCTTCACGCCAGGGCACCTCGGTGGGGTCGCCCACCGGGATCACCGCGAACGCCAGCATGGCCACGGTCATGCTGATGAGCGGCGCGAGGAAGAACATGCCCTTGTCGACCGCCCGCGGGATGATGTTCTCCTTGAAGAAGAGCTTGAGCCCGTCCGCCGCCGGCAGCAGCAGGCCCGCGGGACCGGCCTTGGTGGGCCCGAGGCGCACCTGCATGCGCGCGATCACCTTGCGCTCGAACCAGGTGCTGTAGGCGAACCCGGTGAGCAAGGCCCCCATGACGATGGCGCCCTTGACCACGGCCTCCAGGAGGATCCAGGTGGTGGGTGTGAGGTCTGGCTTCATGGGCCGGCATGATACCACAAGGGCCGTCCGCGGCCAGGGGTCGCGGAGTGGTCACCGCATTACCATCCTGGTGGCGTGGATCGGTCGTGGGGGGGGTTGCGAGCAGCCGCGGATCCCGTACAATGTTCCGCGAGCCCCGGCATCTCCGTCGTCCGCGCCCCTTCTCTCCCCTGCCCACGCCGCGGCTCGGGAGCCCGCCATGCGTTTCAGCTGGTCCGATCTACGCCTGCGCTGGTTCATGGCCACCCATGCCCTGGGCTATGGCGCAGATTTCACGCGCATCCTCTACCGCATCTACCTGGGCCACGACAAGGTCATCCACTACCGTCGCGGTCATCCGGTGGCCTCCCTGACCACGCCGGCGCTCTTCAGCCGGCCCTCGGCCAACTTCCTGTCGCGCATCCTCTACCGCGGCATCCAGAACCGCAACCTGCCCAACATGGTCAGCCTGGCGGTGAACGACGTCTGTGACGCGGGCTGTGAGCATTGCAGCTTCTTCGCCGCGGTGGAGGAGCCGGGCCGCCATGTGCTGTCGGGCGAGGAGATGGTGAAGCTCATCGCCGACGCCCAGGAGCTGGGGGTCTCGGTGATCAACTTCGTAGGCGGTGAGCCGCTGCTGCGCGAAGACCTGCCGCAGCTGATCCGCGCGGTGGACAAGGACCTGTCGACCACCGTGCTCTTCACCAACGGTTCGCAACTGGAAGTGAGAGCGAAGACCTTGGCGGCAGCGGGCTTGGATTCGGTGTTTGTCAGCATCGATGCGGCGGACCCGGCGGCGCATGACGGCTTCCGGCGGGCAGAAGGGTTGTTCGACAAGGCCCTGGCGGGCATCCGCCGGGCGCGGCAGCTGGGGATGAGCACGGGCTTCTCGGTGACGATGACCCCGGAGTCCTGGGCGGCGGGCGAGCTGGATCGCATCATGGAACTGGCCAAGCGCGAGCGGGTCCACGAAGTGCTGGTCTTCGACGCCCTACCCACGGGGCGCTACGCAGGCCGGACGGACCTGGTGGACAACCATGGCTGGGTGGAGCGGATGATGCAGGGCGCCGCCCGCTACCACCGCGACGCCAAGGCCCCAGGCCTGACCTTCTTCGCCCACGTGACCAGCCATCGCTCGGTGGGCTGCTCCTGCGGCACCAGCTACTTCTATGTATCGCCCTACGGCGACATCATGTCCTGCGATTTCAACCACGCCCGCTTCGGCAACGTCCTGGAGGCGCCGCTCTGGCAGCTCTGGGAAGGCCTGACCACCCGCGCCGAGTTCTGCCGGGCCAAGTGGGGCGGCTGCAAGGTGCAGGATTCGGAGTTCCGCAAGCTGGACGGGGTGGCGGTCGATGGCGAGCGCCGGCGGATGCCAGGGGTCGCGGCGACGGTCGTACCGACGATGGAGATCGCCGTCAACCGCTTCACGATCGAGGAGGGATAGCCTATGTTGATGCCCCTGACGGTCCTGCTCCACTGCGATTTCGTGGAACAGATGACGCCGCCGACGATGGCCTACGTGGCCACCCTGCTGGCGGGTTCGGTCGTCGGCATCCTGGTCCTGCGCCGCTTCTTGGACCAGCTCCCCGCCCGCCTTGGCATCATGGCCTTGGGCATCCTGATCTTCGAGATGTTCACGGCGCCGATGTGGCTCAACGAGCGCCTGGGAACCTACGCCTACGTATACCACGACGTGAGCTGGGTGATGACGGTGGCCTGGTCTGCGACCCTGCTGGCCATCGCCACCTTCGTCGATCGCCGCTGGCCGGCGGCCCGCGCCTGGCAATCCTTCGCCATCACCCTGGCCATCTTCACGCCCCTGGCTGTGATCGAGGAGCTGGCGGCAGTGCGCCTGGGCATCCGCAGCTACGCGGAAGAGCTGTTGCAGGCAGTGTCGGGCATCCAGATCGACCACGTGCCGGCGGAGATCCTGTACTACACGCCAGTCTTCGGCGCCCTGGTCCTGGCCTTCTACCGGCTCTGGTCCCTGGTCCTGGAGGACCGGGCCCTGATCCCGGTCAAGCGCCGCTACTGGCTGCGGGCGACGGCGCTTACCGCCCTGGGCGTGATGCTCTTCGAGGTGATGACCGAGCCGATGGTCAGGAACGTGGGCTTCCCAGCCTGGTCGGTCTTCTTCCACGACATCAACGTCATCCTGCTGGGCTTCTGGGTGCTGGCCATCGGGGCGGCGGCGGTGACCGTGCAGCTGGCCCTGCCGGAAGCGCCGATCCCGGCCCGCTTCCTCGCGGGCATGGCGGTGGTCACGGCGGTGGTCCTGCCGGTGGAAGCCTGGCTGATGCGCCACGGCTACCGGGTCTACGGCGAGAGCGCGACGGCCAACTTCACGGGCTACAAGCTGGCGTTCCTGGACGTGCCGGTGGAGGTGGCGGTGGCCATCCCCTTCTACGCGGCCCTGATCATCGCCTTCGTGCGGTACTGGGAGACGGTTATGGACAACGAGCTATGATCACGCTCACGCGTTTCTTCATCTCCCTGGCGATCGGTGTCGTTGAGTTGGTCCTCTTCCTAGCCTTGACGGGTGGCATTTCCGGCGAAAGCAGTGCCGGGACGTTGGGCCAATTGGTGTTCCTCTCGATCGTGTGCACAGCTGGCGTTGGCCTGATTGTCTGGATCCCCTTGCTTGTTATCGTGGGCTATGTCCAGCTCGGACTGATCGAACTATTGTTCGCCGTGCTGTATGTCAATCAGCACAGTGCGACTGCGCCCGCCTTGGGCCGCTCGACCGCCACGGGATCCGGTAGACCGAGCGTCTCGCGCTACATCGAGCGTATGCAAGGGGCGGGGGTCCCGGACGAGATGATCCTGGCTCGGCTCAAGCGAGCGGGATGGTCGGAGCAGGAGCTGACACAGGCTGGCATGAATGACCTGCTGCAGGTATAGGATGCTCAGCCGCGCGCGATGACCGCACCCACCCGCTTCGCCGCCTTGATGAGATCTTCGTCCTTGGTGGCCAACGGCAGTCCGGTACGCATCGCAAGGTCCAGATAGACGGCATCGTAGGCAGACAGCTTCTGTTCCACGGCGAGGATCCTGACATCTCGAAGGCTCCGGCTACCAGAGTCTACTGCAGTCACCAACGCGAGATCACCGAGGCGATTGACGAACTCTGTCACTTCAGAGGCCGTAGCCAATCGACGACGTTGTGCCACCACCAGCACGTTGGCCATCTCGACATGCCAGAGGGGCGGCACCAGTATCGCTTCACGTGAAGCGCGATCCAGGATGGCTTCGGTCAGATCCGTACGCTGGCTTCGAAGCAACCATGCCGCGGTCACCGAACAGTCGATCACTAAGCGGCATGCGGTCAATGCTTGCGCCCTTCGTCCCGCAGTTCCTTCCAGGACAGATCAGTCTCAGGAAGCTTTTTGCTCAGTGCTCGGATGCCTTCGACCGCAGCCCGCGCCGCCGCGAAGTCGACGCTCCCCGTCGGCACCAGTTCGGCGACCTCACGGCCGTGCTTGGTGATGGTGATGCGCTCGCCTCTCTCCACCCGCTCGAGCAGCTCGGAGAAGTGGGTCTTGGCCTCGAAGGCACCGATGACTGCATTCATGGCATAGCCCCTTTCAACCAGTCGACAACCAGTTTATCCCGGTCCTTTGGATGCTGCAACTCGGCCGCAGAATCTCCCGTGCCGGACTGGTCACCCATCTGCAACACCGTCCGATTCCAGATGACCCGATCACCGCTCCGCCCTCTACCCCACCCGCTCCACCGCCACCATCACCGTCGGCGCGCCGTCCAGCAGGCTGGCCAGCGGGCGCTCCCAGGCCAGACCCTCGGGGGCCAACACCATGCCGGGCGTCAGGCCGTCGCGGATCTCGACCTCGGCGGTGACCGCGCCGGCCGGGGCGCTCAGGCGCACGCGGCTGCCGGCGGCCAGGCCCAGGGCCGTGCTGTCGAAGGGGCTGAGCTGCACGTAGGGTAGGCGCACCAAGGGGTGCAGGATGGTCGCGGCCTTGATGCGGGTGCCGCCGTCATAAAGCGTAGGCACCGGGACCAGGCGCAGGCGGGCCGGAGCAGCGCCGCTGGTGGCGACCGCCTTGGCCGCGGCAGCGCGCGGGCGCCAGCCGGCCGCGCTGTCCAGGTCACCGGCGGCCGGCCATACGCAGCCCTCGCCGAGGTCCGCCACGTAGGCCGTGCCCTGGTAGCTGACCTTGCGCGACTCCGTCTGGGGAGCGAAGGGCAGGAGGGTGGCCTCGGGCTCCGGCGGCGACGGGGGGCCGAGCTGGGTGTAGGACAGACCCGCGTAGGAAGGGGCCGCCCTGGCGATCTCGTCGAAGACGTCGGCGGCGGTGGCGTACGGCGCCGCGTGGCCCAGGCGCTGGCAGACATCGCGCAGGATCTTCCAATCCGCGCGGGACCGGCCCATGCGCTCCACGGCGGCGTAGAAGCGCTGCACGCGGCGGGTCATGTTGGTGTAGGTTCCCTCGCGCTCCGGCGCCGACATGGCCGGAAGCACCACGTGGGCCTGCCTGGCGCTCTCCGTTAAATAGAGGTCCTGCACCACCAGGAAGTCCATACTCGCCAGACCCGCGGCCGTGCGGGGATCATCGCCCGCAGGGTCGGTGCCCATGAGGTAGATCGCCTTCACCCCTCCCGCGAGCATCGCCGCGGCGTCCAGTCCCGGAGCGTCGGGAACGGCATGGGGCCACAGGCCGGCCAGCGCCTCGCGTGCGGCCGCGTCGTCGACCCGGCGGTAGCCTGGCAGCCAGTCCGGCAGGAGGCCCATGTCGGCCGCGCCCTGGCTGTTGGCGTGGCGGCCCACGGCCACGAGGCCGCTTCCCGTTTCGGCGGTCTGCCCAGCGGCGGCGAGAACCGCCCCTAGACCCGGAGCCCATCCGGCATCGGCCGCTTCCTGGCCGAAGAGCACGAGCAATCGCGCGGCGTCGCCGAGAAGCGCGGCCGCCGCGTCCAGATCCTCCGGCCGCAGGGGGTGGCGGCCGACCAGTCCGTCGGCGCTGAAGGCGGCGAGCGCCTCCGCCAAGGCGGACCGGCGGGCAGCCGCGGCGTCGGGAGCGGTGGTCTCGACCGCCTCGGTGGCATCCGTATCACCGGGCGCGTCCAAGGGCGCAGCGGGCGATGGCGCAACGGCCGACGGCGTCGCGGATGCAGCCGGACCGGAGGCCGTTGGCGCAGTCGGCCGCAAAGCCATCGCCCGCGCCAGGGCCGCCACCACGTCATCCTCGCCCCCCATCGCATAGCGCAGCGCCAGGTCCGCGTGGGCGTCCAGCTTCTGCGGCCGGCCGGAGAGGACGACCACCTTGGCGCCGCGTCCCAATGCCTTGAGCAGGTTCAGGAAAAGCACCGGCGCCTCTTCCTCCACGTCCAGGCCGGCCACCAGAACGGCATCGCCGGCACCCAGTTCGGTCAGACGCAGGTCGGCGCCGGCGCCCGAGCGGGCGATGAGGTCGTCACGCAGGATTCCCCCGCGGTGGTCGACGTTGTTCGTACCCAGGACGCCGCGCAGCAGCTTGCCGAAGAGGTAGAGCTCCTCGTTGGCCAGGCCGCTCCCGGCGATGCCGCCGACGGCTGCCGCTCCCCGCTCCCGTTGGACCGCGGACAGCCCCACCGCCACGGCGTCCAGGGCCTCGTCCCAGCCGGCCTCGACCAGCTTGCCGTCCTTGCGGACAAGGGGCGTCCGCAGCCGTTCCTGGTCCTGGGCATAGGCATGCCCGAAGCGGCCCTTGTCACAGAGCCAGATCTCGTTGACCGCCTCATTCTGGCGCGGCATCACCCGCTCGACGCGCCCGAAGCGCACGTCATGCATGAGGTTGCAGCCCACGGAGCAGTGGCCGCAGACACCCGCATGGCCCACCAGCTCCCAGGCCCGGGCCTCGAAGCGGAAGTCCTTGGTGGTCAGGGCGCCCACGGGGCAGATGTCGGTGGTGTTGCCGGAGAAGTAGCTCTTGAAAGGCTCCTCCCCGAAAGCCACGATCTCCATGCCCCGCCCGCGGCTCTCGAAGCCCAGCACCTGGTCGCCGGCGATCTCATCCTCGAAGCGGATGCAGCGGGCGCAGAGCACGCAGCGTTCGCGGTCCAGGGCGATGAGCGGCCCCAGAGGCACGGGCTTCTTGAAGTGGAACTTCTCGCCCCACACGAAGCGGCTCTGCCCGGGGCCGTAGCGCATGGTCAGGTTCTGCAAGGGGCATTCGCCGCCCTTGTCGCAGACCGGGCAGTCCAGCGGGTGGCTGGTCAGCAGGAACTCCAGCACCGACTCGCGCGCCTCAGCCACCACCGGCGTCTGGGTGCGGATGGCCATGCCCTCCGTGCAGCGCGTGGTGCAGCCGGCCTGCAGCTTGGGCATGAAGCCGATCACCGGCCGCCCCTCGGCGTCCAGCTCGGCCTGGCCGGTGGCGCGGTCCACCTTGGGCGTCCCCACCTCCACCAGACACATGCGGCACATGCCCACCGGCTCGAGCCGCGGATGGTGGCAGAAGATGGGGATCTCCACGCCCACCTTGGCCGCGGCGTCCACGGCGGTGGTGCCGGCCGGCACCGTGATCTGCTGCCCGTCGATGCTGACGGTGACGGTCTTCGTGCTCATGCGCTCACTCGGCTGGCGGGGGAGAGGGCGGCGGGTTCAGGGCGAAGCGGCGACGGCGGAATCCCGCGCGGCGGGGCGGCGGCGCCGACGCGCTATCGTATCACAGACCGGGGGCGGAGCGTAGCCGGAGCGGGGTCCGGCGAAGGGGGCCTGCTATGCTTTGAAGACCCTGCCAGCGTCCTTCCTGCCCGACTGATGGCGGCCCTCCAGACTCGACCCTCCATGATCCAACCTATTGTCACCAAGATCCCCTTGCACAGCCAGCCCACGGACGCCGCCTACTGGCGCTCCCGGCCACCGCAAGAGCGACTCGCGGCCCTCGAGTCCATCCGACGCGAGTACCACCTCTGGAGATACGGTGCTGAACCCCGACTTCAAGGCGTTTGTCAGCGCGTTAGACGCTAGAGGCGTCCGCTACCTGGTGGTGGGCGGCTACGCTGTCGCCTTTCACGGCTATCCGCGCTACACCAAGGATCTCGACATCTGGGTGGATGCCACGCCGGACAATGCTCGCGCCATGGTCAACGCGCTCGCCGATTTCGGGTTCGCTTCACTTGGCTTGGTGGAAGCGGATTTCCTGGTGACCGATCAGATCGTCCAACTCGGCTACCCCCCGAACCGAATCGACCTACTGACCTCGGTGCCGGGACCTTCGTTCAAAGAAGCGTGGGAGGGCCGAGTCCGTGAGACGATTGACGGGATCGAGGTCAACTTCATCGGCCTGGACCATCTGAGGCAGAACAAACTGAGCTCCGGGCGCCATCAAGATCTGGCCGATCTCGAGAACCTGGGCGGGGCCAACTGAATCAGCCTCAGCCGTTCTCAACCGCCCGCCGGTAATCCTCCGGGAACTTCGCCATCGTCGAGCGTGGGGCGCTGAGGGCGAACTCGCCGAGGGGGCAGAAGCACTTGTCGCGGATCTGCTCGATGATCTCGCCCACCAAGGCCACGTCTTCGGCCGTGCCCGTGCCGGCGTTCAGGCGGCCGTAGACCTTCGTCAGCCAGAAGGTACCCTCGCGGCAGGGCGAGCACTTGCCGCAGCTCTCGTGCTTGAAGAACTGGCTGGTCTTCATGGCCACCCAGACCATGTCCACCGTCTCGTCCATGATGATGAAGCTGGCCGAGCCCAGGGTGGAGCCCGCCGCGGCCATGCTCTCCCAGTCCAGCAGCAGATCCATGCAGAGCTCGCCGGGCGTGGCGGGGGAGGAGGCGCCCGCGGGCATCATCGCCTTGAGGCGCCGGCCTTTCCAGACCCCGCCGGCCATGGCCAGCAGCTCCTTGAAGGGCGTGCCCAAGGGGATCTCGAAGTTGCCCGGTCGCTCCACGTGGCCCGAGACGCAGCAGACCTTGGTGCCCGGGCTCTTCTCCGTACCGATGCCCTTGTACCAGTCCGCGCCGCGCTCCAGGATCAGGGGCACGTTGGCCAGGGTCTCCGTGTTGTTCACCACCGTCGGCCGGGCGTAGAGGCCGGCCACCGCCGGGAAGGGCGGCTTCAGCCGCGGCTGACCCAGGTCGCCTTCGAGGCTCGAGAGCAGCGCCGTTTCCTCGCCGCAGATGTAGGCCCCGGCGCCCAGGCTGGTGTAGACCTCCAGGTCGACGTCCGTCCCGAAGAGCTTGGGCCCCAGGAGCCCAGCCGCCCGCGCTTCGGCGATGGCCCGGTCGAAGCTCTGGGCGTCCTTCCAGAACTCGCCGCGGCTGTAGATGTACACCGCCGAAGCCCCCACCGCGTAGGCCGCGATCGCCGCGCCCTCGATGAGCTGGTGGGGATTGCGCAGCATGATCTCGTGGTCCTTGAAGGTGCCTGGCTCCGACTCGTCGTTGTTGACCACGATGTACTTCTGGCCCGGCCCCTTGGGCACGAAGGACCACTTCAAACCGGTCGGGAAGCCCGCGCCGCCGCGGCCGCGCAGGCCCGAGGCCTTGACGATGTCGATGACCCCCTCGGGCGACAGTTCGGTGACCGCGCGCTTGAGTTGCGCGTAGCCGCCGTTGGCCTGGTAGACGGCGAGCTCATGCAGGCCAGGGATGTCGCGATGACGCAGGACCAGGTTCAGTTGGGGCATGGGTCACTTCATCTCCGAGGGCGGCCCGAAGCCGAAGGGCGCCCGGCGCTCGGGATCGGACGCCGCCTTGGCCCGCAGCTGCGTCACCAGCAGGTCCAGGGATTCCGAGCTGAGGTCGTACACGTATTCCAGGTTGATCTGGGCCATCGGCGCCCGGTCGCAAGCCGCCAGGCACATGACGCATTCCAGGGTGAAGCGCCCGTCGGCGCTGGTCTCACCGGCCTTGCAGCCCAGCTTGTCCTCCAGCACCGGAAGGAAATCGTCCGCCCCGCGCAGGGCGCAGGGCAGGTCGTTGCAGTACTGCACCACGTAGCCGCCGTGGGGCTGCTCCAGGAAGAGCGAGTAGAAGCCGGCCAGGCCCCGCACATGGGTGCTGTCCACGCCGATCAGCCGAGCCACCTCCTCGATGGCCTCGGTGCTCAGGTAACCGTAGGCCGCCTGGGCCAGGTAGAGGAGCGGCAGCGCGGCCGATTTCTCGCGCCCGGCCGGATAGCGGGCGAAGGCGGCCTGGACTTCCGGGCCGAAGCGTTGTCGCAGCAGATCAGACATGGGGCGGATTCTCCTGAGGGCGCCGACCGTCGCCGCCGGCCCGCCGTGCACCCGCTCGGTCGCGGGTCGGGCGCGCCGGCCGCCTGCGGGCCGCGCGCCGGGCTAGTGTATGCACCCCCGCGGGGACGGTCAAAGGTCGGGCGCCCTCGCCGGCGCCGGCGAGGGGCCGCGGCTCAGGGCGCCTCGGCGGACTCCATGCGAATGCTCGTCACCAGCGGCGGCGGCTCCACGCCGCGCACCCGAACGACCAGCGTCGCCGACGTCGCGTGCCAGGTGCAGAACACCGAACCGGCCGCCCCCTCGCAATGGTCGTAGGACCAGCCCGCCCCGGCGTCGAAGGGCTGGGCGAAGAGTGCGTCCAGGTCGGCGTCGGCCGCCGGGTCCATCAGCGCCTCGGCGGCAGAGCGATCGTCGGCCATCCAAGCCTGGAACAGGGCCTCGGCGGCCGCTTCCGGCGACTGGGCGTCGACCGGCGCGACGATGGTGGCCGGCTCCGGCAAGCCGGTGGGCGGCGCGGCATCCGTGGGCTGCTCCGCCGTCGGGTCGCCCGGCGCGGGAGTGGCGCAGGCGCCGACAAGCAGGGCCGTCAGCACGAAAGCGACCCGAAGTACGATTCGCATGTCCCTGTCTCCTTGGATCGATGCCCTTAGCGGTCCACTTCCCCCAACACCGGGTCCAGGCTGGCCACGGCGGTGACCAGATCCGCCATCAGCCCGCCCTTGACCATCGTCTCCAAGGCCTGCAGGTTGGTGAAGGAGGGCGAGCGCATGTGGACCCGCCAAGGCTTGCCGGAACCGTCGCTGACCACGTAGAAGCCCATCTCGCCGCGAGGAGCCTCCACGCCCACGTAAGCCTCGCCGGCCGGCGGCCGGAAGCCCTCGGTCCACAGCTTGAAGTGGTGGATGACCGCCTCCATGCTGTTGGCCAGCTCGGCCTTGGGTGGCGGGGCCACCTTGCGGTCGGCGGTGATGAAGGCACCGCCGGGCAGACGGTCCAGGGCCTGGCGCAGGATCTTCACCGACTCGCGGATCTCCGCGATGCGGATCAGGTAGCGGGCGTAGGCGTCACCGGCCGTGAACACCGGCACCTCGAAGTCGTAGTCCTCAAACCCCAGATAGGGCACCGCCCGGCGCAGGTCGTAGGCCACGCCCGTGGCGCGCAACAAGGCGCCGGTCACGCCCCAGTCGAGCGCCTGCTGCTTCGTGAGCGCGGCGACCCCCTCGGTGCGACCCCGCCAGAAGATGTTGTCCGTCAACAGCCGCTCGTAGGTGTCGGCAGCGGCCGGCATGCGGTCCAGGATGTTCCGCACGGCGGCCTCGAAACCTTCCGGCAGGTCCATGGCCAAGCCGCCTGGTCGGATGAACGGCGGAAACATGCGCTGGCCGCCGGTCATCTCCATGAGGTCCAGGATGATCTCGCGCTCCTGGAAGGCGTAGAGCATCACCGACGACGCGCCCAGATCCAGGGCGTGGATGCCCAGGAAGACCAGGTGCGAGGCGATGCGATCCAGCTCGGTGAGGATGACCCGGGCCACGGTGGCCCGCGGCGGCACCTCAACGTTCAACAGCTTCTCCACCGCCAGCACATAGGCCAGCTGGTTGTTGATCGGCGAGAGGTAGCCCATGCGCGGCGCCAAGGTGACGCCCTTGACGTAGCTCTTGTTCTCGAAGGTCTTCTCGATGCCCGTGTGCAGGTAGCCGATGTCCGGGGTCAGGCTGAGCACCCGCTCGCCGTCCAGCTGCACGACCACCCGTAGCACCCCGTGGGTGGACGGGTGATGCGGCCCCACGTTGAGCACCATGGGCTCGTCGTGCACCGGCGTGGCCGGGGCGAGCGGCCGCTGCGGCGGCGCGGGGGTCTCCAGCAGGCTGAACTCGTCGATGGCCATGGCGCTCATTCCTTGGCGAAGGGCTTGGAGGCGTAGACCGTCTCCTGGTTGAAGGAGAAGGCGATCTCCTCGTACCGCAGCGGATGGTCCTTGCGCAGCGGGAAGCCCTCGTATCCCTCGGGCATGAGGATGCGGCGCAGGTCCGGATGCCCGGCGAACTCGATGCCGAACATGTCGAAGGTCTCCCGCTCGTGAAAGCCGGCGGTGGGGAAGATGCCGGTCAGGCTAGGGGCCACCGGACGCTCCTCCGGCAGACCAACCTTCAGGCGCAACAGGCGGGTAGGCTCCTCCGGCCGCGGGCGGGGATCCCCGGCCAGCATGCCCGCCGGGATGGCCGCCAGGTGATAGACCACCTGGAAGCGGGGCGAACCGCGCTGCCAGAAGTCCACGGCGGTCAGGGAGCGGAGGTAGACGTAGCCTCGCTCCTCCTTGAGCCAGCGCGCCGCGTCAGGCAAGGCGTCCTTGATCAAGAGCGCCGAGGGCTCGCGGTTGCCGTCGCCCGCGTCATGCGACAGGACCGCCTCCCCGAGGCGCGCGACCAGGTCGCGCAGGTCCACGCCCGACGCGGCCACGGTGGTCGCGTTGGGCGGCGAGAAGACGACGTCGGCTCTAGATTCCATGGGCGGACCCTCGTGGCGATGGCCGGGGGCGGATGCTGTCGGCATTGTACCATCCGTGGCGACGGCTCGGCCAGGGTCGACGCTGTTCAGGTCCGAAGGACGGCAGCCCGCCCGAGCCTCCAGAAGCGCAGGCGCCTTATCGTGTGCCAGAGGAAGGCCAGCGAGATCAACGCCGTGATGCTGGAGAGCGCGTACAGGACAGGCGCCATCCAAGGGTTGTCGGGCACGACTTGGATCGTCAGCTCGGACCGATGCTCCATGCCCCGAGGGTCGGTGACGATCACCCGCACCTGGTAGGGACCGACCTCGCGCAGATCGGCGACCGCCAGATGCAGCTCCTCGCGCAGGTTGCGCTCCGAGAGGGTCTCCAGGGGCGCGGCGGCGAGCTCCAGCACCTGGCCTTGGTGGTGGCCGTTGTCGTACTGGACCTCGTAGCGCAGGTTCATGCCCTTCACGGCCTGGTCGGCGGCAGGATCGGAGACCAAGGCCTCCAAAAGGATCTGCCCAGGACGCAGCACCTCAGGCCCGGTCCACAGGGTGAGCCGGTAGTCCCCGACCACGGCGTGGTCCAATTGCATGATGTGCTCGCCGCCATGGGCGAGCGCCGGACGTGGGAATAGAAGCGCCAGCGCCAGAAGCATTGCCGGCGGCAGTACGCATCGGCATGCCACGGCGGGTGGCAGGCGACGTTGGCGCAAACGCGAGGTGTTGAGCGAAGACATCAGCAGGTGATTATGGCGCCGGCTTCGGTTGCCGTCCATCCGGGTATTCCCGACGCCCCGCCGGCCGGATCGAGGGTTTACCCTGACCTCTTTCGGCAGTCCCCCCGTTGCGGCACCGCACTCCGCGCGCGTACACTGCCACGGTTCAGTCTCGCCGTCATCATCAAGCCAGGAGTCTCCTCATGACCACCATGACCCACACCAAGCCGGCCTCGGGCGAACCGCTGCTCGATCGCCTCAACGGCCGCTGGCACGAGCCGGCGCTCTGGGCCTATACCGCCATCGTGCTCTTCCACTGGGTCGAGCACCTGACCCAGGCCTACCAGATCTGGGTGCTCAAGTGGCCGCGCCCGCAGTCGCTCGGCTTCCTCGGCCTGTGGCAGCCCTGGCTGGTCTCCACCGAGATCATGCACTTCGCCTACGCGCTGTTCATGCTGGTCGGGCTGATCGCCCTGCGCCCCGGATTCCTGGGCCGCAGCCGCTTCTGGTGGAACCTCAGCCTGGCCATCCAGGGCTGGCATTTCGTCGAGCATTCCATCCTGCAGCTGCAGGCCATCGCCGGCCGACCTTTCTTCGGCGCCAAGGGCTTCACCAGCATCGGCCAGCTGTGGTTCCCGCGCCCGGAG
Organism: Anaerolineae bacterium; assembly: GCA_044228875.1. Classification (GTDB taxonomy): domain Bacteria; phylum Chloroflexota; class Anaerolineae; order Epilineales; family Epilineaceae; genus Epilinea. Next base: position 19,685 of record JBGAUA010000039.1, read on the forward strand.
CTGCATCTCTTCTACAACGCCGTTGTCTTCCTGCCCATGGTCGTTGCCATGATCATGCACATGTACCCGAGGGCGGATGAGCGACACCTGGCGGGCGGCTGCAGCTGCTCCCGCATCCCGGCGGGCAAGGCCTGAGCCGCGGGCCAATCGCTGTAGAACGATCGCCTCGGGCCCAGAGCAACTCAACACGAATACCTTCCTTCAGGAATGCGAGGGCGGCGACCGCGACGGTCGCCGCCCTCGCTGCTATCCTGGGGCCTGTCGGCCGCGTTGCATGCGTGGCATGCGGTGGTTCAACCACCGGAGACGGCGACACGCGGTCGCCAGACGGGCGAGAGACACATGGCTCAGCGAAGGCAATCCGGTCAGATACTTGGGCTGGCAGTGGTCATCGGCCTGGGCTTCGCCCTGCCTGTCCTCAGCCGCATCTCGCCGGCGGCACCAACCCGCCAGGCCAGCGCCTGCCGCGTCGCCACCGACAAACAGGCGGACCCGGCCATCTTGCCCCTGGGCCGGGCCGTAACCGTCACCTTGACCCTCACCGGCGACTGTCCGGAAGCGACCGGGCTGGCGGATGTCGCCCTGGTCATCGACCGCTCGCTCAGCATGCGGGACCCGGACGCCGACGGCCGGCAGACCAGGATCCAGGGCGCGCAGGCCGCCGCCCGCGCCTTCGTCGACGCGGTGGACCCCAGCCGCGTCAGGGTCGGGTTGATCCTCTTCGACAGCCGCCCCGTCACGGCGCAGGCGCTGACCAGCGATCGACAGGCCCTGACCCAGGCCATCGACAGCATCCAACTGGCCCTCGGCACCAACCTGGTGGATGCCCTGGACGCCGGTCGACAGATGCTCGAGAACGGCGCCCGACCGGGAGCACGGCGGGTCCTCATCTTCATGACCGACGGCCGGCATTCCGGCCGCAACCCGCCCATTGAGCAGATCGACACCGTCATTCCCCTCCTGCGCCGCGCCGGCATCAGCAGTTGGGCCATCGGCTTCGGGCGGCCGCAATACGTGGACGAGGACGTCCTGCGCCGCATCGCCGACAGCCCGGACCAGTACTTCAGCAGCCCGAGCGGCCTGGCCTTGGAGGGCATCTACCGCGGCATCGCCGGCCGGGTATCCGCCGTGGTCCTGATGCGATCGGCGCTGGTGCAGGACATCCTCCCCGTCGACATGGCCTACGTGACTGGCAGCGCGCGCCCGGAGGCCGACTGGGATCCCACGGCGCGCAGCCTGAACTGGCGTCTGGACGATGTGCCCCTTGCCGGCACCAGCCTGCGCTTCCAGGTGATTCCACTGGTCCCCGGCCGGCGGCCGACCAACGCGGGCGCCGCGGTGAGCTTCCGCGACGGGCTGGAGCAGGAAGGCCAGGCGGACTTTCCCCTACCTTCCGTCCTGGTGCTGGCCCCGACCGCCACGCCCAGCCCCACCGCCACCCCGAGCGCGACGGCCACCCCCTCGGCTACCCCTACGGCGACCGCCACGGCCAGCCCTACGCCCACCCCGCCGCCCGTCTACCTGCCGCGAGTCCTGCGCCAGGCCTGCCCGCGACGGCTCCTGGAGGTGGTCCTGGTCCTCGATGCCTCGGCCAGCATGCAGGCGCCGGCGGAGGGTGGCGGCAGCAAGTTGGCGGCAGCCGTGACGGCATCGCGGAACCTGGTAGGCACCCTGCGCTTCCCGAGTGACCGGGCGGCGGTGGTCGGCTTTCACCACGTGGGCCGCATCATCCTGCCGCTCGCGGACAACTGGCCGGCGGTGGACGCGGCCCTGGCCGGGCTGGAGAGCGGCAACGGCACGCGGATCGACCTGGGCTTGCAGCAGGCGGCCGTCACCCTGGCCGAGCGGCGCTCGGGCGCGCGCAGCGCGGTGGTCCTGCTCACCGACGGCCGGCAGGACGGAGGGCGGATCGCCGCCGTCCTGGCCGCGGCCGACCGGGTGACCGCCACCGGCGCGGCCATCTACACCGTCGGCCTGGGCGCCGACGTGGACGCGCCACTCCTCGCGCTGGTGGCCGGCCGGGCCCAACGGGCCTACCTGGCGCCCAGCACCGCCGATCTGGCGCGGATCTACCGGGACATCGCCGGGACGCTGCCTTGCGAGTAGCGTCTGTTGACTCGCGTCGTCCTGGCAACGCATACTTCCATGCCTAAGGCCGGCGCGGATCGGCCAAGTCGGGGTGAGCAGACACCTCAAGATCAAGGTCAGTGGATCAGCCATGCACAAGAACAAGCAGGATCGCCTCCATTTCATCATCGTCAATTGCGTGACCGGAATCAACCTCGTCCTGGGTCTCGTCTCGGTCATCGCCGTGGCGAACGATCAGTTGACCCTGGCGGCGGGGCTCTTGCTCACTTGCGCCCTCGTCGACGGCCTGGACGGGCCTTTGGCACGGCGCTGGGAGGTCTCGTCGGACTTCGGCGCCCAGTTCGACTCCCTGGCGGACATGACCTCTTTCATCGTGGCCGGCGGCGCACTGGCGTATTTCTGGGCGGATCCAGCCGATACCAGCATCCCCGTCTTCGTCGCCGCCGTCGCCGCGGGCGCCTATGTGCTGGCCGGCGCCATTCGCCTGGCGCGCTACAACACGGTCCCCAGCCGGCCCGGCTACTTCCAGGGCATGCCCACCACCGTGGTCTCGTCCATCGTGGCCATCACCCTCCTGACCCACAAGGCGTTGCAGGGCTACGGCGTGGTGCTGCTGATCCTGCTGCTGTCCGCCCTGATGGTCAGCGTCTTCCCCTACCCGCGGCTGTCGGCCTTCCTGCCCCGCCTGCCACGCTGGGTCTACCTGCTGGCCTTGGCATTGGTCCTGGTGTCGGACCACCGCTTCCAGATCGTCTGGCTGGGCACCCTGTTGTACCTCGTCTCCGGCCCCATCATCTCGGTGCGCTATCGGCTAGCGTCGCGATCGCGCTGAGGCCGCCCTGCACCCGGTCGCCGGGTGCCACCATCGGTCGCCAGACCGACGCCGGCAGGTAGACGTCCGTCCGCGATCCGAAGCGGATGAGACCATAGCGATCCCCCTGGGCCAGCAACTGGCCCGGACGGGTCCAGGTGACGATGCGCCGCGCCACCGCGCCCACCCTCTGCGCGACGACGCAGAGCCCGTGCACGCCCTGGATACTGGTGTAGCGCGCGATGTTGTGCTCGGCCGCCGGCGTTCCGGCATGCGCATAGCCGCTGCCTTCGTCGAAGCTGCCCAGCACCTTGCCGGCCACGGGACTGCGGTTGACGTGGATGTCCGCCACCGACAGGAACACCGCGATGCGCAGCCATTCCTCACCGCCCAACCGTTCGTCACGCAGGGTCTCTACCGCCAGTACCCGACCGTCAGCCGCGGCGAATGCCAGCGTCGGATCGCGGCGGACCCGGCGCTCGGGATCGCGGAAGAAGGCACTGGAGCCCAGGCCAAGCAGGCCAAGGACGGCCGCTCCGACCGGCGATCGTCCGGCCAGGCCGGCGGCCAGGAGCGCCGGCGCGACGATGAACGGCAGGCCCGGGGTGGCGATGCCCCAGCCGGCCGGCAGGGCCAGCCTCCGGTCATGCTCCAGCGGCGCCAGCTCGAGCGCCGCCTCCACCCGGGCCTCGCCGAAGCGCAGGTGATGCACCCAGGCGGGCGGGACATTGCGCGGGACGAAGTCCCGCCGAAAGACGAAGGGGGTCGCTTCCCGTTCCAGCACCGCAGCGGAGGCCCGCGCCTGGTCCGCCGCGACGCCCTTGAGGTAAGGTGCCTTGAGGCGCCGAAGGTAGGCGTATTCCAGGTAGGACAGCACACCATCCGGCTGCAAGGCCTTGCGGTAGACGCCGAGGATCCGGGCGATCGTCTCCGGACCGCGGTTGATGAAGGGAATGGTGGACACGATGGTGTCGAAGCGCTCCGCCGGGTCGAGGTCGCAGATGTCGCCTTCACGGAGTTCGATGCGCTCGCGGTGACGGGCGAAGACCGGGTCCTCCGCGAGCCGCCGGCGCATGAACGCGGCGAACTCCGGATGCAGCTCGTAAAGCACCAGGCGGTCCTGGGGGCCCAGATGGCGAGCGATCTCGGCGCTGACCGCCCCGGTGCCCGTGCCTACCTCCAGGATGCGCCGCGGACCGTCGCGCCTGAGCGCCTCGGAAGCCAGCGCGCGCGCGGTGGGCCGCCAGGTAGGGGTCAGGGAACCGATCCGCAGGGCATCGCGGCCGAAGTGGGTGAGGAAATGGATGCGCTCTTGCATGGGAATGGCCCGATCTGTCACCTGCCGCCGATCGGCGGCGGCGCATGGTAGGGCAGGCCCGGCGGGTCGTCAATGCCGGAGGGGCGTCGCCGCGCGCCGTGGCGACCGGCCGGTGATGGCACCAGTTGACAGGCCGGGCCTGATCCGGCTATGCTCCCGCTCGGCCCGACGCGCCCGTTCGGCGCGACGGGCGCATTCTGGCGCCCACATACCGACGCTCTAGCACCGACGCTCTGGCAGGAGTCTCTCCATGTTCCGCCCTACCCTCCGCATCACCCTCGTGCTGGCCGGTATCGGCCTGTTCTCCGCCGGGTCCGTCATGGCCCAACCGACGTCCCCCGGCGCACCGGAAGACATCGACCAGATGGAGGCCGCCCTGACCCAGGTGGACGGCGGCGACCATCTGCTGGCCTGGAGCCAGGAGGTCAGCGGTACCGGTCAGATCCGCATCAAGCACCTGGAGAACGGGGTCAACGACCTGGCGCGCTCCAAGAACCTGGGTCAGCCCTTTGTGCGCTCGGGCGTCCCGGGCTGGCAGGCGGGCGACCAGCGCTCGCCGGCCTTCGGACCCGGCTTCCTGGCATGGGCCGAGAAGCGACCGGGCGGGGCGGACTTCGACCTCTACGCCCAGCGCCACGGTCTGGCCGGAACCTCCGTCGGCAGCCCCATCCTGGTGTTGGAACGGCCGGGCGACCAGATCCAGCCGGCGGTGGCCGCGGACCGATCCGGTGAACTGATGCTGGTCTGGAGCGAGTTGGGGGCCACCAATGGCATGGACATCTGGGGCCTGCGCCTTAGCAATGCCCTGATGCCCCGTGGCGCGCCCTTCGCCATCGCCGCCGGGCCTTCCAACGCCGGCCAGCCCGCCATCGCCGCGGACCCCTCCAGCGGCGACGGCTTCCTGGTGGTCTGGGTGGATGACCGCGCCGGCGCCGGCGAGGCCGACCTCTACGGCGTGACAGTGCACCGCAGCGGCATCCTCAAGCGCCCCGGCGCCACGGCGGAGATGGCCCTGGTGGCCGGCCCCGGCCACAGCCTGTCCCCCAGCCTGACGGTGGACGCCGCGTCCGCGGACGAGGTCATCGGCCTGCTGGCCTGGCAGATGGTCCCGCCCGCCGGCTCGGCGATGAGCATCCACATCCAGGCCCAGCGCCTGCGATCCAATGGCCTGTTCTACGGCCGCCCCTTCGCGGTGCGCCCCAGCGTCTTCTTCGACCTGATGCCGGCGGTAGCCCCGAGACAGCCGGAGGGCTGGCTGGCGGTCTGGTCGCGGTCGGGGAACTTCATGCCGCCGGAGAGCGGGGTGATTGACGGCATCTACGTTTGGACGAAACCGTCTGGCCCCAGGCAGGCCACCAACACGCCCGCCCCCACATCCGCCGCCCCGACGGCCACCGCCGCCGCTCCCACCCCCGTCCCGGACAGCCTGGACCTCTGGGGCGTCACGATCGACCGCAACGCGCGAGTCGGCCGGCCGGCGCGGCCGGTGGCGGAGGACTGAGGGCAGGTCGGCAGACGGCGAAC
>JBGAUA010000003.1:0-79278 GCA_044228875.1 Anaerolineae bacterium
GACCCCACCGCCAAGACGTTCACCTTCGCCGTGATGCCCGACGGCTCGCGGACGATTCCCGCGCCGGCCGCGGCAGACGGCGAACAGGACGGCAGCGACCTGATTCGCGCCCTGGCGCGGCGGCCGGAGTTGCGGGCGGTCATCGCCGACGGCAGGCTGCGGCTGGACCCGGCCGCCCTGCCGCGGCCCGCCGTGGTCGCCGGCACCGCCGCCGACGATTCGCTGCAGTGGAACCTGCGCCTGATCAAGGTGGACGAAGCCCGCCGCCTCCTGGGCGTCGACGGCCGCGGCGTGACCGTCGCCGTGGTGGATTCCGGTGTGGACTACCACCACCCCCTGCTGCAGCCCAGCTACCGCGGGACGCAGAGCAGCGGCAGCCCCCGGCATGCCCGCAACTGGTGGTGCAACCGGGGTCTCGACGCCTTCTGCGGTCTGGGCGACACCTATCCCGTGGACAGTGTGGGCCATGGCAGCCACGTGCTGGGCACGATCCTGGCGCCGCGGGGCATCGGCGTGGCGCCGGGCGCGCGCTGGATCGCGGCGCGCGCCTGCCAGGTGGACGGCTGCCCGCTCAGCTGGATGGTCGCCGCCTTGGAATGGGTCATCGACCTGGGCGAGGATCGGCCGGACATCGTCAACCTCAGCCTGGGCACCGACGTGCCGCTGGAGATCGGCGTCTACCAGCAGGCCGTGAACCGCGTCGTGGAGGCCGGGATCTTCGTGGTGGCCGCCATGGGCAACAACCCCGACTCCCTCCTGGCTCCGGCCACCTTCACCTCCACCCTGGGCGTTGGCGCCGTGACCGCGGACCGCGCGGTGTGGAACCGCAGCGCCCGAGGGATCTCCACCTGGCAGGAGATCAAGCCGGACGTGATGGCGCCCGGCGTGGGCATCACCTCCACCCTTCCCGGCGGCGGGCTGGGCCGACTCTCCGGCACCAGCATGGCCTCCCCCCACGTGGCCGGTGTGGCCGCCCTGGTCCTGCAGGCCCGGCCGGGCCTCAAGCCGGCTGCGCTCAAGGATCTGCTGCGGCGCACCGCCACCCCTCTGGGCGCCGGCGTTCCCGACCGCGCCAGCGGCTGGGGCCTGGTCAACGCATACGCCGCCGTGGCCTCGGTCAGCGATGTCGGCCAGCTGCGCGGCCAGGTGATCCGCGCCGCCGATGGCGAAGCCATCGTCTGGGCCCGGATCACGGTCGCCTCGCCCATCGGCGATCCCATGGCCTCGACCGTCGTCTCGCCTTCGGATGGCAGCTTCGCCCTGGACCTGCATCCGGGCAGCTACGTCATCGTCGCCGAGGCCTTCGGCTTCCGCCGCCGCAGCCAGCGCGACGTGAAGATCGTCACCGGCCAGACCACACAGCTGACGCTCTCCCTGGACTTCGACGAGCCCATGGGGGTGCTGGAGGGGCGCATCCTGGACGCTGAGAGCGGCGCGCCGTTGGACGGCAGCATCCGCCTGGCGGACGTGCCGTTCACCTTGGACAGCAGCGCCACCTTCGGCTTCAGCCAACGTCTGCCGGAACGCAGCTACGACCTGCGCGTGGAGCGCTTCGGCTACCGGGTGTTGACGGACACAGTGAAGATCAGCGCCGCGGCGCCCACCTCGCGGATCTACCGGCTGCAGCGCGCCCCGCGCATCCTGCTGGTGGACGGCGACGCCTGGATCTACAGCGGCGCGGTGGACCTGTACCGCGCCGCCCTGGATCGGATGGGCTACCTGTACGACGTGCACAGCGTGAGCGATGACTTCGCCGGCCCCGGCAAGCCAGGCGGACCGCCGACCGCGGCGACGATGGCGCGTTACGATCTCGTGATCTGGGCCAGCCCGCTGTCCAGCCCCAACAAGGTGATGGGCGCCTACGAACTCGGCGGCTACCTGGCGGGCGGCGGGCGGTTGCTGGTCTCCGGGCAGGACCTGCTCTGCCAGGACTCGGGGCGTGAGGTTCCCGGCAAGCCCTGCAACGAGAACGGGCCGGTGCTGCCCTACGTGCGCGATCAGCTGCTGGTCAAGGTGGTCGCCGACACCGCCATCGGGGGCTCCCAGGTCAGCGGCGTCGCCGGCGGACCGCTGGCCGGTTTGCGCTTCACCCTCAACGATCCCGGCGGGCTGCAGAACCAGTCCTCGCCGGATGCGCTGGCCCTGCGCGACGATGCCCGGGGGCGGCTGATCCTGCGCTACGGCGGCGGCCAGGGCGCGGCGGCGCTGGTGGACACCTGCACCGGCTATCGCGCGGCGGTGCTGGGGTTCGGGATCGAGGGCATCGGCGATACGGCGGCGCGCGCCCTGCTGCTGGATCGGGTGATCCAGGCGCTGATGGCCCCGGCTCCCCCGTCGGGCCTGCACGCCGCCGTGAGCCAGTCACGGCTCATCCAGACCGCCGGCAGCAGCGCCGACTATCGGCTGACCGTCCTCAACACCGGCGCGGCGGCCGCGGCCTACACGGTGGGCCTGGCCGCCGGGGCCTGGCCCGCCGAGCTGCGCCAGGCGGATTTCGGCGAGGCCAGCGACGGGCGCCTGCAGCTCGCCAGCTGCCAGAGCGCCGTCCTGGGCATCAGGGTGCGCATCCCCGCGAACAGCGCGCATGGCAGCTCGGACCTCACGGAAGTCCTGATCCAGGGCGCCGGCGACCCGCGGCGCATCGCGGTGGAGACCCGCACGCCGGCGCCGCTGCTGGTGGTGGACGGGGACTACGGCAGCGACAGCGAGCAGCGCTACCTCGAGGCACTGCGCGCGCTGGGGCTGCCCTACGACCATCTGGAGCTCGGTCTGCTGCAGCTCCGGCCCAGCCTGCCGCCCACCCGCACCCTCCGCAGCTATCCAATGGTGCTGTGGTTCACGGGCTACAGCGGGCTCAAGATGGACCGCCACTTCGGCCCGGAAATCCAGCGCCTCATGGCCGACTACCTGGACGGCGGCGGCCGCCTGCTGCTCTCCTCCGAGGACTACCTCTACCATTGGGCCGCAACGCCCTACCGCGACGGGCGCTTCTTCCATCAGGAGCGCCTGGGCGTGGAGACCTTCGAGGAGAGCGCCGGGCAGGCCCACCAAGGGCCCTTGACCGGCGCGGCGGGATCGGTCTACCAGGATCTGCCGTCGGGTTGCAGGCTGGCGGCCAGGCCGCAGGCCGAGGACTTCAGCGACCGGCTGGTCCCGCGCCCTGTCCCACTGGCCCGCGCCGCCCTCCTCAACCAGCTGGGCGAGCCCATCGCGGCGCAGTATGAGCAGAGCGCCGGCTACAAGACCGTCTTCCTGGCCTTCGATGCCGCGACGTTGACCCCGTCATGTTCCGAGCGTGTGATCGGCGACGCGCTGGACTGGTTCAACCCATGGACGACCAGCGCCCTGGAGCAGGTCGATGCCGCGGGGAAGGTGCTCCCGCCGGGGACCTACCGCGGCGGAGACCTGGTGCGCCTGCGGCTGCGCCTCAGCCATGGCGGACCCGCCGCGGAGGCCCCCGTCGCGGTGCGCTGGACCCTCCCGAGCGGCGCGCGGCTGGAGGACTCACCCCCCCTGCCGCCCGGCTGGGCCCTGGACGGCTCCGAACTGCGCTGGAGCGGTACCCTGCCGCGCTTCCAGGAGCTGGCCCTTCGCCTGAACCTGCGACTGGAGCCGGATCTGCCCCGCGCGATGGAGCAGGCCTCGCAGGTGGCCATCACCAGCGACAACCAGACCCTGCGGCGGCGCACGGCCTGGCGGGTGAACGCGCCGGATCTGCGGGGCTCCTCCAAGAGCGTGCCGGACGGCCAGCGCGAGGTCCGTCCCGGACAGACGGTCAAGTTCATCATCAATCTGGCCAACACCGGCACCGAGCCCAGCGGGCGCTTCGTCCTGACCGATACCTTGCCCGCCGGCCTGGAGCTCCTGCCGGACAGGATCCTGGCCGAGAGCGGCACGGCACGCCTCGCCGGCGCCAATCGCCTGGTCTGGGAAGGGAGCGGTCTGCCCGCGGGCAGCAGCAACTCGCTGGGCTATTCCGCCCACGGTGCCGGCTGGCTGGCCAACCGCGCCGAGCTCCATGAAGTGGGCCTGCCGTCCTGGTGGTTGGAAGCCCGGATCTTCGTCCGGCCCGAGCTCGTCTTCCCCTGGCTGGGCCTGGAGCCCGACCCCGACCCCTGAGGACGCTGCGGCCGGACGCCCTTGTTCTATAATGCCGCCCTTACGGAGCCAGCGCTTCGGCTGACATCGTCGCCATCGGCAGCAGCCCCCCGAAAGCGAGCAGGATCGATCATGAGCACGCGGTCGGCATTCGAATCCGAAATGCGCAACCTGGAAGACCGGCTGCGCGCCATGGCCGATCAGGTCGGCGCGGCGGTCGATCAAGCCACGCGGTCCCTGGTGGACAACGACAGCCCGCTGGCGCGGCGGATCATCGAGGGTGACGAGGACATCAACCGCCTGTGGGCCAACCTGCAGCGCGACATCCTGGAGATCATCGCGCGCCAGCAGCCGCTGGCCTCCGACCTCCGGGAGATTCTCGCCATCTCCGCCATCATCACGGACCTGGAGCGGATCGGCGACCACGCCAAGCGCATCGCCGTCACCACGCTCGAGATCGCCGACAACCCGCCGACGGAGCCCTTCGTCGACATCCCACGCATGGCCCTTCTGGCCTGCACGCTGCTCCAGGGTCAGGTGGATGCCTTCCTGCAGCGCGACAGCCAGTCGGCCCGGGCCATCGCCGTCCGCGACAACGAGATCGACGCGCTCTACCGCAAGTGCTACGGCGACCTGCTGGCCGATATGCGCGCCGATCCGTCGACGATCGATCGCGCCAGCAAGCTGATGTGGACCGCCAAGAGCATCGAACGCATCGGCGACCACGTGACGAACATCGGCGAGTGGGTGGTGTTCCTGGAGACCGGCCAGCTGGTGGAGCTCAACGCTTGAGCGCAACGCCTCTGCCGGACGCCAACGCGCAGCACGCGCTCCTCGAGCAGTTGGCCGATGCGGCCCAGCGCAACGCCGATGCGCTCGCCAGCCAGGACAGCGTCATCGGCGCGCTGCGCGCGCGGCTGGCGGAGATGGAAGGCCTCGCCCGCGAGCGGGAGCAGGCCGATCTCCGGCGCAACGAGCAGGTGGAGCGTCTGGCCGCCGCGGTCGACCGGCTGCTGGGTGACCACAGCCTCGCCGGCCAGGTGGAGGCCCTGGGCGCCCAGCAGATGCGTCTGGCCGAACGCGCCGAGCAGCTGGCGGTGGACCTGCGGCGCATCGATCAGCTCCAGGCCGGCCTGACGCAGCTGGGCCGGGAGCTGACCGGCGAGCTGACCAGCCGCGACCATGCCCTGCGCAGCGAGTTGCAGGCGCAAAGCCGCCAGCGCGTGGAGGAGGGCGAGCGACTGAACCGCAGCCTCCAACCGCTGGTCGCGCGCGGCGAAGCGATCACGGCCATGGACAAGGCGCTGGAATCCCTTGCGCGGCAGCAGACGGACCTGCTGCGCCAGTTGCAGGCGCAGGACGTCCGGCTGGGCCACCTGGCCGCCTCCCTGGGGTCTCGCGATGAACAGGCGCGGCAGCAGGAGCAGCGACTGCGTGCGACGATCCTGGAATCGCGGGCCCAGATGCAGGAGCTGGCGGCCACGGTCGGCCGTTGGCAGGGCCACCTGGAGGCGCAGAGCGAGACCCTTCGCGAGGCGCGCGGCGTGGTGGAGCAGGCCCGACTGGAGGCCGACCGCCTGCGGGTCGAATTCCATGCCAGCAAGGAACAGACCCGGGTCGCAGCGGAACGGGTCGACGCCGCCCTGGTCGGCCTGCGCGAGGAGAGCGCGGGGATCTGGGAGCAGTTCCTGACCCGGCGGCGACTGGATTGGACCACCCTCGCCCAGGAGCGCCTGGCTGAACGGCAGGCCCTGGCCGACGAGCTCAACGCCCTGCGGGGCGGCATGGATGCCGAGCTGGTCGCCCTTGCCGAGGGTCTGTCGGCTGGCCTGGAGCTGGGCCGGCAAGACCTGGACAGCCTGCGCCATCGGATGGGGCTCTTCATGCTCCGACTGCGTGACAGCGTCCTGGCCGGAGCCGAATCCTTCGATGTCGACCTGCCCTCCGGCGATCCGGGAGCGCAATCCCCGGAGCGGCGCCAGGCCTTGCGGCGGGCGCTGCGCGCCAGGCGCCAGGCCGGGGGAGGGCCGTGAGCCGCGTCGTCGTCGTCGGCACGGCTGGGCACGTCGATCACGGCAAGAGCACCCTGGTCCGTGCCTTGACCGGTACGGACCCCGATCGGCTGAGCGAAGAGAAGCGCCGGGGAATGACCATCGATCTCGGCTTTGCCTGGATGCGTCTGCCCGGCGGCAACGTGCTGAGCCTGGTCGACGTGCCGGGGCACGAGGACTTCATCCGCAACATGCTCGCGGGAGCCGGCGGCGTGGACGCCGGCATCCTCGTGGTGGCCGCCGACGAGGGTCCGATGCCCCAGACCCGGGAGCACCTGGCCATCCTGGACCTCCTCGGCCTGCGCCATTGTCTGGTGGCGCTGACGAAGACAGACCTGGTCGACGACGACTGGATCGCGCTCGTCTCCGATGATCTGCGCGCCCTGCTGGCCCCAACCTGCCTCGCCGACGCGCCCATCGTGCCCGTCTCGGCCGAGACCGGAGCCGGATTGGACCTGCTGCTGGCAGCGCTGGAGCGACTGGTCGAGCAGGCCCCCGAACCGGTCGACCGCGGCCGGCCGCGGCTGTCCGTCGATCGTGCCTTCAGCCTGGCCGGATTCGGCACGGTGGTCACGGGCACCTTGCGCGACGGCAGCCTGCGCGTGGGCGACACGGTCTCGCTGCAGCCGCAGGAGCAGCTGCGCAGCCGCGTCCGCGGACTGCACGCCCATGGGCAGGCGACGGAAGAGGCCCGGCCGGGCTCCAGGACGGCCATCAATCTGGTGGGGCTGGAGCCGGCGGCCATTCCCCGGGGCACTCTGGTCTCGCTCCCGGACCAGTACGCGCCCACTCGGCTGGTGGATGTTCGGCTGCGCGCCCTGGCCGAACTGCCGCAGGCCCTGGCGCATGACCTGCGGCTGCAGGTCTACCACGGGGCGTCCGAGACCCCGGCCTTCCTGAGGGTCATCGGGGCCCAGGCCATCGCCCCTGGCACCGAAGGAGACGCGCAGCTGCGCCTCGAGCGCCCCCTGGTCCTGGCCACCGGCGACCGCCTGGTCCTGCGCCTGCCGTCGCCGGAGCGCACCATCGGCGGCGCGCGGGTATTGGACTGCCACCCGCCCGGTCGCCGGCGCCGCTTCGCCGCGGCGGTCAGCGCCCGGTTCGCCGACCTCGCCGGCGGCGAACCGGCGGCGGTGGTCTGGCAGCTGCTCGCCGAGCGCGAGCCCTGCGTCGCCGAGCGTCTGCAGCCGGTGGATCTCGGCTTCGAGGCCCCGGAGCGCGACGCCGCCCTCGCCCGGCTGGCCGCCGCCGGTCGGGTATTGAACCTGGACGGACAGTGGGTCACGGACCGGGGCTGGGCCCGCCTGCGTCGACTGACCGAGCTGATCCTGCTGCGCTACCACGACCGCCATCCGCTTCGACCGGGCGTGCCCGCGGAGGAGTTGCGCGGGCAGCTGCGGCTGCCGCCCGAGGTGATGGCCGCCGTGACGCGGCGGGCCGTCGAGGACGGTTGGATGCAGCGGGAGGGCGAGCTGCTGCGCGATCCGCGGCACAGCGTCCGCTTCTCCAGCAGCCAGGACGAGGCGGTGAAGCAGCTCCTGGGTCGGTTCCGGGCCCAGCCCTTCGTCCCGCCTTCGTTCAAGGAGGCCGAGGCGGAGGCGGGCGCCAAGGTGCTGGAGGCCCTGATCAAGCAGGGCGACCTCGTGCTGGTCTCGCCCGAGGTGCTCTTCGATCGACAGGCCTATGCCGACCTGCGCCAGGGCGTCGTGGAGCTCATCAAGGCCCAGGGATCGATGACCCTGGCCGATCTGCGCGATCGCTTCAGCACCAGCCGCAAGTTCGCCCAGGCCATCCTGGAGCATTTCGACCGCGTGCGCCTGACCCGGCGCGTCGGCGACAACCGGGTGCTGGCCGCGGCGCCCGGAGGCGGCGACACGTCGGAGCAGGCATGAGCGCCGATGACGTCGCTGGGGGCGCTTCCCCGCCGTCCGATCCGCCCGGCGCCGCGACGCTCGACGACGTGGCCGTCATCATCGTCAACCACGGTACGGCGGCGCTCCTGCTGGACTGCCTGCGGTCGCTGGCCGGCGGAGGCCTGCAAGGCCTGTCCGCCACCGTCTGGGTGGTGGACAACGCCTCGCCTGATGACAGCGTCGCCCTGATTCGCGACCAGTTCCCTTGGGCGCAGCTCGTCGCGAGCAGCGAGAACCTGGGCTTCTCCAGCGCCAACAACCTGGGGCTGAGGCAGGCGGGCTTCACCGACGCCGGCGATACGCCCGGCCGGCCCCGCTTTCGCCATGCGCTGATCCTCAACCCGGACACAGTGGTCCCGGCGGGAGCGGTGCGCCAGTTGGTGGAAGACCTGGAGGCGGAGCCGACGCTGGCCGTGGTCGGTCCGCGCCTGCTGCTACCGGACGGCTCGCTGGACCCGGCCTGCCGGCGCTCCTTCCCTTCGCCGTCGGTCTCCTTCTACCGGCTCCTGGGCCTCTCCCGCCGTTTCCCACGTCATCCGCGCTTCGGCCGCTACAACATGACCTTCCTTCCGGAGGACCAGGCGGCCGACGTCGACAGCGTGGTGGGCGCCTGCATGCTGGTGCGCGGCGCGGCCATCGCCGAAGTGGGACTGTTCGACGAGCGCTTCTGGATGTACGGCGAGGATCTGGATTGGTGCCTGCGCTTCAAGAAGGCGGGCTGGCGCGTCGCCTACCGGCCGCGGACCGTCGTGCACCATGTCAAGCGAGCCGCCAGCCGCGCGAGCTCTCGGGCGCGCTTTGAGTTCCAGCGCGCCATGTGGCTCTTCTATGACAAGCATTACGCGCGCGAGACCAGCTTGCCTGTGCACCTGCTGGTCTTGCTCGGCCTGGCCCTGCGCGGAGGGCCGCGGCTCCTGGCGGAGATGCTGGGACGCGGCCGGTCGGCCTGAGCCGATGAGCGCCTTCACGCCGTCCCGGCGGCCGTGCTATGCTCAGCGCCGAGGGCCGGTATCGGGTGCCCTCGGCATGGAGAACCCGTCTTGCGCCTAGGTCATTCCACCCGACGCCGCGCCTGGCTGGAGCGGGCGTCGCTGGTCGCCCTCGACGGCGCCGCTTTTGCGGCAGGGTTGCGCATGGCCCACGACCTCTACCTGGTGCTGGCGCCACTCAGCCCGGCCAGCATGGGCGCGCTGCCTCCCTTCGAGGCCCTCGCCCCGCTCCTTCCGGTGCAGGTGCTGACCTTGAGCCTGGTGTTCTTCTTCTCCCGCCTGTACCACCAGCCGCGCTTCGTCTCGCGCGTCGACCTCGCGGCGCGCCTCCTGCGTGCCATCTCGCTGGGGATCATCCTCGTGTTCGCCGCCGCCAGCCTCCTGCTCCCGGATCTGGCATACCCGCGCAGCCTGCCGTACCTGGATTGGACCACCTGCTTCATCGCCGTGCTGGGGCTCCGGCTCTTCCACCGCCAGGCCTGGACCACCCTGCGCCTGCTGGGCTTCGGCCGCACCCGCATCCTCATCGTCGGGGCCGGAGCGGTCGGCCAGGATCTGGTCGGCCGCATCCATCGACAGCCATCGCTCGGCTACGACATCGTCGGCCTCGTGGACGACACCCCCGGACGCAGCCGCGCCCGCGGCGTGCCGGTCCTGGGCGGCAGCGACCAGTTGGGCGAGTTGGTGGAACGCCTGGGCGTGGACGAGGTCATGGTGGCCCTTCCCGAGGCCACCCGCTCCGAACTGCTGGGCCTGATCAACCAATGCCAGGCCGAAGGCGTCTCCATCCGCATCTTCCCGGACGTCTTCCAGATGATCGCCGGCGAGGTGCAGATCAGCGCCCTCGACGGCCTGCCGCTTCTGAGCGTGCGCGATGTGTCGCTGCGGGGCTGGCGGCTGACCCTCAAGCGCTCCGTCGACCTGCTGCTCAGCGCGACCACCCTGGTGATCCTATCGCCCTTGCTGCTGCTGATCGCCATCCTGATCAAGCTGGAATCGCGGGGTCCGGCCTTCTTCTTCCAGGAGCGGATGGGCTTGGACGCCCGCCCCTTCTCCATGATCAAGTTCCGCTCGATGCGTCTTGATGCCGAAGCGCAGACCGGCGCTGTATGGGCGCAGCGCGATGACCCGCGGCGCACCCGTTTCGGCCAGTTCCTGAGGCGCAGCAACCTGGACGAGCTGCCGCAGCTCATCAACGTGCTGCTGGGGGACATGAGCATCGTGGGTCCGCGCCCTGAGCGGCCCGAATTCGTTGCCGAGTTCCAGCGCCTGATCCCGCGCTACATGGAGCGGCACCGCGAGAAGGCCGGGATCACGGGCTGGGCCCAGGCCAACGGCCTCCGGGGCAACACCTCCATCGAGGAGCGGACCAAGTACGACCTCTACTACGTGGAGAACTGGTCGCTGCTCCTGGACTTCAAGATCATGCTGAAGACCCTCATGGCGGGCTTCCGCGATCCCAACGCCTACTGAGGTCGCGGCGCGACGTTCGCACCGACAGGCTGCCGGCGACGCCCGCCGGCCCTGTGCTATACTGGCCGGGTCCGCAGCGGGGGTCCGCCTCGCGGCGGCGGCACAATCTATCCGACCTTCAGGGCAGGGTGAGACCGTGGCGCAGCGCGCCGGGCGGTCAATTCCCGACCGGCGGTATGGGGCGTCAGCCCCGAGCCCGCGAGCTTCTCTGGACGACGCGCCCTCGCGGGGGCGGGCTGCTTCCGGGGTGGCAGATCCGGTGTGATGCCGGAGCCGACGGTACAGTCCGGATGGGAGAAGGTCCCACAGATCACACGCTCCGTGACGAGGAGGAGGGTGTGGTTCTGTTTGGCGTCGCGCGCCGTTGCGCCGCTGCGCTCTGTCCCGGACCCTACGATCCGGAGTCAGGGCGGCGGGAGCGACGGGGTTCGGCGTCGGTCTGCCCTGCGGGTCGCTTACCTGGAGGGCATTGCCTTGTTCGTCACCCGCCAACCCTGGCATCCTGGGGATGGCCTGGACTCCCACAACCCGCACATGCGCCTGGCCTTGGCCCTGGCCCGCCGGAGCCTGGGACGCAGCAGCCCCAATCCGGCCGTCGGCGCGGTTGTGGTGCGCGACGGAACGGTGGTGGGTCGCGGCAGCACGGCACCGGTCGGCGGTCCGCATGCCGAGGTGCTGGCCCTCGCCCAGGCCGGCGCCGCCGCGAGGGGCGCCGATCTCTATGTCACCCTGGAGCCCTGCTGCCACCACGGCCGAACGCCGCCTTGCACCACCGCGGTGATCGCCGCCGGAATCCGCAAGGTGCACGTGGCCACGCTGGACCCCAATCCGCAGGTGGCCGGCGGCGGGGCAGCCGCGCTGCGCGCCGCGGATGTGGCGGTGGAGATCGGCTTGGGCGGCGCGCCGGCACGCCGCCTGATCGCGCCCTTCCGCCAATGGGTGCTCCGGGGCCGTCCGCAGGTGCTCGCCAAGTACGCCATGACCCTGGACGGCCGCATCGCCAGCCGTAGCGGCGACAGTCGCTGGGTCAGCGGGCCGGAAGCGCGGCTGCTGGCCCACCGTCTGCGGGACGTCAGCGACGCGATCATGGTGGGGTCCGGCACCGTGCTCGCCGATGATCCGGCGCTCACGACGCGCCTCCCCGATGAGACCGCGCCGCATCATCCCCTGCGGGTGATCCTGGACAGCCGCGGGCGACTGCCGCTCACGAGCCGGGTATTCGATCCCGCCCTGGAGGGACAGACCCTGGTGGCCACGGTGGCGGCGCCCGATCCGTGGCGCCGCACGTTGGAGGACCGCGGCCTGTCCGTCTGGTCCTTGCCGCCCGACGCGCAAGGCCGCGTGGCCCTCGGACAGCTGCTCGCGCGCCTCGCCGCGGAGCGCGGCGTGGCCAGCCTGCTCCTGGAAGGCGGGGCCGCCGTGTTGGGCGCCGCCTTCGGCGCCGGGCTGATCGACCATGTCCTGGCCTTCATCGCCCCCAAGGTCATCGGCGGGCGGGATGCCCCCGGCCCTGTCGGCGACCCGGGTCGGCCGCGCATGGCCCAGGCGCTGTCCATAGACCGCTTGCGCTGGCTGCGGGTCGGGCAGGACCTCGCCGTCTGGGGCGCCTTGCCATGAGACCGGGATCGGAGGCTTGACATGTTCACCGGAATCGTCGAGGAGCTAGGGCGGCTGCGGTCGGTGCAGGACCGCGGCGAGCTTGTCGTGCTGGGCATCGACGCGCCGCTATGCGGCGCCGGCCTGGCCTTGGGCGACAGCATCGCCGTCAACGGCGTCTGCCTGACGGCCACCAAGGTGGCCGAAGGCTCCGCCAGAGACGGGTTCACCGTCGACATCGTGCCGGAGACCCTGCGGCGCAGCAACCTGGGCCGGCTGACCGTCGGTGACAGCGTCAACCTGGAGCGGTCGCTGATGCCGACCTCCCGGATGGGCGGCCATTTCGTGCAAGGGCATGTCGATGGAACAGGAACCGTCCAGGACCTGACGATGGAAGGGGAGTCCATCCTCATGCGCTTCGGCGCCGATCCTTCGCTGCTGTCCCTGGTCGTGCCCAAAGGCTTCATCGCCATCGACGGCGTCAGCCTGACCGTGGTCGATGTCGCCGACGACCGGGGGTTCAGTGTCGCCTACATCCCGCATACCCTGGCCCACACCATCGCCGGCGCCTATCGCCCGGGACGGGTGGTCAACCTGGAGCCCGACATCCTGGGCAAGTACGTCGAACGCTTCATCGCGGCCCGCCTGGCGGCCACCGAGAGGACATCCTGATGAACACCACAAGCCCTGCCTGGGCGGATCTGGTCCTGGCCCCGCTGACCGCGAGCGTACCCGGCGCGGGCGCCGACCACGGTCCGGCGCCGGCCGACGCCGACCACTCCACCGACGAGATCGTCTACTGCGATGTGGAGACTGCGGTCGCCGCGATCCGCGCCGGACGGATGGTCATCGTCACCGATGACGAAGACCGCGAGAACGAGGGCGACCTGGTGATGGCCGCCGTCCACGCCGACAGCGCGGCCGTGAACTTCATGACCCAGGAGGGGCGGGGCCTGGTCTGCGTGCCCTTGCTGCCCGATCGCCTGGCGGCGCTGGACCTGCCGCTGATGGTCCAGGACAACACGGCGCCCTTCGCCACGGCGTTCACCGTCCCGGTGGATGCCCGCGGCCGCACGTCCACCGGCATCTCCGCACCCGATCGCGCCGCGACCATCGCCGCTCTGGTGGACCCGAACAGCCGGGCGCACGACTTCGTGCGCCCGGGACACATCTTTCCCCTGGCCGCCCGGCCCGGCGGTGTGCTCGAGCGCCCGGGCCATACGGAGGCAGCCATCGACCTGGCTCGCCTGGCAGGTCTGCCGCAGGCCGGGGTGATCTGCGAGATCCTCGCCGCAGACGGCAGCATGGCTCGCGGCGCCGTCCTGGCCAACTTCGCCCGCCGCCACGACCTGCCGGTCCTGTCCATCGCGACCCTGAGCGCCATGCTCCGCCGGGCAGGGGCGACCGAGCCCCCGGCAGCTCCGGTGGCCGGGCCGCGGCTGCACCTGGCGTCGGAAGCCGATCTGCCGACGGCCCACGGCCGTTTTCGGGCGCTGGCCTTCACCGAGGCCGGGGCCGCCACGCACCTTGCCCTGCGCATGGGCTTGGACGGCGCTGCCCGTGAGACCGGGCCCGCGGCGCTCGCGCCCCTGGTCCGCATCCATTCCGAATGCCTCACCGGCGATGTCTTCCATTCGCGGCGCTGCGACTGCGGCGCGCAACTGGACGACGCCCTGGCCATGATCGCCGCTGAGGGGGAGGGTCTGCTGCTCTACCTGCGCCAGGAAGGCCGCGGCATCGGCCTGGCCAACAAGATCCGCGCCTACGGCCTGCAAGACGCCGGATTGGACACGGTAGACGCCAACACCGCGATGGGGCTGCCGGCCGACGGACGCGACTACTCGGTCGCCGCGGCGCTCCTGGCGCAACTCGGCCTGCGGGCGGTGCGCCTGATCACCAACAACCCCGCCAAGGTTCGCGGCCTGGCCGCTCACGGCATCACCGTCGTGGAGCGGGTTCCGCGCCGGCCGGCCCTGACGCCGGAGAACCAGCGCTACCTCGAGACCAAGCGAGACCGCATGGGGCATGTCCTGGACCTGTCCCCAAGATCCGACGACCCCCGCCCCTGAAGCCGAAGACGCCCGGGGCACGCGACAGAGGAGATGGCCGACATGGTGCATGAAGGCAGCCTGCATGGCGATGGTCTGACGGTGGGCATCGTCGTAGCGCGTTGGAACAGCTTGATCACCCGCGAGTTGCTGGCCGGTGCGACCGACACCTTGCGCCGTCACGGCGTGGCCGAGAATGCCGTGGACGTCATCTGGGTGCCGGGAGCCTTCGAGATCCCGCTGGCCGCCCGCTGGCTGGCGGAAACCGGACGCTACGCGGCCATCGTCGCCTTGGGAGCGGTGATCCGCGGCGGCACCCCGCACTTCGATCATGTGGCCAACGCGGCCCTGGGCGGCATCGCGGCGGTAGCCCAGAGCACGGGGGTGCCGGTCACCGCCGGCATCCTGACCACGGACACCAGCGAGCAGGCATTGGAGCGCGCGGGCATCAAGGCCGGGAACAAGGGCGCAGAGGCGGCCCAGGCCGCCATCGAGATGGCCACTCTGGCGCGCAGCCTACGCGAACGGGTCGGCTGACGCCTGCCCGACCATCTCCGGCCCCGTGGTTCGGAGGCTCATTCCACCCACACCGCCAGCTGGTCGATCTCGCTCAGGTAGTCATGCCCGGAGGTGCCCACCTCGATGCGGATCAGGTGCGTGGGCACGGGACAACCGCGGTTGGCGAAGCCCCGCGGGTTGCTCCCGTCCAGGAGATTGCCGCTCTGGAAGGCGTGCCATTCCCCCGGCTGGACCAGGACCCCCTTCTCAGGCGCCTGGGCGCCGGCAGGGGCCGGGACGGCGTAGAAGCCGACCATCCACTCGCAACCGTCCTGGTTCGGCGTCGACCGGTCGACGCTTCGCAAGCGGAGGATGAGCGGGTACTCGCTGTCCAGTTCGCCGCCACCGGGCAGCGACTGCTCCAGCACCCGGAGCACGGCGCTGATGCCGATGAACGCGGCCCGCCGCACGTCCAGGTCGCCGGTCGCGGCCTCCCCGTCCGCCATCCCGCCTTCCAGCGGGTCCAGATGCAGGCGCTGTTGGAAGAACAGGTCGGCCGAACTGCCGGCCGAGCCGCGACGCTCGAAGCGGATGACGCTGCGCGGTACAACGCCGGTGTCGCCCATGGCTGTGGTGCGGACGGCCCGGCCCGAATCGACCGGTCGATCCGGCAGGCGCTGCCCGAACTCCCAGGTGTCCGGCTGCAGGTCGTTGTCGAAGCCATCATTGCGCACCACGTTCTGGGGGCCGGTCCTGGGTGCGGCGGGCGCCGCGCCGCGCCCGACCAGGGTCCGCTCCTCGGGACCCAGCACCACCTGTCCAATCGCATTCGTCACGGTGACCGCGCCGCGCTGGCCGAGGACCCGGAACGCGCCTTCGCCCATGAAATCCAGCCTGGCGCGCGCGTCCGGCGCCAACGCGAGATCACCCAAGGCGGCGCCGGCAGGATCCTGAACCTGGAGGCTGACCCTGCGAGGGCCCCAGGCGCTGCTGATCGTCAGGCCGCCGGCAAAGGCCTGGGTGGCACGCACGGTCAGGTCCAGTTCGGGTATCCCGCGGCCGAGCGCGAAGCGCGGCCGGCGCAAGCGGTCCAACCGCAATTGGGTCTGCGGCTGGAGGCTGATCACCGTACCCGGCTGATCGTCACCGCCTTCGCCGTCGGCAATGCTGATGAAGGCCTCGCTGGCGGCGTCGGCGCTGAGGACCGCCCATCCTTCCGCCAGCTCCCGCTCACCGTCGCCGGGGAGGAGCACCCCGGCCTCGACGCCGTGGCTGACCTGCAGGGCGCCCTGCACGGCCTCAACGCGGACGGCCGGAACCTGCGTCGCGCCGCGCAGGTAACGGAGAAGGGCGACAGGACCGCCGAACGCCAACGCCAGGAAGACGCCGAACGCGGCCAGGAGCACCGTCCAGGCGACAGCCTGGCTGTTGCGGGCGAGAGCGGTCATGGAGGCTGGCGGTCGGACGGTGCGGGCATTGACCGCGTCGCTCGGCGATGCCAGGCTGTCAGTCGCGGCTGCGACCGGAAAGCCGCGAGACCCAGTAGAGCAGCTGCAGCACGGCGCCGGCAGCCGCCGCCACATAGGTCAGGGCCGCGGCGTCCAGAACAGCATCCACCGCCCGTGTCTCGACGGGTGAGACGAGACCCGCCGCGACCAGATTCCGCTTGGCCCGGCGGCTGGCGTCGAACTCCACCGGCAGCGTGACGAGGGTGAAGGCCACCATGGCGCCGAAGAGCAACACGCCGGCCCAGGCCACCGGGTACCAGTTCAGGGCCATCCCGATGATGATGACCCAGACCCCCAAGCCCGATCCCAGATTGGCGACGGGTACCAGGGACGCCCGCAGGTTCAGCAGGGCGTTGCCGGTCTTGTCCTGCTCAGCGTGACCCAGCTCGTGGGCCACCACGGCCATGGCCGCCACCGAGTTACCGAGCGATGCCTCGGAAAGGCGCATGGTCTTGTCGCGCGGGTCGTAGTGGTCGGTCAGAAAGCCCGGCGTTCGCTCGATCCGGACGCTCTCCAGACCCTGGTGCCGCATGAGCAGGCGCGCGGTCTGCTCGCCGCTCAAGCCCTGTTCACCGGGCATCTGGCTGTAGCGCCGAAACGCCGATTCCACCCGCCAGCGCGCGTAGAGGGTCAGGGCCAGGGTCGGCAGCATGACCCAAAGCATGTAGCCGGTGTTGTACATGAACATCGTCAACGACTCCTTACCGCGGTGGGGCGGCAACGGACGACGGGCTCCCCGCCGCATGGAGGCAAGGATAGCGCGGCGTGCGAGGCCGGGCCATCAGCGTTGTGACAGAACGGAATCGGCGTGGCCGCACGGCCTCCGTACCGCCATCAAGGTTTCATTCCACGCCAGCGATGGGGGCGCCCAGGCTCGCGGCGAGGGCTTCGATTGCCGCCGAATCACTGCCGGCATAGATGACCAAGAGCCTGCCGCGGCGGTAGACGTGGGGCGGCGCCGGCCACTGGACGGCGATCTTCGCCCCGGGGTCCTGGGGATCGACCATCATCAAGCCGTCGCGGCTGATGCCGGAGGCCGCCTTGACAGCTTCGGCCTCGTCGGCATAGCTGTAGAACTCCACCCGCTCGTCGCCGCCGTCCACGGAATAGATGCGCGCCGTGCCGGGCAGGTAATGGGTGGGCAGCTCTGAATCCAGGGTCAGGGTCAGCCCCGCCGCTTGCAGCGTCTCCTCCAGGCCGGCCGCGTCGACGATGGCGGCGGCCGGCGGCGCCGCGGCCTCATCGGCGACGGGCACGGTGTCCAACGGCAGGGGCGGCTGCGGTGCAGGGCGACAGGCGCCCAGCAGCAGGCCGGCCAGGAGCAGGGTCATCGGGGCGGGTCGCGTCTGGGTCATGCCAATCCTCCTCTGGTAGGGGGGCCATTCTACCCCATGCCGCCGCACGCATGGACCGCCTGGCCTCAGCCGTCGGCTGCCGAAGCCGCGTCGGACGCACCTTCCGGTAGCGTGAAACGGAACACCGCACCACCCCCGGGGTTCGGTTCCATCCAGATCCGGCCACCATGGGCCTCCACGATGCCCTTGCTCACCGCCAGGCCCAGACCGGTTCCGGACACCTGCCTGGCCTGGCCCTCCGGGCCGCGGAAGAAAGGCTCGAAGATGCGCTCGGCCAGTTCGGGCGCAATACCCGGGCCGCGATCGGCCACGCCGATCTCCAGCGACGCCGGTATCCTCTCGCCTGACCGCCGCAAGGTCAGCACGATCTCTCCCCCCTCAGGCCAATACTTGACCGCGTTGGCCACGAGGTTGCCCAGAACCTGCGCGATACGATCGCGATCGATGCTCAGGCGGCTGGAAGCAACCTGGAGCGTCAGCAGGATGGGGTGACGATCGCTCAAGGTCGACAGGTCGTCGACGGTCTCCCGCAGAAAGGCCACCAGGTCCACCGCTTCCCGGCGCAGCACGAAGTTGGCGCTGCCCAGTCGCGCGAGGTCGCTGATCTCGTCCACCAGACGGGCCATGAGCCGCGCCTTGTCCAGCACCAGCTCGCCCCATCGCGCCCGCGAGCCCGGCGGGGCGTCAAGACGATCGTGGAGGAGGCGCGCATAGCCCAGCACGCTGGTCAGCGGCGTGCGCAGCTCGTGGCTGACCACTTCCACCACCGCCCGCAAGCGATCTCTCGCCTCGAGGGCGCGGGCGTTCTGGGCCCGGAGCTCGGCTTCCAATCGTGCGCGCTCGGTGATGTCCAGCACCAGGATGACGATGCCCACCACCCCCCGCGACGGGTCTCCCAGGGGAATGAAGGACAGGCCCAGCGACTGCTCCAGTCCATGGGGATCGGCGCCGCGGACCAGACTGAGATGTCCCGGCGTGCCCCTGAGGGCCGCCTCCATCGCGTCGCGCGCCCGCGGACGGCCCAAGACCGGCAGGACGGCAATGGCCGCCCGGCCCACGAGCGCCTCGACCGGCTGTCCCAGGAGCCGCGCCAGGGCGGCGTTGGCGCTGGTCACGCGCTGCCGGGCGTTCACCGTCAACATGCCCAGGGGCGCGTCCTCGGAGACAACCATCTGCTCCAAGGCCGCGGGTGGCGGCTGTGACGCCAGCCGGGCTTGTTCGATCAGGAGCGCCGCGGCATCGGCGAGCATCGCCACCCGCACCCGCTCCTGCGGCCCGAACGCGTCGGGGCGGCGGGAGGTCAGCTCGACCACGCCCCAGACCACCGAGCCCGCTCTCAGGGGCTGCCCCAGAAAGCTGCGGACCGGATCGACCCCCTCCCAGTCCTGGCGCCGGCGGAGCGCACGCGGGTCCAGGGTGGCGTCGGCGCTCAGGACGGAGCGACCGGTCGCCAGCACCTGGCCCACCAGCCCCTCGCCTGAGGCGACCCGGTGACCCAAGGCACCGGCGGGCAGCCCCGCGCCGCCGACCAGGGCCAGATCGCCATGGTCCACATCCAGGAGGTAGAGGGCGCCGGCTTCCGCCCCGGCGGCGGCAGCGAGCCCGTCCACCAAGCCATCAAGGGTGGTCTGGAGGTCGCGCCGGGGGATCGTGGGGACGGTGGGGGCCACCGATGTCGACCGCTGCATGACGGCGATTGTATTCGGGTTTATAATGTCCGCAAAGCGTACACGGACGTCAGGGTATCGCCCATGCCATCCCAGGTCCTCATCATCGACGACGATAGCGCCATCCGCGAGTTGCTCCGGGAGTTTCTCGCGGAGGAGGGCCTGACGACGCGTGAAGCCGCCTCGGCGGCCGAGGCCCGCCAGGCCATGATGGCCGCGGATCCCGACGTCATCCTGCTGGACATGTGGCTGCCCGACGGCGACGGGCTGGACGTGCTGGACAGCCTGCGCGGTCGCCCGGAGATCCCGGTGATCGTCATCACCGCTGACTCCAGTTCGTCGCGGACCATCCGCGCCATGCAGGCCGGGGCCTTCGACTACCTGGTGAAGCCGCTGGAGCCCGAAGCAGTGCGCGCCGCGATACGGCGGGCCCTTGAGCAGCAGCGCATGGCCCGCGACCTGCGCGCGACCGTCCTCCCCGACGGCCGCGAGCGCATCGTCGGCAGCGGCGCCGCCATGCAGGCCGTCTACAAGCTCATCGGCCGTATCGCAGACGCCCAGGCTTCGGTGCTCATCACCGGAGAGACGGGCACCGGCAAGGAGCTGGTGGCGGAGACACTGCACCAGAACTCCAGCCGTCGCGCCGGGCCGCTCATCAGGGTCAACTGCGCCGCCCTGCCGGAATCGCTCCTGGAGAGCGAGCTCTTCGGGCACGAGAAGGGTTCGTTCACCGGGGCGATCGGTCTGCGCAAAGGGCGCTTCGAGCTGGCGCACGGGGGCACGATCTTCCTGGACGAGGTGGGCGAGCTCAGCCCGGGAACCCAGAAGAAGCTGCTGCGGGTCCTGCAGTTCGGAGAGTTCGAGCGGGTCGGCGGGTCGGTGACCCTGCAGAGCGATGCCCGCGTCGTGGCGGCGACCAACCGAGATCTGGAAGCAGAGGTGCAGAAGGGTCAGTTCCGCGAGGATCTCTATTACCGCCTCAACGTCCTCAGGATCGCCTTGCCGCCGCTCAGGGAGCGGCGGGAGGACTTCCCCGCCCTGATCGCCCATTTCCTGGATCGCTACCGGCCGACCCCGGGCGCGCCGGCGGCCAAGATCAGCGCGCCGGCCATGCGGCAGCTCATCTCCGGCGACTGGCCCGGCAATGTCCGGCAGCTGGAGAACAGCATCCAACAGGCCGTGGTCCTCTCCGGCGGGCGAGTCATCACCCCGGAGCACCTGCGTCAGTCGCCGGTCGGCCCCGCAGCGGACAGGAACCACCTGGATCTGGCCGCCCTCGTGCGTGAGTCCGTGCCGCTGAAATCCGTGCTGGCCAAGGTCGAGCGCGAGATGATCGTCGAGGCCTTGCGACAGGCCGGGGGCAACCGCAGCGAGGCGGCCCGCATGCTGCACATCTACCGGCGTCTGCTCTACGAGAAGATCGACGAGTACGGCCTGGGCAACGGCGCCAAGGAACGGAACTAGGCCATGTTCCTGGGCATGAGCGGCAGTCAGCGGCAGGAGATGCGTATCTCTCCCAGCCTGATCCAGTACACCCAGATCCTGCAGCTGTCGGGGTTGGAGCTGCGGGACCTCATCATGCAGGAACTGGAGGACAACCCCGCCCTGCGTCTGGAGGAGCGCGGCATCTGCCCGGCTTGCGGCGATCCGCTGCGGACCGATGGCATTTGCTACCGCTGTCGGCGCGGCGAACGACTGGAGGTCGCCGAAGCCCACGCGCTGCTGGAGGCCGGCGACCCCGATGAAGCCTACGACGCGATCATGGCCATTCCCGACCAGGCCAGCCTGGAAGAGCACCTGATCATCGAATTGGGGGCGGTTCTCCAGGAGGAGGACCTGCCGATCGCCGAGTTCCTGGTGGGCGAGCTGAACGATCGTGGCTTCCTCGAGACGCCGCTCGATCTGGTCGCCGCCACCTTGTCCGTGCCTTTGCGCCGCGTGGAGATGGTTCTGGACGCCCTGCAGCATGTGGGTCCGCTGGGGATGGGCGCCCGCTCCGTCCGGGAATGCCTGGCCATCCAGCTGTCGCGGCTGGAGGAGCAGATGGGGCCCCTGCCCTTGGTGCGCGCCCTGATCGAGGAGCACCTGGAGGACCTGGCGGCCGGCCGCTACGCCCAGCTGGCCGGCCGGCTGGGCGTCGATCAGCCCGAGATCCTGGGCGCTCGCGACCTGATCCGCGCCCACCTGCGGCCCTATCCCATCGCCGAGGACATCGATTCGGCCATCTGGGAGCGGGGTTCCACGACGGGCGCCGCCGCCCCCGACGTCATCATCCGCGCGGCAGAGGACGGCGAGTCCTTCCTGGTGGAGGTGGTGGAGTCCCGGCGCTTCCAGCTCTCGGTCAACCCGGTCTATGACGATCTGGCCTCCAGATTGCAGGGAAGGGCCAAAGCCCCACCAGGGCTGTCAGCCCAGGACCGCCAGCACGTTCAGGACCAGGTGAAGCGCGCCCAGAGCTTCCTGGGCTTCGTCCAGGAGCGACGCAACACCTTGGAACGGGTCTCGTCCTTCATCGTGGGACAGCAAGCAGGGTTCCTGCGGCAGGGTCCGAGCGCCCTGCGACCGTTGACCAGGGCCGAGGTGGCCGCGGCCTTGAGCCTGCACGAGTCGACCATCAGCCGCGCCACCAAGGACAAGTTCGCCATGCTGCCCAACCGGCGGGTGGTCCCGTTCAGCACCTTCTTCCACGCCGCACTATCGGCCCAGGACGCGCTGCGGTCCTTGGTGGAGGACGAGCCGCATCCATACACCGACATCGAACTGGCCGAGCTGCTCAAGGCAAAGGGCCATCCCATCTCCCGCCGCACCGTGGCCAAGTACCGGCAGCTGCTGGGCATCCTGCCGTCCAACCTGCGCTGACCAGAGCCTGCTGTGGCCCATCTGTCGATCGCGTTGAGCGGAGGGGTCCGCTGTACCCTCGACGGCCGCAGCCTGCCCCCGCCGCCACGGCGCGACGTCGTCCGCCTGCTGGCATACCTGGCGCTGCACGCGCCGGCGGCCATTCCCCGATCGGCGCTGGCCGCGGATCTCTGGCCCCAGCTGCCGCCGCCGCGCGGACGGGGCAACCTGCGCCTGATCCTCCACACCCTGCAGCGCCACCTGACCGCGGCCGGCGTGGATGCCGTCTGCCTGCGGGTCTCTCCGGAAACGGTGGGCTGGGATCCCTCCTTGCGGGTGACCGTCGACCTCCGGCAGACCCTGGAGCTGGCCGGGTCCCTGCCCGTGGCAGTGGACGCGGACGCGCTCACGGTTCCCGATGGCACCCTGCCCGATTGGCCTGATCCGTGGTTCGACGGCTGGCGTCGCCGCTTCGACGACGCTCGCGGGCAGCTGCTGGCGCATCAGGGAGCGCTGCTGGAGGCCGCCGGACGGCCGGCGGCCGCGCGTCAGGCCGCGCTCCGCCAGCTGACCCTGCGGCCGACGGATGAGGCGGCCCACATGCGTCTGGTCCGCCTTGCGGCGGCCGAGGGCGATCTGGCCGGCGCGCGGCAGCAGTTCGAGCGCTGCTGCCAGGTCTTGGAGGATGAGCTGGGCCAGTTGCCGGCGGCGGAGTCGCTGGCATTGGCCCGTCGGCTGTTCGGCCCACCGCTCGTAGAGCGAGCGACGACGCCGTCCGTCGGCCTTCGGGCGAGCATGGGCGGCATGACTCGCGCCGCGGCGATCCCCTTCATCGACCAGCTGGGGCGGCTGGCCCAGGTGGCCGATCTCAGCCGCGATCATCGACTCCTGGTACTGATCGGTCCGGCCGGCTGCGGCAAGAGCCGCCTGCTGCAGGCCTTGCGCGAGAGGCCGGGATCGGCGCCGACCTGGGTTGACCTCGACGGTCTCGCACGCGACGGCAGGGTCGTCGCACACATCGATCGGGCGCTTGAACAAGCGGTGGCCCCCGGCGCGGCGAGGCTGTTGCTCATCGACCATGCCGAGGCCGCCGCGAACCCGGGCCTGGGGCCTCTGCTGCGGGACCGCCTGCGAGCGAGTCCATCCTTGCGCCTGGTAGTTGCCAGCAGGATTCCGCTTCTGATCGGTGGCGAGCGTCTCTGGCGCGTGCCGTCGCTGTTGACGCGAGCGTCCGCTGAAGCGGGCCAGTCCGTTTCGCGATCGGAGGGCTTCGCCTTCCTCGCCGCGGCCTTGGAGGACCTCGACCGCGATTCCACGGGCCGCGGCGACCCCCTGGAGGAACTGGTCGCGGCGCTGGAAGGTCGGCCGCTGGCCCTGCTCGCGGCGGCCACCGCCCTGCGGACGGCGCCGGATCGGGCCGCCCAGGCGCGACGGCTGGCCACGCAGTCCGAACTGCTCCTGGACATCCCTGTGGCCGGAGCCCGTCATGGCAGTCTCGCCGACGGCCTGGCCGCGGACGCGTCCTGGCTGGAGCAGAATGCCCTGGCGAAGCTGCCCTACCTGGCCGGCATCCCAGGCAGCTTTGGCCCGCGGGAGGCCAGAACCTGCATGGCCGGGCTCGACGAAGACGCCGTCTGGGATCTCCTGGGCCATCTGGCGCGCGGCGGCCTGCTGTCCCCGCTCCCACCCGTTGGGGGCGAACCCCGCTTCCGGCTCGATCCCCTGGCGCGCGTCTTCTGGTCGCGCCGACTTGGTTGAACCCGTCCTGGACAACAGGCTCGAGCAGACGCGGCCACGGGCGGCTACCCGAAAGACGGCGGGCGGTGGTGGCCGATGCACGTTGCCCGATTCCGGATGTAGAATCGGCGCGATGGCTGCCGATCCCCGCTGCTCGAATGATGGGTCCCCTCGACCGAGGACGCGTCGGCCGGGACAGGGTGCCTCTCGCCCGGCCCTGGTGATCGCGCTCGTCCTCGTCGCGGGCGGTCCGCCGCTGGCGCTGCGCGCGGAATCGCCCGAACACCGCGTCTTTCTACCCCTCCTGTCGCCATCACCGCGAAGGGCCGACCCGCCGGACTTCAGCCGGACGCGCGGCTTTCAGGAACGCCCCTTCACCTTGAGTCTGCGGGCTGCCGACGGCCTCGTCATCCGTTACAGCCTCGACGGACACGCGCCGGTGCCGGACCGCGGTCAGATCTACACGGCCCCCATCCCCATCGCCCACAGCGTCGTGGTGCGCGCCCTGGCCTACCGGCCGGAGGGCGGCTTCGCTCCGTCGGCGGTGGAGACCCATAGCTTCGTCTTCGGTGAGTCTGTGTTCCGCCAACCGGCCGCTCCACCGAGGCTGCCCAGTGAATGGGGCGTCGGCGTGGAGATGCCGGAGTTGGGCCCCGTAGCCGCCGATTACGGCATGGACCCGCGGGTGATCGACGATCCGCGCTACGCGCCCCGCCTGCAGAAGGCGCTGCGCGATCTTCCAGCGCTGTCCCTGGCCCTGGACCCGGATGACCTGTTCGGTGCGGAGCGCGGCATCTACCGCCACGCCACCGGCGAAGGCCCCGACTGGGAGCGGCCGGCTTCGGTGGAGCTGATCCGGTCGGACGGCGTCGCCGGCTTCCAGGTGGATGCCGGATTGCGCATGGCGGGCGTGGCCAGCCGGCATCACCAGTTCACGCGCAAGCACAGCTTCAGCCTGCGTTTCCGCTCCCGCTACGGCAGCCCCCGCTTGGACTATCCGCTCTTTCCCGAGTCGTCCGTGACCCGCTTCGACACCCTGCGCCTGCGCGCAGGCTTCAACGACAGCTTCGCCTTCGTTCCCTGGCGCGGGCAGTACCTGCGCGATGCCTGGGGGCGGAGCAGCCAGCGCGACATGGGCTGGCTGGCCCCACGGGGCCGCTTCGCGCACCTCTTCCTGAACGGCCTGTACTGGGGTCTCTACGAGATGGCCGAGGAGCCAACGGCGGCCTTCGCCGCCGATCACCTGGGGGGGCGCGAAGCGGACTACGACGTGGTCAAGTCGGCCGAGCGCGGCGAGGAGGGCGTGGAGGACGGCAACCGCATCGCCTACGAGCGCCTGATCGCGATGACGGATCTGGCAGATCCGGTCCATTACCGGCAGGTGGCCGATCTTCTGGACATCGACGCCTTCGCCGACTACATGCTGCTCAACATCTACGCCCTGAACCTGGACTGGCAGACCAACTGGCGCGCGGCCCGCGATCGGGTCACCGGCTTCGGCTTCCGCTTCTTCAGCTGGGACACGGAGATCAGTCTGGACCTCCTGCAGCCGGGCCATCGGCTGTACGAGCCGGCCTACGAGGATGACGTCTCCGTCACGATGGGGGTCGACGGCCTGCACGATCGGCTGATGCGCAGCCCGGAGTACCGACTGGCCTTCGCCGATCGTGCGCGCCGCCAGCTCTTCGCCGGCGGTGCCTTGACCGACGGGGCGGCGGCCGAGCGCTATCGCCGCCTGGCGGCTCAGATCGAGGACCCGATGATCTTGGAGTCCGCCCGCTGGGGGGACAGCCCCCCCGGCGGGCTGGCGCGGCGGGACGGCGGCGCGCTGTGGGATGCCTATTTCGCCGCCAAGGGTCCTGGCGCGCCACAGACCCAGGGCCAGGAATGGGCCGCGGAGCGCGACCGTTTGCTGAACGACTTCTTCCCCCGGCGGGCGAACCGGGTGCTGTGGCAGCTCTGCGACCGGGTGCTCTACCCCCCCCTGGTGGCGCCGGTCTTCGAGCCGGGTGGGGGGCCGCTGGTCGCGGCCACCCGCGTGCTCATGGCACCGGACGCGGGCGGCTGCCCGGGCGCCGACCGGCGCGGCACCATCTATTACACGACGGACGGAAGCGACCCGCGCCTGCCCGGCAGCGGCCATCCGGACATCCCCTGGTCGGGGCAGATCGCCCATACGGCACAGGCCTACAGCCATCCCGTCGCGCTCGACGGCTACACCGTCCTGAAGGCCCGGGCCGCGTTGACCCACCAGGGCAACCTGATCTGGAGCGCCTTGAGCCACGCGAGCTACGGCAGCCCGCGCCTGGCCTTCGACGAGCTGCATTACCAGCCGCCCGGTGAGGGCCAAGACCTCGAGTTCGTCGAGATCGTCAACCTGGAACGGCAGCCGGTGGACCTGAGCGGCGCGTCCACGGGCGGCATCACCTACACCTTCCCGGCCGGCGCCCTGCGGGCACCAGCCGCGCGGGCCGTCCTGATCCGCGATCCGGACGCCTTCACCCTGCGACATCCCACGGTGCCCGTCGCCGGGGTCTATTCCGGGCGGCTGGCCGATGATGGTGAGCGCCTGACCCTGACCTCCTCCGGCGGCCAGTTGCTGGCCGAGGCCGTGTACCGCTCCGACGGCTTCTGGCCGCAGGCTCCGGCGGGGCAGGGCTACAGCCTGGTGCGGGCCGGCGGCACCGGTTCCGGCGCCGCGGCGCCGGAAGGGCCCGATACCTGGCGTGCCAGCACCGCCCCCGGCGGCTCACCCGGCCGCGGCGACCCACCGCCACCCTACGTTCCGGTGTGGATCAACGAGGTGTTGCCGCGTCCCCAGCCGCCCCTGGAAGGCGCCGTGGAGCTGTTCAACCCCGGTCCGGCGCCGGCGGACGTCTCCGGCTGGTGGCTGAGCGACGACCGCTCTCGCCTGCGCGGACACCGGCTGCCGTCGGGAACGGTGCTGCCTCCTGGCGGCTACCACGTGGTCTACCAGGCCCATTGGGAGCGGGATCCCGCGCCGTTGCGGCTCTCGCCGGCCGGCGGCGAGATCCTGCTGAGCGCCGCCGACGCCCTCGGCCAGCCGACGGGTTTTCTGACCGGCTTCCGCTACGGCGCCGCCCAGCCCAACCGCTCCTTCGGCCGCCTGTCAACGGCCGGTGGACCGGTCGTGGCCCCCTTGGCCGAGCCGAGCCTGGGCAGCCTCGCGCCCGAGAGCCCGGAGCGGTTCCGGCAGGGTCGCGGTGACCCCAACGGGCCGCCCCTGCAAGGCCCGCTGATGATCACCGAGCTGATGTACCATCCCGGGCCGCGGTCCGGTCCGGAGCCGGAATGGATCGAGATCCAGAACATCGGCGATCGACGGCTGGCCCTGGACGGTGCGGCGTCTCTGCCGGGCGCCGCGTCGCTGCCCTGGCGCCTGGTCGATGCCGTCAGCTTCAGCTTTCCCCCCGGTGCGGTTCTGGAAGCGGGCCAGCGCGCTCTGGTCACCGGCGGTGATCCGGCCGCCCTGCGCGCCCTGCGCCGCCTGCCGGATGATCTGCCGATATGGGGTCCCTGGCGAGGCAGACTGGCCAACGAAGGCGAGTCCCTGGCCCTGGGGCAGCCCAGCGACGCCGACGACGGAACTGCCCTCATCGTGACCGATCGCATCGGCTACGGCAACGCCGCCCCCTGGCCGGCGACGGCGGACGGCCGAGGACCCAGTTTGGAGCGAGTGGACCGGGACCGTTGGGGCGAAGACCCTGCCGCTTGGGCGGCACCCAGCCGAGACGGCACGCCAGGCCGGCCGAACGCCGTGCCCCGTCGCATCTGGCTGCCCTTGGGCATACGCGGGCGCTAGCAGCGGTCTGGTGCCGGCGGGATTGCAGCGGCTCACGTCTCCCCTCCGGCTCGCGCCTGACGTCCGGAGGATGGGAGCGGGCGGGCATGGCGCCGGCGCGATGCCGGAAAACGACGAACCGGCGAGAAGCAGGGCTTCTCGCCGGTTCGGTGCGGTCAGGTTCTGATCCGCAGACCGGGCGCTCTGGCCGCCGGGTCTGATCGGATCGGGTTCGCTCACGGGGTCGGCGTGGGCTCCTGATACGGCGCGGTCAGGTCGTGGTTGGGCATCACCAAGGGCAGGTAGAGGGTGGGATTGGGCTCCCGACCCAGCATGATGTCCCTGAGGCCCCATTCCATGCCCGGCATGTTGTAGACGTAGTGGGAGAGGATGCCCAGCGCCATCGGTTCGGCATCCGCGGCCACGGGCTCGCAGATCCAGGACAGCTCCGCGTCGGCGTTGCCCGTGCTCGCCGGCAGCTCGACCATCGCGTCGATGTCCATCCAGTTGGTCTCGCCCGTCATGAGCTTGACGCAGTCCAGCTGGGCCTGATCGAAGTGGTAGCGACCACCCTCCTTCACGTCGCTGGGGGCCCAGTCGCCGACCGCCGTGGTGTCACCCTCGGCCGTGAAGTCGCCCATGTCGTCGACCGTCTGCACCGCGAAGTCGAAGCTGAGCGTGCCGTCGAAGGTCACGTCGGCGCCGAAGAGCTCCAAGGGCAGAGCCAGGCTGGCGAAGAGGTCCTGGACGTTGTAGTTCACCGACTGGAAGGCGGCGTCACTGAAGACGAGCCACTGCGCCTGATCGGCGATGGGGGTGGGGTAGCCGTCGGCACCCGTGGCCGCCGGGGCGAAGACATTGAGCGCGTTGACGCCCTGGCCCAGACGGAAGACCACGAAGTCGAAGGTGCCGTCCTTGTCCGCGTCGAGGAACACCGACACACGGCTGTCGATGACCAGGTTGCTGCTCTGGAAGGTGGCCACGCCGAACTGCAGTACCGGTGAGGCGCTGCCGTCGGCGAAGACGCGGTCACCGTAGCGCACGCCGACCGCGGCCACGTCGAGGGTGGCGGGGATCATCTCCGCGGGATCGGCGCTCGCGCTTTCCTCGTCGTCCTGGCCCAGGGCCCAGTAGGTCTCGGCCAGGCCGGTGTTGTTGCATTCATTGGCCCAGCTCATGGGCAGCGCCTGATCCTGCTCCTGACCCAGGTAGACGGCGTCCATGGAATCCGGAACCGTGCAGCTGCTGCGCATCGGCAGGGTCTGGAAGGGCACGCCCACCACGTCGCCCTTGTCCACCGGCATGCCCGCGGCATCCACCTCGGTGATGTGCAGGTAGCCGTCCACCTCCTGGTCCTGGAAGCGGTCCTCAGGCATGATCGGCGCGGCGCCATAGACGTCGAATTCCTTCATCTCCGCCGGATCCGCCGTCAAGGTGACCGCCACCTCGGCCGACTTGCCGCCCTCGATTGTGAGCGAGGCCGGCTCCATGCTCAGGGTGACGCCGCTGTCGGCGTCCTGCTCGGGGAAGGCCAAGGCGTAGTCCAGCGTGTAGGAGGCCGCCTTGTCCGACAGGTTGCGGACCGTCAGATTAATGGTCTTGGAGCTGGGCTCGCCCGCGGCATGCGTCACGCCGAAGCTGAGCTCCGCCAGACCGCGCTCGGAGCGCACCAGGGTATGCGCCACCGCGCTCTTGTAGGCCTGGGTCAAGCCGGCGCCCTGGCGCGTCACGCCCTCCAGCGGGCCGGTGTCGTTGCGCGAGCGGTGGATGACCGGGTCGGCGTAGTTCATGGCCAGGGCGGCGATGTCATCGGCGCTGAGGCCCAGGTTCTGGGTCTTGTTACGTTCCCACAGGAGGGCCGTCACGCCGGCCACCGCCGGGCCGGACATGGAGGTGCCGCTGAAGCTGACCCCCTCCGTGCCGGTGCCGCTGGCCACGGAGAAGATGTTGTGCCCCGGCGCGGTGATCTGCGGCTTGATATGGGCGTAGAAGCGCCCCGGGCCGCGGCTGCTGGAATCGTCCATGGTGTCGGTGAGCCAGATCTGCTCGATCTTCGACGCCGGGTCCAGGGTGGCCCTGACCACGGTGCCGCCGACCAGAAGGTCCTTCAGGGCCACGCCCGGCGCGTTGTCGATCATGACCCCGGGGATCTCGACTTTGGTGTCGCAGGGCGAGGGGGCAAGGCAACCCATGGCCGTCTTGGGGCGGGCGTCGCTGAAGACCACGGCGGCCGTCGCGCCCATCTTGGCGGCGTTGACCAGCTTGTCGTAGAAGGGGCAGGTGCCGCGCTCGATGAGGGCGATCTTCTCGGTGACGTCCTGCACCGGGGCCGTGGGGTTGCCCATGTCGTCATTGCAGGCCAGACCGTACCAGGCCAGCTCGCCGGTGCGCACGCCGGTGGAGGCCAGGGAGGCTATCCACTCCGCGCCCTCAAGGGCCTCGTGAAGTTCTTCCATGGCCGTGCCGTCATCGGTCCAGTTCACCTTGAGCGCCAGGGCCGACTCGCCCGGCGCCACCGAGTTGGCGACCGAGAGAACCTTCTCCGTGGCGGAGGGCGACCCGACGATGAAGGGCGTGGGGCCGGAGTTGCCGGCCGAGGCCACCACCGTCACCTCGTGCTCGATCAGGCTCTCGACCACCTCTTCGTAGTCCCTGGTGCCGCCGCCGAAGCCGGCGCCCAGGCTCATGTTGATCACGTCGATCCTGGTGGCGGGCCGGGTGCCCGGCACCTTGTCCGAAACCTGGCCCAGGTACAGGTTGTGGTTGGCCACCCATTCCATGGCCCCGGCCGTGATGTTGGTCGAGCCGCTGGCGCCGAAGACCTTCAGGGAGACCAGGGTGGCGTCAGGCGCCATGCCCTTGTCCACCTTGCCGCCGCCCGGGCTGGCCGAGATGCCCGCCACGTGCGAGCCGTGGCCGCCGTCATCGATCGGGTCCTCGTCCGGCTTGGGGGTGGAATTCGCCGCGTTGTTGGCGTCGTAGAGGAAGCCCACAAAGTCCCAGCCGCCGACCACCTTGGCCGTCGGGAAGGTGCCCGCCTCGATCACCGTGTCGTCGTCGGCGTCGCGCTTGGCCTTGTCGCCGTGGCCGCCGAGGGCCGCATGCATGTAGTCGATGCCGGTGTCGATGACCGCGATGGTCGTGCCCTTGCCGGTGAAGCCAAGCTCCTCGGCCACCCTGGTGGCGCCGATATGCGGACGCGCATCCCCAAGATCCACCTGGAAGGTGGGCATGCGGCCCATCGAGCGGATGCCCGGGATGGCGGCCAGATCGGCCAGCCGGTCGCGGCGGATCCGCACGTGCAGGGCGTTGGACGTCGTCTGCAGGCGCTCGATCAACTGCCCGCCGGCGGACTGGATGGCCCGGATGACCGGCTCCTGCCCGCTCGCCAGCGTGTTATGGATGCTGCTGATGGCATCCAGGCTCATCGGGGCGCTGGCGTCCTGGATGGCCGCCGTGTTTGTCGCCACCTGGTCCAGGACCTGGTAGAGCGAGGGGGCGTCCAGGCGCAGGAGCAGGTCGAGCGTCGCGTCGGGCGCCAGACCCTGCAGCGCCGGGGCGCTCACGTCGCCGTCGGTCTGGTCGAGCGGGGCGCCTTCAAAGGTGACCGCGCCCAGCGGCATGGCGACGGAGGACTGCTGAGCCTCCGCCGACCCACTACCCAGGCCGGACACCAGGATGGATGCCGCCATCAGGGCGGCGGCCAACGGCCGGTGCTGCAACTTCATGTTCGGGGTCCCTCCTGAGGATCGTGGTGCGGACACCGTCGTCTGCCGGTGATGATGGCGGCGGCATGCGGTGACCTGCGGGCCGAATATATCGCGCCACCCGTGGGCGGCGCCTTATGGTTCGGGGTTGAACGTGCCCTGTAACGCCGCCAGACCGGCAAGCGTGACCAAGCGCCAGGCCGTCGGCGCGCGCGAGGCGAGCGAAACGCGGGCAAGCCTATCACGGAAGCCGCTGCGGAGCAAGGGATTTCCCGACCGACAGGTTTCGACAGGCCCCGGGCCGACGGCCCTGGCCCGCCATCCGCTATCGGTTGCCATGTCGCAACCATCGGTCTCCGTGTTAGCATGAAGCGCCAGCCCGCCGATCGATCCCGTACCGCATCCCTATCGTTCCGCCCCGTGGAGGTTGCCATGACCGCTCCCCGACGCGCGCTCCAGTTCCTCGGCTCGGTCCTCTTCCTGTCCCTGATCGCGTTCGTCAGCGGACCGATCCGGCAGCCGGCCGCGGGCGCTCCGGATGCTTCGATCGGATCGCTGGAGATCGACGACTACAGTCTGGGCGAGATCCTCGAAGGGTCGGGACCGGCCATCGAGCGCTTCCCACCCGGCGCCCTGCCCGCCGCGCCTCGGATCCGCGCGCAGGAGCCTCTGCCGGCACCGGCCGCGGGCTCGCCGGTGGACTTCCGCCATTACCCCAGTCCGGAAGAGATCCGTGCCTTCCTGCAGGATCTCGCCACGGCGCATCCGGACCTGGTGACAGTCCAGACCATCGGACAGAGCTGGCAGGGTCGCCCCATCGACGCCGTCCGCCTGACCAACGCTCGCGCGCCGCAACCCATCGCCGACCGGCCGGCGATCCTGATCGACGCCCAGCACCATGCCCGCGAGCTGATCAGCGCCCAGGTCGCCTTGTACAACATCTGGCGCCTGGTGGACGGCTACGGCAAGGATCCGGTGGCCACGCGCATCCTCGACACCCGTGTGGTCCACGTGATCCCCAGCGTCAACGTCGACGGCAACGCCCTGGTGCTCTCCGACAACCAGAACAACCGCAAGACCCTGAGCCCCGCCTGCTGCGACGACGACGGCGACGGCACGGTGGACGAGGATCCACCCCTGGGCTACGGCTACGGCACCGACACGCTCAGCCGCTACACCTTCGACCAGGCCTGGGCCGACGCCCATCCCGAGAACCCCTTCGTCGACGACTGGCGTAGCCATGTCATCGGCCAGGCCCAGCCGCTGGGTCGCTTCACCGGGGCCCTGGGCGGCGAGCGGCGCCCCATCGCGCGCGTTGACGCCGACGGCGACGGCCGGATTCAGGAAGATCCGCTGGGCGGCGTGGACCCCAACCGCAACTACGACTGGTTCTGGGAAGGCGGCGACGCGCGCATTGGGTCGGACGCCTTCCGCGGTCCAGCCGCCTGGTCGGAGCCCGAGGTGCGCACCCTGCGCGACTACGTGGCGGAACTCGACACCATCGCGGCCTCGGTCTCCTACCATTCCGGAACCGACCTGCTGCTGCATCCCTGGGCCTATTCGGAGTCGGATCCCTTGCCGGACGAGGGAATCTACGAGCTCCTGGGCGCCAAGGGCAGCCAGCTGACCGCGGTGCACGGCTTCGATGGCACCGTCCGCACGTGGACGGCGCGCGGCCTCTACGGGGCCATGGGCAGCTCCATGGATTTCATCTACGCCAGGATGGGTGCCCTGGCCTTCGCTCCGGAGACCTTCGGGGACAGCGGCATCACCCGCGTCGAACGCCTGGGCGCCACCGCCACCTTCACCGTCGGTCAGGCGACAGGCTTCTCCTTCAATCCTCGCCCGGATCGGATCCTGCCCGTGGCCGATCGCTGGGACCGCTGGGCCCGTTACCTGATGGCCGCCAGCCCCAACATCGCCCTCAACGCCTTGCGTCGGGACGGCGACGGTCTGCTCGTCGCCATCGGCAGCGAAGGCGTGATGCCCATTAGGCTCCGTGTCACTCTGACCACCGCGGACGGTCGCCGCCTGGA
Source organism: Anaerolineae bacterium (assembly GCA_044228875.1). Taxonomy (GTDB): domain Bacteria; phylum Chloroflexota; class Anaerolineae; order Epilineales; family Epilineaceae; genus Epilinea. The sequence continues at coordinate 33,317 of JBGAUA010000003.1, forward strand.
GCTGGCGCCGGAGGGCGACCGCGTGGTCCATGCCGAGCAGCTGCGCTGGCGGGTGCCTTTGACCGCCCTGGGCGCCGAGGGCAACCGCTTGGAGGCCGAGGCCATCCTGGCTTCGGGCACGCGCCCGCATCGGGTCGAGCTGGCCCACTGGTCCTTCGACCTGGGTCCGGCAGGCCCCCGCTTGACCGCAGGCGACATCGAGCCCTTCACCGACCTGTCGGCGCATTTCGGCGGCTGGTGGGCCGGCCCCGAATGGAACGATCCACGCTACCGCTGTTCGAAGGATCCCTGCCAGCCGCAGATCCTGGTCACGCCGCCGACGATCCCCACCGTCCCGGCCGAGCCGACGGAAGCGCCGGCCTTGACGCCGACGGCATCGCCGTCCGGCGCCCCGGAGCTGGTCCTGCCGCTGCTTGGCGCGCCCTGATCTCCGACCGGCGTCGGCCGGTCAGCGCAGCTGCCGCAAGAGGGCGTCCAAGGCACGGGCGCGGTGGCTGAGCGCCGCCTTCTGGGCCGGTTCCAGTTCCGCCATCGTCAGACGGCCGTCGATGTCCCCGTCCTCCACCAGGAAGACCGGGTCGTAGCCGAAGCCGCCGCTGCCACGGGCCTGCAGGCTGATGCGTCCCGCCACCCGGCCTTCCGCCGTCAACAGGCGGCCATCCGGCCAGGCCAGGGCCAGGGCGGCGCGGAAGCGGGCGCCGCGCTCGGCCATCGGCACGGCGATGAGCCGGGCCAGTAGGGCGGCGACCCGATCGGCGTCGCTGCCCGGCGCCCAACGCGCGGAGTTGACGCCCGGCTCACCGCCGAGGGCGTCCACCTCCAGGCCGCTGTCGTCGGCCAGCGCGGGCAGGCCGCTGGCCGCCGCGAAGGCGCGCGCCTTCAGAACGGCGTTGTCCAGGAAGGTCGCCCCGGTTTCCGCCACCGCCAGCTCCAGGGCCAGATCCGTGGGCACGCGGACCTCCCAGCCGACGGCCGCCAGCATCCGGCGGAACTCGACGACCTTGCCGGGATTGGTGGAGGCGATCAACAGCAGGCGCATGGGCGCGGCCGCGCCTCAGGCGGCGTAGAGGCCACGGGCCTCGATGTAGGCCCGGACCCCCTCCGGCACCAGGTAGCGGATCGAACGCCCTTGGGCGCGTCGGCGGCGGATGTCGGTGGCCGAGATCTCCACGCGCGGGCCGTCGAGCAGCGCGACCCGGCCGGACAGGAAGGGCATCCGCTCGACCAGAGCCCCCAGGTCCAAGGCCACGCCGGGCCGCGCGAAGACCGCCAACCGCGCCTGGGCGGCGATCCGAGCCGGCTCCTTCCATCCGGACAGGCCGACGAGGCTGTCGGCGCCCAGGACCAGCACCCATTCGGTGGCCGCCGGGATTGCGGCTCGCAGCAGGGTCAGGCTGTCGATCGTGTAGCTCGGTGGTGGTCGGTCCAGGTCAACCGTGCTCAGGGCGAAGGCCGGATGATCGGCGATGGCCAGCTCGACCATCGCCCGGCGATGGTGGTCATCCGCCGGCGCCTGGCCGCTCTTGTACGGCGAACGGGCCGCGGGCATGAACAGGAGCCGCGACAGGCCCAGCTGCTCGCGGGCCTGCTCGGCCATCAGCAGATGCCCCAGGTGGATGGGGTCGAAGCTGCCGCCGAAGACGCCGATGGTTGCGCTGCTCGGGGCCATGCCTCATTCGACCCATTCCAGCTCGACGACGTCGCCGATGGCCACAAGGTCGCCGTCTACAACCCCCGCCTCGCGCAAGGCGACGCGGGCGCCCACGGTGTCCAGGAGCCGCTGGAAGCGGGCGATGGACTGGTCGTTGTCCCAGTCGGTGACCTCGGCGGCCACCTCAACACGCTCGCCGCTCAAACGGTAGTAGCCCTCGCCCAGACGCTCGACCTTGATCTTCTCGGCATCCACCGCTGACGGCCGGAGCACGGGCAGGCTGATGGGCGTCGCTTCCGGCGCCGGCAAGGCCTTCACCCGCGCGGCGATGGCCCATAGCAGCTCCCGCACCCCTTCACCGGTGGCGCCGCTGATGGCCATGGCGTCGGGATAGCCTTGCGCCAGCTCGGCGCGCAGCGCCGGCCAGCGCTCGCGCACGACGGGCAGGTCGAGCTTGTTGACCACCACCAGCTGCGGCCGCGCGGCCAGGGAAGGGCTGAAAGCGGCCAGCTCGGCGTTGATCACGCGCAGATCGGCGAGCGGGTCTTCCGCCGAACCGTCCAGGAGATGGACCAGGATGCGCGTGCGGTCCACGTGTCGCAGGAAGCGGTCGCCCAGGCCGCGGCCCTGGCTGGCGCCCGCCACCAGGCCGGGTACATCGGCCAGCACCAGGGTCTGCTCGCCGACCTCGACCACGCCCAGGTTGGGTACCAGGGTGGTGAAAGGGTAGTCGGCGATCTTGGGCCGCGCTGCGCTGACCACCGCCAGCAGCGTGCTCTTGCCGGCGTTCGGCATGCCGATGAGGCCCACATCGGCGATGAGCTTGAGCTCCAGGCGCAGCCGGCGCTCCTGCCCGGGAAAGCCCTTCTCCGCGAAACGCGGCGCCTGGCGCACGGAGTTCTTGAAGGCCACGTTACCCCGCCCCCCGCGACCACCGGCGGCCACGACCAGCCGCTGGCCGTGCTCGGTCAGATCACCGATGACATGGCCGGTCGCCGCGTCGTGGATCACCGTCCCCACCGGCACCTTGACCTCGCGCAGCGCACCGTCAGCGCCATGCATCTGGTTCGGCCCGCCCGGCCCGCCGTTCTCGGCCAGGAAGCGTGTCGTGTAGCGGAAGGCATAGAGCGTGTTGAGCCCTTCGTCGGCTACGAGGACCACATCGCCGCCCCGACCGCCGTGGCCGCCGGAGGGGCCACCACGCAGCACGAACTTCTCGCGGCGAAAGGTCGCGAGCCCGTTTCCGCCCCGACCCGCCACCACGTCGATCTCGGCTTCGTCCAGGAACATTTCACGGCCTCTCTGATGGCGGCGCAACACGCGCCGCGAAGGTCGACAACGCCGCCTTGAGCTGCTGCTGTCCCACCGCCACCGTCAGGTCGCCGCGGGTCCGCTCGGTGACGCCGCGGACCATGTCGGTGGTCTGCTTGAGGTTGCGGGTGATCACGGCCGGATAGTCCACCGTGGTCAGGAGGGTGTAGATCTCCTGCATCCGCCCCAGGATCAGCTCGGCGGTGGCCAGGTCCCCCAAGCGGATGACGTCCAGCGCGCTGCGACGCAGCTCGCCGGCCGCCTCGCCCAGGCCATTGAGCCACGAGGCGTCGTCCACCGCCAGCGCCTGGGGACCGGGCAGCGGCTCACCGCGACAGAGCGCCAGGGTCAGGTGCGCCTCCGCCAGCTCCTTCTGCGCATCCAGCATGTAGCCGGCCGCCTGCAGGTCGGGATGGCCCTCGGCGGCCTCGTGCATTCGCGTCACCAGTTCGCGGGCCTCAGCCAGGGTGTCCGCGGCCGCCGGCCACTCCTCGCGGTGCACGGCGCGGATGGCGCGCGCGGCATGCTGCACCAGCAGCCGGCTCAGCCCCATGATGGTCTCGCGGCGGGCGTTCTTCTCGTCCAGGCGGGCCAGGATGGCCACCCCCAGATCGTCGATGTCGCCGGCGGCCATCAGGTTGCGGCCGAAGGTGCCAGGCGCGCCAGACGCTCGGCCACCGCTTCCAACAGGGCGCGGTCCGAGGCCCCGAAAGCCGCCGGCTGGTCGCTGTCGATGTCGATCTCGCCGAGCACCCGGTCTCCGTCCCGGATGGGCACGACGATCTCCGAGCGCGTGCTGACGAAGCAGCTCAGGTAGCGCGGATCCTGGCGCACGTCATCGACCACGATGGTGCTGCCCGTCGCGGCCGCCGCACCGCAGATGCCGCGGCCGATCGGAATGCGCACGTGCTCGGTAGGCATGCCGACGTAGGGCCCCAGGACGAGATCGTCGCCCTCGACCAGATAGACGCCGGTCCAGTTGAAATGGGTGAATGCCGCCGCCAGGTCCCGCACGGTCGTGTCCAGGATCTGGGTCCAGACGGACTCCCGCCGCTCGATCTCGCGATCGAGCCGACGCAGGATCGCAAGGCTGTGGTCGGGCAAGGGGATCTCCTGGACTGGGGCCGAATCTCGATCGTCAGCGGCACCTGGTCTCGATTGTAGGGAGCCACACCCAGCGCTGCAAGTGCCTTGACGTGGAACCATCCGGACCGATGGGCCGTTCGCGGACATCGAGGCGCCTCTTGCCGGGACGGAAATGCTATAGTCAAACCGATCGAGGGTTTTCGAGAAGTAGATGTCCCTTTCCCAATCCACCGCTCCCCTGCTCAACCTGCCTCCACCGCCGCGGCGCTCCAGTTGGATCCTGCGCCTCTTGTTTGCGTTCCTGTCGCTGGGCATCCTGGCTTCCGGTACCGCGGCGGCCTTGGTGATCGGTCGGACGCTCTGGGCCCTCGCCGTCCCGGCTCGACCGGCGGCCGTGGCGGTGTCGCCTCCCGACCCGTCCCAAGTGCCCCAGGGCGAGTCCCTCGCGGTCGAGGCCCCCGAAGCCGCCGTCTGGGACCAGCACGGCCCCCTGGACATCCTGCTTCTGGGTCTGGACATCGATGACTGCGAGCAGGGCAGCGAGCTGGCCACCGCCAGCGAGGCCCGCCGCACGGACACGATGATCCTGGTGCACATCGATCCAGCCTCCGATCGTGCCGCCATGTTCTCCTTGCCGCGCGATCTCTACGTCTACCTGGACATTCCCTACGGCGGCGGGGTCGTCGGCGGCAACAAGCTGAACACGGCCCATGTCTTCGGCACCAGACTGGACGAGGACGGCAAGGCCGTCCCGCACAGCGGTCCCAACGCGGTGAAGCGGGCCATCCAGCAGAATCTCGACCTGTCGGTCCACCGTTACATCCGGGTGGACTTCCAGGGCTTCAAAGATGTCGTGGACGCCTTGGGCGGCGTCGACATCGACATCCCGCCCTCGGCCGACGATCCGACGGTGGGCCTGGTCGACACCGGCTATCCGGACGGCCATTGCGGCACGATGACCCTGCGCTTCCTGCCCGGCCTCCAGCACCTGGACGGCACGAAGGCCCTGCAATACGCGCGCTCACGCAAATCGACCAGTGACTTCGATCGCTCCCGGCGGCAGATGGAGGTCCTCCTGGCCCTGCGCGCGCAGGCGCTCAGGCCTGGCGTCATCCTGGACCTGCACAAGCTCATCCCGGCCACCATGGACGCCGTGGACACCGACCTCACCACGGAGGAGATCCTGGCCCTGGCGCGCATCGCCCGGCGCATCGATCCTTCCGCCGTGGGCCGCCTGCAGTTGGACACCAACGCCGGCTACGGCGACATGCTGCCCATCGGCAGCTTCGAGCAGTGGGTGCTCAGGCTCGACTCGGAGCGCTACGCCCCGCTCCGGGAGGCCTTCCTGAACTTCGGGCCGGATCCCTACGCCTCGCCTCCGGCCGTCACGCCGGCGGCGGACGGATCGGCGCCCGACACCGCGTCGTCGTCGCCGGACGCCGCGCCGGGCGGCGACGCCTTGCCCTGATATCCCCGGGCCGGCCACGGCGTTCCGGGATGCTGGGGCCGCCCCGCAGTCCGGCCCCGCGATCGAACACCCGTGCTATCCTTGGCGTCCATGGCCAAGCCCGCCAAGACCTCCATCGCCGCCTGCTTCGCCCCCGGCGGCGCCCTGGCGCAGGCCCTGCCCGGTTACACGCCGCGCGCCAGCCAGGCGCAGATGGCCGAGGCGGTATGGCAGGCCATCCAGAGCCAGTCGCCCGCCCTGATCGAGGCGCCCACCGGCACCGGCAAGAGCCTGGCCTATCTCATCCCCGCGCTTGCGTCCGGCAAGACGGTGGTGGTGGCCACGGCCAACAAGTCCCTGCAGCATCAGCTCTTCCTCAAGGATGTGCCTTTGGCGGCGCGGATCCTGGGCATGGAGCCCGACGCCGTGCTGGTCAAGGGACGACAGAACTACGTCTGCCAGTGGAAGTGGGAGCGCGAATGGGTTGAACGGCAGCTGCTGGCCCAGATCGAGGGCCCGGGCGGGCAGGTGAACGCCCTGCGCGACTGGTTGGCCGGCACACCCACGGGCGACGTCGACGAACTGCCCTTCCTGCTGGCGCCCGACCTGCAGCCTCGCGTCGTCAGCCTGCACGACGACTGCATCCAGCAGGCCTGCCGCCATTTCGAGGAGGGCTGCTTCGTCAACCAGATGCGGGACGCCGCGGCGGGGGCGCGGGTGCTGATCACCAACCACCACCTGCTGCTCACCGCCCTGCGCCTGGGCGAGGCGGGGCACCGCCTGCTGCCGCCGGGCCAGGTCTACATCATCGACGAGGCCCACCACCTGGTGGACACGGCCACGGCGGTCTTCAGCGTCGAGGTCACCGACCACGCCGTGGAAGGGCTGTTGGCCCGCACGGTCTACGCCGAGCATCTGGGCGCGGACACGGTGGACGAGCTGCGCTTCATGGCCCGCGCGGCCTTCGACGACCTGCGTGCCCAGGCCCGCACCGCCGGGGGCGAGGGCGGCGCCTGGCGCATCGAGGAAGAGCTGCCGCGCCTGCGCCAACTAGCCCAGGCGCTCAAGGCGCAATCCCAGCGCCTCCAGGATCACAACCCCTACGCCCGCGAGGCCGCCCGGGCGGCGGGCGGCCAGTCGCCGGAGGCGGCGGCACAGGCCGATGGGGTGGAAGAGGCCTGGAGAGCGATGAAGCGCCTGCAGCCGACGCGGACGGCGACGCGCGGCAAGGCGGCGACGCCCCTGGACGAGGCCGCCGCGCGTCAGCTCTACGACCTCGCCGTCAGCAGCCTGAACGGCCTGGCAGACGATTTCCTCACGCTGTCCAGCGCCAGGCGCGACAATCAGACGGTCCGCTACGCCGAACCGGTCAGCGGACGGCGCCAGGTACGCCTGGTGCTGCACGCCTCGCCCATCACCCCGGCCACGGAACTCTCCGAGCATCTCTTCGGCGCCACCGGGCGGGCGGTCATCTGCACCTCGGCCACCCTGGCCGCCTCCGACGGGTTCCGCTCGGTGACGACGCGCCTGGGCATCGAGCGACCACCGCTGGAGCTGGTGACCGAGACGGTCTTCGACTACCCCGCGCAGGCGCTGCTCTACCAGCCGGCTTTGCCGGAGTTCCGTTGGGATCAGCGCGAGGTCTACTACGACGCCGTGGCCGCGGAGATCGAGCGACTGCTCTCCGCCAGCCGCGGTCGGGCGCTCTGCCTCTTCACCAGCTGGGCCGGCCTGGAGCAGACGGCCGGGCGCCTGCGCGAGCGCGGCTGCTTCTGGCCCCTGCGCGCCCAGGGCGACGCCCCCCGGGAGGCCCTCCTCGGCTGGTTCCGCGGCACCGCCCACAGCGTGCTCCTGGCCACCCGCGCCTTCTGGGAGGGCGTGGACGTGCAGGGCGAGGACCTGAGCCTGGTGGTGTTGGACAAGCTGCCCTTCCCCTCGCCGAGCGATCCGCTGCACGGGGCGCGGATGAAAGCGGTTGAAGCGGCGGGCGGCAGCAGCTTCGACGACTACCTCCTGCCGCAGATGACCCTGACCCTCAAGCAGGGCTTCGGCCGCCTCATCCGCACCGACCGCGACCGGGGCGTCGTGGCCATCCTGGACGAGCGCCTCAGCCGCAAGGGCTACGGCCAGGCGGTTCGCCGCGCCCTGCCGCCGGCGCCCCTCACCCGCGACTTCGGCGCGGTGCCCCGCTTCTTCGACGCGGCGCTGGGGGGCGCGGTGGACTTTGCCTTGGAGGTTCGGGGCCGGGAGGTCGCGGAGGGCGACGCCCCAGGATGGCGCTGGACCCTGCGCCGGATGGTCGACGGGCGGGCGGACAGCGCCGCGGGAGACACCGACCAGGTGCTGGATTCGGTCTCGGCCGAGTTCTACGCCGCCGCGCTGGGCCTGAAAGACCTGGCCGCACGGGTGCGCCGCGCCGGCAAGGAGCCCGCGGCCTTCAGCGTGGAGCTGCGCTGCAGCCAACAGGCGGCCGGCTGGTTCGAGCGCGCCGCCGACCTGCCGGCAGACGCCTTCGGCGGCCGGGGCTTCACGCCCGCGGACTTCCTCGTCGAGCGCGCGACCTGGCGCGCGGTGACCGTTCTGGGGGCTGCCGTCGAGGCCGCCGACCCGGTGGACGCCGGGCCCCAGCCCCGGACATCGACCAAAGAGACTCCCCCGTGGACGCGATCCTGATCCCCGACTCGCCGATTCCCATCCTCGAGGTCCGATCCCCCGTCCGGTCGGTGGACGACGCCCTGGATCTGATCGCGGCCTGCTCCGAGCTGGGGACCGATCGCGTCCTGCTACCCGGCTCCATCCTGCCGGAGGCCTTCTTCGACCTGCACACGCGCTTCGCCGGGGAGTTGGTCCAGAAGCTGCTCAACTACCGGCTGCGCGTCGCCGGCCTGATTCCCCCCGACCCGGCCCACGGCGATCGCTTCCGCGAGTTCCTCCTCGAAGCCGGGCGGGGGCCGCAGTTCCGCGTCTTCGGCGCGCGCGACGACGCGATCCGCTGGCTCGGGGAGGGCTGAGTGGTTGCGTGACGGTATCTGGACGCCGAACCCGGCCGGCCGCCGGGCCATCGCAGCGGACGGCATCGAATGACTGGCCGACGTCTACGGCGGCCAACGCCAAGGATGATGCCTTCATCGACTCGCCATGATGCCTTCATAAGGTCGTTTTGAAGGCATCATGGCGTCGCGCTTACGGCATCACGTGCATGACGTGATGCCGTGAGCGCGGCGCGCTCACGGCATGGTGGCTCACGCGCCGCTGTTGCGCCCGAATCCCCTCGCCACGGCCCGGCGCGCGGGCCACGGCTCCGCCTGAGTCCAGGCGTCTCCGCGCCAGAGATCCATGCTTGAAGGCAGGCGGAGCGCAGTCAATTATGGATCGGTGTTATTGTGTAACACCGATCCATGTTACCACGTAACACCGATCCCCAATTGACCCAATTACCGATCCCTAGTTACCGCGAATCTCAGGCGCTGGGGGATGGCGAGGGCCGAAGCAAGCCGGGGAGACCGCGGCGGCGATGGCTTCCCAAAAGGAAAGACCGAGGGTCCGGCTGCCTGGACTCATGGCGCGCACCCCGCCGTTCCGCGGGCTTCGCGAGCCCCTCCGCCGTCCCTTTATGAACCTACAGGAGATTGGCCGCAGGGCAGCCACCCTGCGCTTCGGGCACGAAGGGGACCGGAATCGCGCCGACCTGTGGTACGGCCCTGCTCAGGCTTGAGGGCCTGCTTCCGCACCCGCCTTGCCCGCGGCGGCGGCACTGCCCGCCACCTGCTCCCGGATGCCCAGCACCTGCGCCAGCATCGGGAAGGCCGCGGCCCACATGAAGCCGTCCTTGATGGCCGCGAAGACGAACTGCGGCGTCAGCGTCACCTGCTTCACCGCCACCGCCTGCGCCGCGGCGTAGGACACGATGCCCAGGGCCAGGGAGATGCCCAGGATCTGCCTGCGGATATGCTTCGGCAGGACGCCGGCCATCGCCGCCAGCCAGAAGCTGAGCAGCACGCCCAACACCTCCGCGCCCAGGCCGCCCAGATGAGCGCCCCAGGTGCTCGTCAGGGAATGCTCCGCCTGGGGCACCAGCAGCACCTGCCCCGGCTTGATCTCCAACTGGGCCGGATCCGCCATGGCGTTGGCCTCGGCCAACTGGATCGGCGCCACCTCGAAGGCGCTGGCGATCGTCGCCGCGGTGTCGCCGGCCTGCACGGTGTAGCGCGTCACCGTCTCCACCGCGTCGGCCGGCACATGGGGCATGAAGTCCCGCGTCCACCAGGCCAGGGAAACGATCAACATCAGGCAGAGCCCCGCCGCAAGGTATAGCGCCGCCTTTCTCATCCCCGGCCTCCGCCCTGCAGGGCCGAGCCCACCATCCCCAAGGTCAGCCAGGCTGCCACCGCCAGCAGGGTCAGTCCGGCCACCGCGTTTACCGCGGCCAGTCCCGCGCCGGCCACCCAAAGCACGGCCAGTAGCAGAAAAGCACCCACCACCTGCCGCGGGGCCCAGGCCAATCGCTCGTTCATCCTTCGCACTCCTTAACATTGTGCTCTTGTGCAACATGCCGATCGGCTGGCATCCGACCAGGCTTCAGCGACCCACCAGACGCAGAACCTTGGCTGCGGTCCGGAGCAGGATCCAGCCGTCCAAGAGCAGTGAACGGTGCTTGATATAGTACAGATCGTACTGCAGTTTGAGAAGCGCGTCGTCCGTGGACGCGGCGTAGTCCTGGTGGACGGCCGCCCAGCCCGTCAGCCCCGGCGCCACCGCGTGGCGGGCGCGGTAGAAGGGAATGACCTCCGCCAGCCGGGCTACGAACTCCGGCCGCTCCGGCCGCGGCCCGATCAGGCTCATCTCCCCGCGCAGGATGTTGAAGGCCTGCGGCAACTCGTCCAGGCGCGAGCGGCGCAGCCAGCGCCCCAGCCGGGTGACCCGCGGATCCGCGGCCGCCGCCCACCGCGGCCCCGCAGCCTCAGCGCCCGGCTGCATCGTCCGCAGCTTGTAGAGGGTGAAGGGCCGCCCTCCGCGACCGAGCCGCGTCTGACGGAAGAGAATCGGCCCCGGGCTGTCCAACCAGATCAGGGGGGCCAGAAGCGGCAGGAGCAGCGCAAGGAAGGCCAGCCCGCCGAGGCCGGCGACGATGTCGCCGGCCCGCCGTCCCAAGCGGTACAAGCCTCTGGACTCCGGAAGACTGAGCGGCAGAACCACCGCCCATTGCTCGCCGATATGCTCCACCGGCACGCGACCGGTCAGCTGCTCGTAGAGCAGGGGCATGGGGGTGAGCGCAACCCCTTGCTCCTGGGCATCCAGCACGGCACGGAAGAGGCCGGCCTCCATGCCGTGGGTAATGGCCAGCACCACCTCTGTGACACCCAGATCACGAATGCCGGTCAGGAGGGACTCGCGGCCGCCCAGGACCGGGAGATCCGCCACCTGGCGCCCGGCCAGTTCCGGGTCGTCGTCGATGAAGCCGACCACCTCGTAGAGCGGCGCCGCCTCGGCGCGGACAGCCGCCAGGATCGTCCGTCCGGCCTCGCCGGCGCCGACGATGATCAGCCGCGTGCGGAAGGCGCGGCGCTCGACCACCGCCAGGAAGGCCAGCCGCCAGAAGGGCAGGGCGAGTGCCGAACCCAGGGCGAAGAAGACCGCCACGTGCCGGACCAGGGTCCAGGGCGGGGGGATGAAGTAGGCAAGGGCCCAGAGGAGCAGCAGCTGGCCACCGACCGTCAACGGACCCACGAAGGCCAGCAGGCGGCGACGGGGGCGTCCCAGCTCGTAGAGGCCGTTGGCCCAGGCCAGGGCCAGCCAGAGCGGCAGAAGCAGAGCCAACCAGCGCAGGTACTCGCCCGCGAAGGGCCGTTCCGCCCAGTTCCACCCGGAGCGCAGACCGCCCATGCGCAGGGCAAGCGCGAGCAGGGCCGCCAGCAGAAGGAAGTCGCCGCCGGCAAGGATGGCCTGACGGCTGCGCCGGTCCAGGGGGAGAAAGGATGGCGCGTTCGCCGCCGCCGCGGGCGCGGCGCTCAAAACGCGTCCCGCCGCCGCGTGGCGCGGGTCGCCGGCGCGTCCAGGGCCTCCCGCCAGAAGCCCAGCCCCCATGAAAGATGCATGCACAACAGGACGGGCGGCAGCAGGCACACGTCACGCAAGGCCGCCCGACGCCGCAGCTGCCAGGCGGCTGCCAGCAGGGCCAGCAGGTAGGCCGCCGGGAGCGTCGCCAACCAGAGCCGCAACGCCGGTCGGATGACGGCCAGGAACAGCGCCAACGACAGGAAGGCGACCCACAGCGCTGGCAGCAGCTGCCGCCAACGCAAGGAGCCGCGGTGCTTGCGCCAGGTGGCGGCCCGGCCCCGGCCGTAGCCCCAGTACTGGCGCACCAGGCCGGCGGCGCTGCCACGGGTCAGGGTGCTGCTGCGGATCGCCGGGTCCAGCCACACCGTTCCGCCGGCCGCGCGGATGCGCAGGGCCAGCTCGTAGTCCTGGTTACGCTCCAATGCCTCGTCAAAGCCGCCCAGGCGCGCGAGCGTCGCGCGCGGCCAGGCGCCCAGGTAGACCGTGTCCACCGGCCCCACCCCGCCGCGGCGGAAGGCGGCGTCGCCGGCGCCCAGAGGATGGGTCCAGGCCAGGGCCACCGCCCGACCCCAGGCCGTCGCGCCCCGCCCACGCAGACCCCCGCCCACGCAGTCGGCGCCCGTGGTATCGAGGGCCGCAAGGCAGGCCGTCACGTAGTCCGGGGCCGGCAGGGCATGGGCATCGAGGCGCAGGATCACCGCGCCGCGGGCGGCGGCCAGGGCGGCGTTCAGTCCCGCCGGCGTGCTGCCGGCGGCATTGTCCACCCAACGAATGGGGCAGTCCGCACACCGGCGCTCGTCGGCCAGGGCCACTGCCCTCGTCGCCCCGTCCCCCGGCAGGCCGGCAACGAGAATCTCCAGTCCCCCTGCCGGCCGCTCGCCGGCCAGGAGGGCGTCCAGGCAGAGGCCGAGGACCGCCCCAGCGTCACGGGCGGGAATGATCACCGAGACAGCAGGCGCCGTCGCGCTCATCGGCGACCGACCGCGATCCCTGATTGCCGCGGCGCCGCGGTCTGCGCGCGCCGGTAGACCGCGTCCGTGGCCCGCGCGGCATGATCCCAGGTCCAGGCCGCGGCCACGGCCAAGGTCTGGGATTCCAGCCGCCGCCGCCAGGCTGAATCGGCAAGCAAGCCGGCGAGGCCGGCCGCCAGGGCTGCCGGGTCTCCAGGCCGCACCAGCAAGCCGCCGCCGTCGGCAAGGGCCTCCGGCAGGCCGCCGACGGCGGTGGCCAGCACCGCCCGCCCGCGGCCGCGTGCCGCCGCCAGCACCGCGCTCATGTCGATGTCGCGGTAGGGCAGCACCACCAGGTCCGCGGCGGCGAAGGCCATGTCTCGCTCCGCCCGCGGCAGGTAGCCGCTCTGGAAGTCGACCGCTGCCGCGCCGCCGGCCCGATCCACCCGCCGCTGCCAGTCCGCCAGGGCGGCCGCGCCGCCCGCCACCGCCCCACGGACCATCAACCGCGCCGCCGGTAGGCCGGCGCGGACCGCCGGCCAGGCATCCAGGAGCTGGTCCAGGCCCTTGTAGGGACGCACATGGCCCAGGAAGAGCGCCAGGGGGACCGCGGGGTCGATGCCCAGGACCATCCGCGCGGTGACGCGGTCGACGGGCGTCGTCACCGGATCGGCCGGCATGGGCACGACGGTCACCGGTGGGGCAGCCGCTCCCAGAAGGTTCGCCATGCGCTGTCGCGAGACCTCGCAGTGGACGATCAAGGCCCCGGCGCTGCGGTAGAGCCGACGCCAGACCACGGCCTGGCCGGCATGCCTCTCGTGGGGCAGGACGTTGTGCGCGGTGTAGACCGCGGCCCGGCCGCGAGCCCGGGCGACGGCCAGGGACGCAGCATCGACCAGCGGCGCCAGGCTCCATTGCTGGTGGAACACGCCACCCCGCCCCCGGCGATTCTCCAGCCGCCGCAGGGCGACCAGTTCCAGCGGATAGGTCAGGAGGCGGGCCAGGCGGCGTGGCAACGGTCGCGATCGCAGGAGGCCGGCGGCCCGGCTCGGCCCGGACAGCCAGGGAGCAAAGGCGGTCAGGACCTCGGCGCATTCCGGAGCCTGGGCCCGGTCCGCCAGCAGCGGCGCGGCGGCGAAGGTGACACGCCAGCCGGCGCGCGTCATGGCCTCGGCCAGGAACCGGTCGTAGTCGGGCACCTGGTGGGCGGGATCCACCATCAGCACCCGCCGGATGCCGGACGGCGCGGTGGCAGCGGCCATGGTCGCTTCAGCCTGTCCGCTCGGCCAGGATCGTGTGGTAGAGGGAGGCCAGCCGCCGTGCGGCATGGCCCGGCGAGCAATGCAGGCCGACATGGCGCCGGGCGGCCTCGCCCAGGCGGCCGGCTTGCTCCGGGTTGTCCACGAGGGCCAGCAGCCGCTCGGCCAGCTTGTCGGGGGAGCGCGGTGGGATCAGAAGGCCCGTCTCGCCGTCCTTGACCACATCCGGCACGCCGCCCACCCGCGAAGCGACCACCGGTCGCGACAGGGCCATCGCTTCCAGAAGCACCACCGGCAGGCCCTCCTGCCGCGAGGGCAGCGCCACCAGATCGCTCGCGGCCAGGAGCGAGGGCACGTCGGCACGATAGCCCAGGAAACGCAGGACACCCTCCAGTCCCAAGGCCCGGGCCTGAGCCTCCAAGTCCTGCCGCAGAGGCCCGTTGCCGGCGACGAGGAAGCGGGCCTGCGGCCGGAAGGTGTGCACCACCTGCGCGGCGATGAGAAAGTCATCGATGCCCTTCTGCGGCGAGAGCCGCCCGATCAGGCTGATGACCGTGGCGTCCAGCGGCAAGCCCAGCCGGGTGCGCACGGCCTGGGGGTCATCGGCTTCGGCGGCGATACGATCGACATCGATGACATTGGGCACCAGGACCACCCGCCGCTCGTCCAGACCACGCGCCAGGAGCATCCTGCTCTGGTCGCGGGAGACGGTGACGACCCGGTCCGCGAGGCGCAGGAGGAACAGATCGATGGCCCGATACAGCCGCAGGCGGCGGGAGGTGCCGGTATGCAGATGCACCGTGGCCACCCAGGGCAGGGCCCGGTCGGAGCGCCGCGCGGCCAGACCACCCAGGATGTTGCTCTTGTAGTCGTGGGTATGCAGCACGTCGGCGCCGCTCCCCTGCACCCGCCGGGCCACCCGGCGGGCCAGGCCCAGGCTGAACGGCCCGGGGTCTTCCATCTGCTCCGCCTCGAGGCCCCGCTCACGGGCGCGCTCCAGCCAGGGATGCAGCTCCGACCCGCCGTCCGGAGCGCGGTAGAGCGCCAGGATACGGGTGGCCACGGCGTAGTCCCGCAGGGCGTCCACCAGCAGCAGCAAGGCCTGCTCCGGCCCGTAGGACTGGGTTGAGCTGCGAACGTTGAGCACGGCCAGCGGCGGGCGGTTCACGCGGCGGCCCTCCGCCGATGGTCCAACGCCGCCAGCCAGTGGTCGTACTGGTCCTGGAGCGCCGCGGCATGCGCTTCGATGCTGAAGCGCTCCCGCGCCAGCGCCTGCCCGGCCGTCCCCATCCGTGCCCGACGGGCCGGATCCGTGATCAGGCTTCGAATGGCCGCGGCCAGCGCCGCGGGATCACGCGGCGGCACGAGCAACGCCGTGCTCCCGTCGTCCACCGCCTCGGCCACGCCTCCCACCCGCGTGGCGACAACGGTCCGTCCCGCCGCCTGGGCCTCGAGCAATGCCAGGGGCAGGCCCTCGATGTCCGAGCCGAGGACCACCAGGTCGCAGGCGGCGTAGAGACGTGGGAGGTCGTCGCGCTGACCGAGGAACTGCACCCGGTCGGCCAGGCCGGCCGCCGCCGCGAGGGCCGGCAGCGTCGCGGTCAGGGGACCGTTGCCGGCGCATAGGAGCCTCGGTCGCGGGAGGCAATCGGCCAACAGGACCATGGCGGCCAACAGGTCCGCGTGGCGCTTCTGGGGGTGGAGCCGGGCCGGCGTGAGGAGCAGCAGGTCATCGAGGGCCAGGCCCAAGGCGGACCGTGCGGCGCTGCGATCCTGCCCGCCGAAGGTCTCGAGCCGGATGCCGTTGGGCAACACCGCCACCCGACGGGGGTCGATGCCCTGGCGAACCAGCCAGGCGGCGTCGGCAGCGGAGACGGCCAGATAGCGTTGGCCGGGAAGGCGGTCCAGCAGCCGATCGGCCAGGCGGCGCGCCCGACCGGGCGCCAGGGGTCGGCAATGTTCGTGGGCGATGGTCAAGGGCAGGCCGGCCATGCGGGCGGCCAGGCGGGCATAGGGCGCCACGCGGCTGTAGAGCGGGGTCTGGACGATGGCTGCCCCGCTGGCACGCAAGGCGGCGGCCAACGCGAGCACCGCCCCCCCGTCGCGAGGGCCGCGCAACCGACCCAGCACATGGACGGGAACGCCCATCGTCCGCGCCGCAGCCACCGAAGGGCCCTCGTCCCGGGCGCAGATGAGAACCGGACGGTAACGGGTGGGGTCGAGCCGCCGCCAGCCGTCCAGCGCCAGGCGTTGGGCGCCGCCCTGCCCGAAGTCCAGGAAGACATGGGCCACGGTCACCGGAACGCCCGGCACGGCGTTCACGAACGGAAGACCATGGCCACGCCGATGATGATCACCACCACGCCCAGGACCCGCTCAAGGGAGATCGTCTCCCCCAGCAGGTGGTGCGCGCTCAGGAGCAGCGGCAGGTAGCCCAGGGCCAACAGGGGATAGGCCCAGGACAGAGGCTCCCGCGACAGAACCCGGGTCCAGAACAGGGCGGCGACGAACGCGAGCCCATAGCCTCCGGTGAGCGCCGGAATGGTGAAGGCCTTCCAGAGCCCGGACAGGGAGAACTGCATCTCGCCGCCCATCTGGTTGGTGCCGTGCTTCATCAGCAGTTCGGCCACCTGGCCGATGGCGATGGCGACCAGCAGCAGCGCGAAGCTCCCCCAGCGTTGATCGGTTGGCATGGTTCTTAGGGTCTCCTGTGATTGCGCGCTCACGCGACGCTGGATGATGGTGAACGACGCGCCGTGGCGATGACCGACAATCCGAAGGGCAGTCGATGGCCCGCGGCGATCCAGCGTCGCTCGACGTCGAGCACCGCGATCGCCAGCCGGTTTATCGGTTCTGGCGGGATGGTCAGGTCACGCGCCGGACCGGCCGGTGTGAAGCGCTCAGCGAAACGCCAGAGGATGGCCGCGCCGAGAAGCAGGCCGTTGGCGTAGGTCAACCGTTCGACCTCGAAGCCCGCCTGCCGCAGGCGATCCGCCAGCAGATGGGCGTTGTAGCGCTCGCGCGTGCCTACCTCGTCATCATGGCGGCCGCGCAGCCAATCATAGGCCGGCACTTGGATGAGCAGGCGCCCGCCCGGCCGAAGGATACGGTGGAATTCACGCAACGCCGCCAGGTCGGAACCCACGGCCTGATGGTACACCACGTCCAAGGAGCTGACGCTGTCGAAGCTCTCCGACTTCAGAGGAAGCGCGGTGACCGTCGCCTGGCAGCGCTGCCGTATGCCGCGCCGCCCGGCCCAAAGGAGTGCATCGCGGTAGAGATCCACCGCGACCGCCGCCGGCGCTTCCGGCCGCGCCCGGGCCAGAGCCGCCAGCCAGCCGCCCGTGCCGCAGCCGGCGTCCAGCAACTCGCCGGGATCTCCCGTTCCCAGGAGCAGGCCCATGGCGGTCGCGCGCATGCCCAGGTACCACCAATGCAGATCCTCTACGCGGGCCAGGGTTCGATAGGCGGCTTGATTCATCGCTCAGAGATCTGCCTTGTCGCCGGGACCTGCAGGGGCTGTCGTGCCGGCTATCTTATCATCGCCCCCATCTTTGACCACCCTTGGGCCGGATCCTATAGTCTGCGCGGTGGCTTCCTTCTCGCATCCAGCAGGCCTCGCCCGCTCTCGGCCAGGGCCTTCAGCTGTCTTCTCGTCGAAGTCATGCTAGGGCCATCCCCTGCCGCGGGCAGGCGCTGGCTGCTGATCAGCCTCGTCCTGTATCTGGCACTGCGCATCCTGGCCCTGGCCTCCGTGGCGGTGCTCGAAGACCGCGACAGCACGAGCCTGATCCGTGACGCCCAGGTCTTCGCCAGTTGGGATGCGGCCCGGATCATCGACCTGCGCCCGGATGCCACGCCGCTCTACCCGCTGCTGACCGCTGTCGCGAACCGCCTGGGCATGTCCTGGGTCTTCGGCGCCCGCTTCGTATCCTGGTTGGCCGCCGCCCTGTTGGCCTTGGCGATGACCGGCATCGCGCTGCGGCTGGCGCCTCCTGACGCTTCAGGTCCGCCGGCTCCGGAACGCTCGGCGACGGCACGGTCCTGGACCCTCCACGTCGCCGCGGCCGGCGTGGCGGTCATGGCCCTCAGCCCCACCTTGGTGGACCTGTCTCGCTCTGTGCTCACCGAGGGTCTGTACATCGCCGTGGTCTACGGTGGCCTGTGGCTGCTGCTTCGCCGTGGCGCCGCCCCGAGCCGGCGCGGCGCCATGCTTCTGGGGGCCGTCTTCGCCCTGGCATTCCTGGCGCGAACCGAAGGCCTGCTCTACCTGGCTGCCGTTCCCGTCATCCGGCTTGCCACCGCCTGGAGCGCGGACCGCGGATCCGGCGGCAGGACGCGGTGGGTGTCCAGCACTCGCACCTGGCTGTCCTGGTCCGCCGCCTATGCCCTGGGCTTTGGGCTGCTGGCGCTGCCGCAGGTCTGGCGGGTGAGCCGGTCCATGGGGCAACCGGCATTCAACGGACGCCAGGTCTGGCAAGTCATCCTGAACCAACCAGGCGACAAGCCGTACGAGCAGAAGATCTACGGGCTGGACCACAGCCCTTACCAGATCAACCTGGTCTACATCCAGAGCCATCCCGAGCAGGCGCGGCTCATGGCCGGCAACGTGGCCGGCTCCGACCTTGTCGCCAAGGCCGCCGGCCTTGGGCGAGGCTTCCTGACCCGAAGCCTGCCCCGGCTCATCAGCCCGCTCGGCCTGCTGCTGGCCGCCCTGGGCGTGATGGCGCTCTGGCAGGCGCGCCGCAGGGCGGACCTGGCATGGATGGGTCTCTTCCTGGGCGCCAGTCTGGCCGCCCCCTTGCTGCACGACCTGGACCCCCGCCACCTGGCGGTGTCCCTGCCAGTCCTCGCGCTCTTGCAGGGCATCGGCCTGGTCTGGCTGGCGGGTGCTTCGCCACCCGGTCTGGGGACGCCGCTCCTCCCGAAGGTCGCGGCGCGACCAAGGGTCGCGATGCGCGCGGCCTTGACGGTCGCGACCTTGGCCGGCCTGCTCTTGGGCATGCGAAAGGACCTGGCTTTGGCGACATGGCCGCCACCTGAGAGTCGCGACTACGCCATGGCCGATCAACAGGCGCTGCTGACGGCGCTCCGCCAGGCCGATTGGCCGAAGCCGGTGGATGGGCTGCGGATCACCGCCCGTCAGGGCTACTTCTCGCTGGCTGCCGGTGCCCAGGAAGTCTACCTGCCTTTCGCCGACTACGAGGCTTTGGTGACGTATTGCCGTTTCAACCAGGTGGACGTCCTTCTGCTGGAGCACGATCTCCTGGAACGCTACCCTTTCCTGCCGCGCTTCGCGGCGGAGAGCTCGCCGGACTTCATCCGCGTCCATCGCCACGTCAGCCCCAGCCATGGCCTCCTGGAGCTTTACCGCTTCAGCCCGCGCGGGGACGGATCGTGAACGAGCCCCTGCGCCGCACGGCGGATCAGCCGCGGCCATTCTCGGCGGCAATGGATGGGCCGCCGGACGCGCCGACGTCAGAGCTCCTGCTCAGCATCGTCATCCCGGCCTACGGGGAGGCGGGCAACCTGTTCCCGCTGTACGAGGAGATCCTGGAGGCGATGGTGGCGGTTCCCGGCTGGGAGCTGATCATCGTCGACGACGGCAGCCCGGACGACACCTGGGCGGAGGTGCGGGCGCTGAACGCCCGTGACCCACGGGTGCGAGGGCTGCGCCTCTCGCGCAACTTCGGCCACCAGTACGCCCTGTTCGCCGGCTTGGGCGCCGCCCGGGGTCAGGCGGTGGTGACGATGGACGCCGATCTGCAGCATCCGCCGGCAGTGATCGGGCAGCTGCTGGAGGAATGGCGCCTTGGCAGCAAGATCGTCCACACCCTGCGCATCGACCAAGTGGGCATCAGCTGGCACAAAAAGCTGAGTTCGGCCCTGTTCTACCGGATCTTCTCCTTCCTCAGCGGCGTGGACCTGTCGGCGGGCATGGCCGACTTCCGCCTGCTGGACCGCCAGGTGGTCCGCGAGCTGCTGCGCTTCCAGGAAGACGGACTCTTTCTGCGCGGCCTGGTCCAATGGGTGGGCTTCCCCAGCGTCCGGGTGCCCTTCCAATGCCGCGACCGCCTGGCCAACCGGAGCAAGTACGGCCTGCGCCGCATGCTGCGGCTGGCCGGCGCGGGCATCACCTCCTTTTCGGTCATCCCCCTGCGACTGGGCATCCTGCTGGGGTTGGTCACCAGCCTCTTCGCCTTCTACCAGCTGGGCGAAGCGCTCTACGTCCATTACGTTACCGGCCGCACCCTGCCGGGCTGGACCTCCACCTTCGGGGTGATGACCCTGCTCTTCGGCGTGATGTTCATCCTGATGGGCATCCTGGGAGAATACCTGGGCCGCATCCTGCTGGAGGTGCGCGGCCGCCCGCGTTTCATCGTCGCCGATGCCATCGGCGAGCCGGCCGGGGCCGAGCCTCCACCCGTCGACGTCCGCGGGGCGGGGCGCTGAGAGCCGCCATGCGCACCATTCCCCTGGAACCCCGATACCGGCCGCAATGGGAGCGCTTCGCCACGGAGCATCCCGCCGCCACGGTGGCCCATGACCTGCGCTGGGCCACCGTGGTCGAGAACAGCTACAGCCATCAGCCGCGGCACCTGATGGCCTTCGACGGGGACGCGGTGGCCGGCATCCTGCCCCTCTTCCTGGTGGACGGCGGACCCCTGGGCCGCAGCCTGGTGAGCAGCCCCTTCCTGACCTATGGCGGTGTGGCCGCCAGGGATGACGAAGCGGCATGGGCCCTGGCGGAGGCGGCCAGGGCCATGGCCATCTCCCTGGGCGTGGACCATGCCGAGGTGCGCAACGACCGATTGGAGCCGGGCTTTGCCCACACCAAGACCCTGTACCATACCCTGCGCCTGGATCTCAGCGGAGGGCCGGAGCGCCTGTGGGCCGGTCTGCACGCCTCGGCGCGGCGCAATGTGCGCAAAGCCCAGAAGGCGGGACTGGATCTGGTGGAAGGTCTGGAGCATCTGGACGCCTTCGTCGACATCAACCACCGCAACATGCATCGGCTGGGCACGCCGGCTCATGGGGGCGCCTTCTTCGGCGAGGTGGCTCGGCAGTTCCCCCAGGCCCGGCTGCTCATGCTGCGCCGGGGGCGGGAAGGGGTTGGCGGGATGCTGCTGCTGCCGCACAAGGACACCGTGCACATGCCCTGGGTGGCATCCCTGGAAACGTTCTTCGACCTGCGCCCCAACAACCTGCTCTACTGGGAAGCCATCCGCGGCTCCGCCGAGCACGGCTTCGCCAGCTTCGACTTCGGCCGCAGCCGGGAGGACCAGGGTACCTTTCGTTTCAAGGTGCAACATGGGGGCTTGCCGGTGCCGTTGTACTACCAGTACCACCTGGCCAGCGCCAAGGCCGTCCCGCACCTGGACCCCAGCGCGCCGCGCTTCCGAGCCCTGGTGGCGGTCTGGCGTCGCCTGCCCTTCCCCCTGGCCCGCGCCTTGGGGCCGCGGCTGATCGGTTGGATCCCGTAGACCGATGGCGAAGCCCGTGCGGTTTTCTCTGGCGGACCCTGCAGCGCGCCTGCTCATCGTCCACGCCGACGATTTCGGCCTGTCGTCGGATATCGACGCCGGCATCCTGCGCGCCCACCGCGAAGGAATCGTCACCTCGGCCTCCTTGGTGGCCGGGGGTGAGTCCTTCTCCGCCGCGGTGGCGGCGGCGCGGGACACGCCCACCTTGGACATCGGCGCTCACCTGACCTTGGTGGGTGAACGGCCGGTCCTGGACCCGCGGCTGGTACCTAGCCTGGTGGGTCCAGACGGGCGCTTCCACCGCCACGCCAACGGCTTCATCGCCCGCTTCCTGACCGGAAGGATCGTGATGGGGGAGCTGCGCGCGGAATTGGCTTCCCAGCTCGAACGGCTCCTGGCCACCGGCTTGCCCATCAGCCACCTGGACAGCCACCAGCACCTGCACGTCCTGCCGGGGATCAGCCGCCTGACGGCCGAACTGGCCCGCGAACACGGCATCTCTTTCATTCGCCTGCCCCGGGAGCGGCGGCCGCCGGGTCGGGGATCTGACGCCGGACGGCTGCGGCGCCTTCAGCGCGTGGCCCTTCAAGGCTGCTCGGCCCTGGCACGGCGTCACGGGCCGCGCCAGGGCCGGCGCCATCCGGATGCCTTCCACGGCTTCCTCGACGGCGGCCGCTTGGATCGGACAGCCCTGCTGCGCGTGCTGGACGCGGTAGGGCCGGGCCTGAGCGAACTCATGTGCCACCCAGGGCTGGGGGTGGCGCCCCTGCCCCATCACGTCGACTGGGGCTATCGCTGGTCGGCGGAGCTGGATGCCTTGACGGACCCGCGTGTCCGCGAGCGCGTGGACGCCCTCAGCCTTCAGCTGGTAGGCTACGGGGAGATCGGCCTTCGGCAAACGGAGACTTGAGCCCCAGAGGGTTGAGGGTTGGGATCCAGGTGAGGGACGCCGGCACCGACAGGACCACCGGGCCATCCCAGCGGGCGATCGCTGGACCTCAGCCGAAGCGCTCGCTCCGCCCAAAGCGCCCCCCGAGGTAGTCGGCGATCCCCCACAGCACCGCGACCGCGTCGCGCCGCCGGCTGGGGAAGAGCCATCGCAGCGGTTGGCGCGCGGCCAGGGTCATGGTCTCCAGCCAGCAGCGCCGCCTCGCCGCCCTGTCGCCCCAGCGCCGCGCGAAGCGCAGGCGGTTGCGGATGTTGTAGTAGCGCCGTCGCGCCGGATCCGTGGCGGTGCCGGCCGACCCCAGATGCAGTACCCATGCCTGCGGCACGTAGCAGATCCGCCAGCCGGCCTCCCGGGCGCGCAGACCCCAGTCCACGTCCTCGAAGTAGAGGTAGCAGGCTTCGTCGAACGCGCCCACCGCCTCCCAGGCGCGGCGGCTGATCAGGCTGGCCGCGCCGCTGGGGTAGTCCGGATCCGGTGAATGGTCGTACTGGCCCTCGTCGGCCTCGCCTTCGCCGCGCAAGGCGGCGAAGGCACGTTGGCGGTCGACGGCGCCCCCGGCCCCGTTTAGGATGCCCGGTCGATCGCGATAGCCCAGCCGGGCCGTTGTTGCCGCGATGCGGGGATCCTCGGCGAGGGCTCGGGCGAGCGCTGCGACCGCTCCCGGCTGGACGAGGGCATCGTCGTTGAGGATCAAGACGGCCACCGCACCCATGTCCCAGGCCGCCTGCCCGCCCTGGTTCACTGCTGTCGGCCAACCGCGGTTGTCGGGATTGCGAATGACCCGGATCCACAACGGCGGCGCGTTCACACGGGGCATCGTCGCGTCATGGCGAACGCCGTCATCCCTCTCGTGTACCGCTGCGCCCCGCCCCTCCAGCCAGTCGCCCGTTCCATCCGTAGAGGCATTGTCCACCACCACTGCGCCGACGATCTGGCCCCGGAGCGCGCTCAGGACCTCCGGCAGGCGCTGGCGGGCGTTCCAGGCCGGGATGACTGCCCAGACACCCGCCCCGGGCTCCGTGGCGCCGAGCGCGACATCGCCCGACCGATCCGTCGCGGTCATGGCCCCGGCATCCCGCGGCCTGTCAACCGCCGTCCCAGGTCGCCGAGCAGCGCCTGATCATCGTCGGTCAGCTCGCCCGAGCATCGCAAAGTCGCCAGGGCGGCCGCCGCTCCCGCCGCGCCGCTCAAGAGCAGCCCCGGCCAAACGGCCGGAAGGCTGGTAATCAGACCTCCGGCCACGAGCCCCCCGATCGCCGCCGCCAGAACCGCTCGGCCATCGGGGAACAGCTCCCTCGCGCGCAAGCCCTGCTCCAAGGCGAAGGCCGCCAGCATCCACAGCCCGCCGGCGGCCAGGCCGCCGGTCAATCCGCAGGCGACGCCCGCGAGCCCCCAGGATCGGGCCAGGTAGGCACCGCCCAGGGAGACAGCGGCCGTGCAGAGCCCAGCCGCCGTGCTATGCGCGGGTTGTCCGGCCGCCTGGGTGATCAAGAAGGCCGGCAGGGCCATGAGGGCCAGCATCCAGCCGGGGCTGAGAATCTGGACCGCTCGAGCCACTTCGGGCGCCGGATCGCCCCCCAGCCACAGCCGGCAGAAGGCCGGCGCCAGAACGGCCATCAGGCACCAGCCGGGCAGCACCAGCCGGCCGGTCCAGCGCCAGGCCCGGGCGTGCAGATCGAGGATGGCCTGACGACGTCCGGCTCCGGCGGAGATGCCGTCCAGCCGGGCCGCGGCGGGAAAGAGCCCCGCGGCAGCGGCCATGCAGGCACCGCCGAACTGGCCCGTGATGCGCGCGGCGAGTTCGTAGGCCGCCACGGCGCCCAGACCGCTGGCCGCACCCAGGATGACCTTTGCTGCCGGGTCGATCAGGGCGCTGGCCAGGTTGACCGACTGAGCATGGCTGCCGAAGCGAAGGAGCTGGGCGGCGACCACCGGCGACAGACCAGGACGGGTTACCGCCAGCACTGGGTTGACGCGAGATAGCTCCCGCTGGATCCATAGACCGGCCAGTACCGCCATGGCGGCGTTCTTCGCGACGAGACCGACGAGGCCTCCACCGGCCCAGAGCACCGGCAACACCAGCCACGGTGACAGCAGGCGCTGGACCACCGCATCGATCAGGTTGACCCGATCCAATCGCCCGAGGCCCTCAAGGGCGGCCTGGCCGGGAGCGAACAGGCCTTCCAGGGCAGCGACCGCGGCGGTACCCAGGAACACCCAGCCCGCCTCCCGGGCCAGATCGGCCGGTATTCCGAAGCGGGGATCGATCAGAGCGGGCAGGAGGAGCGACACGAGTGCGATAACCCCCAGGCCCACCAGAATCGCGAGGCCGCGAGCGGTGGCCAGGGCCTGGACGGTGGCCGAAACAAGCGGATCGGCGCGCCGCGTCAGGGCCGCCTGCCGGCTCAGCGCCCGCCCCACGCCCAGGTCCGCCAGCCGCAGCAGACCGATCAGCCCCCCGGCTGCGGCCCAGAGCCCGAAACGCGCCGCCCCCAGCCGATCCAAGGTGAAAGGGGTCACAAGGAGGGCGCTCAAAGCGCCGATGACCACCCGACCGCCGCCGCTCAGGGCGGAGACCGCCAGCCGCGGCGTATCCGGGTTCGCGTCGCCGGAAGTCGAGGGCTGATCGGTCGACTTCTGTCGACCTGTTGACGGCGGGTCAACGGTACTGGGTTCTGGCATCGCGGGGGCGACGGGCGAGATGGGCGGCCTCCTCAGGTGAGGATCCGCTCCAATGCCCCCTGGTCCAGAGCGGCGCGCAACTCCATGGCGATGCGCTCGCCCACAGAAACCGGGCGGCCATGGAGGTAGGCGCTGTAGGGCGTGGCGACGATGCCCGGCGATCCGGGCACACGAGGGCTGACGTCCACCACGACAAAGTCCTTCTTGGGTGGTCCGGGCACCACAATGCTCTGCAAGGCGAAGGGCCCGATGACCCCCGGCGGGTACAGCTGCGAAGCGGCGGTGGCGAAGCGCTCACCGGCGGCGAAGATATCCTCCAGCATGCTCTCCAGAACGGTCACGGCAAAGTGACCCGCCTCCTCGTATTTCAGCGGAATGGCGCCGAGTACCTCTGCCTGAAGTTCGGCCGGAAGCATCGCCAGACCTCCGATGTTGGTCTGACGCCGAGCATCGGTACCCAACAGCTCGAGGCGACCGTCCAGAGGCGATTGAAAGAAGTTGAAGTTGACCGGCGCCCCCAGGACATACTCCTCGATGGTGGCTTCGGCCAGACTGTCCTTGGTAAACACGCCTTCGTTGATCTTGGCGGCCGCCTCGCGTCGGTATTCGTCTTCGTCGCGGGCGATGAAGAAGGCTCGTTCGAATCCCCGCGCGTTCTCCAAGGCCTTGACCAGCACGGGGCGGTCGATCTCCTCCGGAGTGGCGAAGATCAGCGGACGGCGGACGCTGGCAGCGTCCAGGAGGTCATACTGGTTGGGATGCTGGCTGCGCTCCTCGATGCGCAGGAGAAAGCGGTTGCCGAACATGGGCACGCGGAAGGCGTGCTCGATGGCATCGTAGTCGCTCTGCAGGTAGACCTCAAAGGAGCGGTGGGGGACAAAGACGGCGTGGCGCTCGACCAGCTCAGCCTGCACCTCCGGCAGCAGGATGTCCGCGAAGCGATCCACCACGATCACGTCGTCCACGCAGCCCCGACCATCCTGAGCCCGGTAATGCTCGGCGTAGGTGCGCTCTCGGCCCTTCTGGGCGATGACCAGGGTGCGGAAGCCGCCCAGGCGGGCGCCGCGGCAGACCTCCAGGGCCGAATGGCTGCCGAGAACGGCCACGGTCAGGCGCCCTTCGTCCAGACGGGCGATGGATTCCTTCAACCAAGGCATGGCGGGCGGTCCTTTCCGGGGATCAATCGATGATCTCGTCCATGCGCCCGGCCAGCCAGGCCTCGCGGATCTCGCGAGCGATGCGGCGGCCGGTGGACATGGGCTCGTCGAAGTACAGCGCGGCGTAGGGCGATCCGTTGACGAAGAGGTTGGTGCCGGCGACGATGCGGCAGCTGATCTCGATGACGTGGAAGGCCAGGTCCGGCGTGATGATGGTCTCCAAGCAGAAGGGGCCCCAGAAACCGCGCGGACTCACCAACTCACGGGCGGCGGAAACCACCCGCTCCCCCATCTGGTAGGCCTCTTCCAGCATGGACTCCCGGAGCACCAGTTCCGAGTTGCCCACCACCACGTAGCTGGGGCTGGGCTGGATCTCCGCCTGCACATGATGGGGCAGACGCCCCAGGCCGTCGACGTTGGTCTCGTAGCGGCGATCCATGCTGAGGATCTCCAGCCGGTCGCGCATGACGGACTGGAAGAAGTGGATGTAAAGGGTGACGCCCAGGACATAGCGCTGCACGGTATAGCGCCGCGGCCCCTGGTCCAGACCCCTCTCGGCCAACTGCTCATCCAGGTGCGCCCGCGAGCGGGCCAGGAAATAGCCGCTGCCGCCCGCCGCGCCGAAGGTCTTGACCAGCACCGGCCAACCGTCGATGGTGGCGAGGTCGGTGTATTCGGCCGGCTGGGGTATACCGGCCGCGGTCAGCCATTGGCGCTGCAGATCCCGGCTGCCCTCCCAACGCAGCACGGGCCGGCTGCCATAGTAGCCCACCCGCATGGAGGCGTTGACCGCTTCGCCCAGGTAGGCGACGAAGGAGCCGTGCGGCACCATGACGACGCCGCGCGCCACCAGATCCGTCTCGAGGTCCGCGAACGCCGCGTAGCTGTCGATGGTCAGCACATCGTCGACGAAGGGATATCGCCGATACAAGCCATCCTTGCCCTTCGGAGCGATCACCAGGTTGGGCAGGGCTTCGTCACGCGCGCCGCGCAGGATCTGCAGCGCCGAATGGCTGCCCAGGGTGGCGATGGTGGGAAGGGAGCGTTGGGGCATGGGTGGCTGCCGTGGGAGATCCGCCGGACGGGGGCAGAGTGTACCATGCGGCGGGATGGGCGTCAGACTGGAGGCGACTCCGGCGTCCGGGCTGCGATGTCGCGGCGCCACTGCATCCCGGCGAACCCGACGCCCGTGGGATCGTCGCAGTCGTGGTCCTTCAGCCGTCCGTCGATGGCGCCGTAGGCCCGGTTGCGTGCCAGTTCCAGCGAATCCGCCACCGCCACCACGCTGAGCACCCGCCCGCCGTTGGTCTCTACGCCGCCACCATCCGTAAGTCGGCTACCGGCGTGCAGGATCTTGACCCCCGGGGCAGATCCGACCACATCAAGCCCTCGGATCAAGTTCCCCTTTCGGCTTGACTCAGGGTAGCCGGCAGAAGCCAGAACCACACAGATGGCTTCCTTGTCCTCGTGCATCTCCAATCGAAGCTCGCTCAGCCGGCCTTCGGCGGAGGCGCGGAGGATGACGGCCAGATCCGTCTTCAGCAGCGGCAGCTGCACCTGGGTCTCCGGGTCGCCGAGGCGGCAGTTGAACTCGATGACCTTGGGGCCTTCCTGGGTCATCATCAGGCCGCAGTACAGGCAGCCAACGAAGGGATGCCCTTCGTCGCACATGCCACGAAGGGTGGGTTCGACCACACCCTTTAGGATCCGCTCCAGCAACTCCGGCGCGACGGCCACCGGGGCGTAGCTGCCCATGCCGCCCGTGTTGGGGCCTCGTTCGCCGTCCTTGAGTCGCTTGTGGTCCTGGGCCAGGGGCAGGAGGCGGTAATGGATGCCGTCGGTGATGGCCATCACCGAGAGTTCCGGTCCTTCCAGACGCTCCTCGATCAGCACCCGCTCGCCGGCCGCCCCGAAACCGCCATCCACCAACATGGTCCTCGCGGCGGCCATGGCCGCCGCCTCGTCGTCGGCTACCACCACTCCCTTGCCCGCGGCCAGACCGTCGGCCTTCACCACACAGTGGCCGCCCATGCGGCGAATCGCCGCTTCCGCCGTCACCAGATCACGCGTCACTTCGAAATCCGGGCTCGGAATGCCGTGGCGTGCCATGAACGCTCGAGCCCAGGCCTTGGAACTCTCCAAGCGCGCCGCAGCGGCCGTGGGGCCGAAGACCGTGAGTCCCGCCGCTCGGAAACGGTCGACGATGCCCGCCGCCAGCGGATCCTCCGGGCTGATCACCGTCAGGCCGATACCTTCGACCAGGGCGTGGGCCACCAGCGCATCGAAGTCCATGACGCCGATGGGCACGTTGCGCGCCTTGGGCTCGGTGGCCGTCCCGCCATTGCCGGGGGCCACGTCGATGCGGGTGACCGAGGGCGAGCGCCCCAGGATCCAGGCGAGCGCATGCGCCCGGGCATCGGCGCCCACGATGAGGATGCGCCCGGGATCTGGTGGGGTCATGGCCTGTGCTCCTGGAGTCGAACGGCCGCCGTGTCCGCGTCAGGCCGCGTCCGTAAGAAAGACCTGGGCGACGATCACCGGCCGCCGCTTGAGCCGCTCAGCCACCAACTCGCCAAGACGGCGGACGATCTGGTCCTCCAAGCCGCTCCGTCCGGCGTTGGACGTTCGCAGAACCTCGACAGCGGCCCCCCGAAGCGCTTCCAGGAGGCCTTCGGCTCCCGGCTGGAAGACGCAGCCGCGGGTTGAGACGGCCACCTGCGGCTTGGATCTGGAGTCGGTGCGATCCAGGGTGGCGGAGACAAGGATGAAGCCGCTCTCGGACAGTCGGCGCCGCTCGCGCAGCACCGTCTCTCCCACGTCCCCCACGCCGGAACCGTCGACGAAGATGTAGCCGCCCGGTATCTCCCCCTCCTGCCGCGCGCCGGCATCGTCGATGCTGACCACCTGGCCGCTCTCGATGATGAAGATGTCCTCCGGGGCCATTCCCAGCTCTTGGGCCAGGCGACCGTGCAGCACCAGCATGCGGTACTCACCGCCGGCGGGGATGAAGTAGCGCGGCCGGGTCAGGCGGAGCATCAGCTTGAGTTCTTCACGGCTGGCATGGCCGGAGACATGCACCGGCATCAGGGCCTGGTAGAGCACATCCACCCCCAGACGGAAGAGGTTGTCCAGGGTACGATGGACCAGCTCTTCATTGCCGGGGATGGGCGTGGCGGACAGCACCACGGTATCACCCTTGCGCAGGGTCACGCGCGGATGCGTGCCCTCCGCCATGCGGGTGAGGGCGCTGGTCGGCTCGCCCTGGCTTCCGGTGCAGCAGATGGCCACCTCGTCGGGCGGCAGCTTGTCCAGTTCCTTGATCCCCAGGAGGGTGCCGGGCTCCGGGGTCAGGAAGCCGAGATCCAGGGCCATGTCCCCGTTGTTCTCCATGGAGCGACCCACCAGTCCCACCTTGCGCCCGTAGAGTTCGGCGACGTTGATCACCTCCTGCACCCGCGAGATGTTGGACGCGAAGGTGGCGATGATCACCCGCCCTTCGGCCCGCTCGAAGACGCGCTCCAGGGCATCGCGCACCAGCGACTCCGAGGGCGTGTGGCCGGCCCGCTCGGCATTGGTGCTGTCGGATAGCAGGGCCAGGACGCCGCGGCTACCGTAATCGGCCAGGCGGTGGATGTCGGTGGGCTCACCGGATACCGGTGTCAGGTCGAACTTGTACTCGCCGGTGTGGATGACCACGCCCAGGGGCGTCTCGATGGCGAATCCAACGGCATCGGGAATGGAGTGGGCCACGCGAAAGGGTTCGACGGTGAAGGGCCCGGCCTGAATCCGCTCCCCGGGCTCGATGGTGGTGATCTGGGCCCCCGCGAGCCGCTTGTGCTCCTTCAGCTTGACCTCAATGAGACCGCGGGTCAGTCGGGTGGCGTAGATCGGCGCCGGCGCGTTGGGCAACACGTAGGGCAAGGCCCCATGATGGTCTTCGTGGCCATGGGTGATGAAGTAGGCGACCAGCCGGTCCACATTGTCGACCAGATACTGGAAATTGGGCAGGACGAGATCGACCCCCGGCATGTCGCTTTCCGGGAACATCAGGCCGCAGTCGATCACGATGATCGCCCCGTCGTATTCCAGGGCGGTCATGTTGCGCCCCACCTCACCGTAACCGCCCAGGGGAAGGATCTTCAGATTGCCGCTTGGTTTCAAGAGAATGCCTCGTGAGATGGTGCGCCCCGGTCAGCCGCCGCCCGGACCAGCGCGGCGAAGGGCTCGGCTTCCAATGAAGCTCCGCCCACCAGGGCACCGTCGATGTCCGCGACGGCCAGGTAGGCCGCGATGTTCTCTGGTTTGACCGATCCGCCGTAGAGCAGCCGAGCGGCCGCAGCGCCCGCCGCTCCGAAGCGGGCACCGAGGGCCTCGCGCAGTAGACCCATGACCCGCGCCGCCTCGGCGGCATCGCAGGCCTTGCCGGTACCGATGGCCCAGACCGGCTCGTAGGCCAGCACGAGGCGCGCCGCCTCGGCTTCGGCGATGCCGTCCAGGGCCTTGAGCTGCGCCAGCACCACCGCATCTGCCTGACCCGCCTCGCGTTGGTCCAGGTGCTCGCCGACGCAGAGGATGGGGACCAGACCGTGGGCGAAGGCAGCGTGCACCTTACGTCCCAAGGCCTCGTCTGTCTCGCCGAAGAGGCTGCGCCGCTCGGAGTGGCCAAGGATCACGTAATCGGCCAGTTCCATCACCATGACCGGCGAGATCTCGCCGGTGTAGGCGCCTTGGTCCGCCCAATGCATGTTCTGCGCCGCGACGCTGAGTCCCCGCGGTCGCGCGATCTCAGCCACGGCGGCCAGGGCGATTGCCGGAGGTGCCAACAGCACCTCGACGTCGTCGATCCCGGCGACGGCGGCAGCGACATCCGCTGCCAGCGCGCGGGCCTGGGCCACGGTCTTGTGCATCTTCCAATTGCCGGCGATGAGCGGTCTGCGCAAAGCCTACACCCCGGGGCGTCGTTCGAATGCGATCGGCGTCGAGCGGCTGTTTGTGGAGCGCCAGTATAGAGGATGCCGGGAAGGTGGCTCAAACCTACCGGCCGGGTCATCGCCATGAACCGTTGGCCAGACGATCCGCCGCAGCCTGCTTCTCGTCACTGGTCCCTCGGAAGCGCCCGTGATGTTGATCGACCCCTGGACACGCTCACCGACCGGAGCGGTCAGTTCGTCACCAAGCGGCTGCGCAGCGAAATCGTCTCCACCGCCGCCAAGGCCTTGGACACCGGGCAGCCTTCCTTGGCCCGCAAGGCGATGACGTCGAAGGTCTCCTCGTCGATCCCGGGGACCACGCATTCGGTCTCCAATTCGATCCTGGTGATGGTCGGCCCGGCTTCCAGATGCACCTTGGCCGTGGTGCGGATCGTCGTCGGAGGATGGCCTTCCTTGGTCAGTTGGGCCGACAGGAACATGGAGAAGCAGCCGGCATGCGCGGCGGCGATGAGTTCCTCCGGATTGCTTCCCTTGGCCTCTTCGAAGCGTGAGCCGAAGCTGTAAGGCACCTCGACGAAACCACTCTCGACGCGCACGGTGCCGTCGCCCTCGCGCAAGGTGCCGTTCCAGACCGCCTTAGCCGAACGAACCGTCATGAGCCTCTGCCTCCTGAGTTGGATGGATGCCGTCGGACCGAATGCGACATGCAATTATGGCGGCCGCGCCGGCAGGGTCCAAAGACCTGCGGCCGGCGGTTCGTGTCGCGCGGATGACACGCGACGCCCCGCGACCATGCCGGGACCAAGGTGATCGGGATCCTCGCCAGGGGAACCTGTCGATATCGTGAGAACACCCACGTTATAGAGGACGCAACGAATACGCGCGGCGGCGCATTGGCCGCCGCCGTCCTCGGAGCAAAGCCGGAACGTGCAGGTCGGCGCCGCGGGCCGCGATACGACGCCTTCGTCAATTGCCGGTCAAGCTGGTTTCCTGTTCCAAGAAAGGGCGATGCGTCATGACATTCCAGAGTGCCGCGCTGGCGTTCACCGTCTGGTTGCGGCGGTCCGGTTGGCGACCAGGTCTGCTCGCGGGGATGGTCTTGACCGGTCTGGTCGGCGGCTGGATGCAGCGATCGCCGTCCACCGCTCTGCCTCGCGTTCGTTCGGCAACCGCGCAGGAGCCGTCTCCGCCGGGTTTCCTGGGTCTGCCCATCTTGAACTACCTGGGTGAAGACGATGTCTGCCGTAGCCTGGTGGGCCTGCAGAACCTCGGTGACGAGGCGGCTCAAGCTGTCGTCCTGTTCTGGGACGATCAACGTGCGGGCGATCCTTGCGCCGGCCCCTTCAAGGTGGAATGCAGCGGGCTCCTCGCTCCCGGCGCCATCTGGTCCTTGCGCGGAGCCCAGATTCCTCCGGGCAGTCGCAGCGCCATGGCCTTCAGCGTGACCGCCAGGCGGCTGAGCGAGCTCGGCCTGGACATGGGATTCGACAGTACGGCGGCGCATTACCTTTGCGCCACCTTGTCCAGCGATCTGATGCTGGGCGACTGCGCCGCCTACGCGCGCTTCCGCGCGGCATGGGCCTCCGGCGGCAGCTTCGCCGGGCTGCCATTGGGTCTCGCAGCAGGGCCGCCACTTTCCGCCCAAGTGTTGCGCCACTGTCCCTCGGCAAATTCGCCGGGCCTGGAGGTCAGCTCCCTCTACGCCGCTTCCTGGCAGAGCGCCGCGGCGAAAGGACCCCACGTCTATCTGGCCGGCCGGATTCGCGTCCCCGACCCCTTTCTGTCCGCCTTCGTCCATCTGCAGAACCTGGGATCGCGGGAGGCTCAGGCCACCGTCGCCTTCCATGCGGCTGGAGATTGCCTGCCGGCTCGAGCCTGCGGCCGATTGACCGTACAGCCGGGCGCATCGGCGATGTTGTCCTTGGCGGACTGCGCCCCGACCGACGGCGGGCTCAGCATCCAGAGCGATGAGCCCCTGGCCGTGACCGTCGACCTGGAAGGAGCGGACAGCCTGTCCACAGTGGAGGGCACCGACGCCGTCAACTGGGGCACGCGGCTGGTCGGCGCCATGGACCCCGATGCGGCCCGCGGTTGGTCCACCACCACCTATGTGCAGAGCCCGCCAGGCGCCGAGCGCGAGACCAGGGTGCGCGTCGAGCATCTGTCGCCGGACGGTGCGGTGCTGCACAGCGCCGAACAAACGCTCTGCCCCGGAGGCATGCTGACCTTTCCTCGGCCGGCCGCGGACTCGCGACCCGGACGTCGGACCGGGACCTTGCGCGTCAGCAGCCTCGACGGGATTTCGGTGGCGGCCGGTGCCCTGATGGAGCGCTCCGGCCGCTTCGGGCGGTCGGTCGAGGCGGCGCTCGTCAACCTGGTGCCGGATCCGGCGCCGGGGCGCGGGACTGTCCATTCCCTGCCCATCGTGGCCAAGGATCTGGATGGCCTGGGACTGACGACGGAGATTGCCCTGGCCAACCACAGCATCTCGCCCGGCTGGGTGGATCTGGCCCTGATGACCTACGACGCGAGCGGCCCGCTGGACATCCGCTGCCGCCGTCTGGCCGCCGGACAGGTGGGCTACATCGATGTTGAGCAGATGGTTCAGATCCCGATTGGTTTCCTTGGCGGCATGGTGGTCTCCCCGGTATGGTGGTCGCACGCGACTCCGGACGGTGAATCGACGAGCCCCTCGCTGAGCGTCAGCTCGATCCTGCGCACGGGAACCCGTGACGGTGAAGACATCCCGGGCGACGAACTGGCGGTCAGCCAGGGCATTCGGCTGAACAGCATCCCGGACTTCCTGCGCGCGGCTCCCGCGCAGCGTTGCCGGCCACTGCTGGCGGCGATCCAGCCACAGCCCACCGCGACGGCCGATCCGCTGGTCAAGGACGAAGCCCTTCAAGCCATGGCCTGGCTGCCCGCCTTGGCCTACCTGGGTCAGGATCCCGTTTGCCTCGCCACGGTGACGGTGACCAACGAAGGCGACAGGCCGGCGCAGCTGCTGTGGCTGGCTTGGACGGAGCCTGGCTTCTGCCCCCCGAAGGCCGCAGGTCCTATGGCCTTCGGCTGCTCCGGTCTCCTGGCCCCGGGCGGAACCTGGGTGCTCGGCGAAGGCACCTTGCCCGATACGGCGAACGGAGGTCTGATCTACAGTTTGAGCACAGCCACGCTGCTCGAACTGGAACTGGATCCTGTTTCACGGGAACCCATCGCCTCGGTCCTCTGCCAGCGTATGTCAGGGATCTCGGTTCCGGCCGATCAAATGGAAGGTCGCCTGCGGATGGCCTTCCAGACAGGAGGTCGCTTCGCCGACCTGCCCCTGGGCAAAGCCTGGGGGCCGCCGATCACGGCCTCGGTCAGCCGAACCTGCCCGGCAGACCAGACGCCGGGCTTCGAGGTGACCGACAGCTATGCGGCACTGCGGCCGGACAAGGGGCGAGCGACGCGCATGGAACATCGCTACGCGGCCCAGCCCATCCTGGCCGACTGGGCCCAGCTCAACAGCACCCTCTACCTCCAGAACACCGGCCTTAGCTGCGCCGCGGTCAACCTGGCATTCCAGGTCCTGGGCGACTGCGTGTACACCCGCAACTGCCAGATCGGATCCCTGGCCCCCGGCGAGACCTTTGCTTTCGACGCCACGGATTGCGTCGGGCCGGATTGGCGGGGCAGCGCGGTCATCACGGCCAACGAACCGCTGGCCATCGTCCTGGACCAGATCGGGCGCGACCGCCTGCGAAGCAGTCGCGCGGGATCCAGCGCCCTGGCCTACGACATGGACGGCAACGGACAGCTGGAGTCAGCCGATGTGGATCGGGTCCTCGCCGCCCTGGGCCGCCGGCGGGGCGACGGCGGTTGGGACGCGCGCCTGGACCTCAACAGCGACGACGAGGTGAACGATCTCGATGTGGCCACCGCCCGGACCGGCCTCTGCCGACCTGCTCAGCCGGCGGGTGTCCCCGTCCCCAGGCCCGACGATCCGTTGCCCCGCCTGCAGACCTTCCTGCCGGCCCTGACCGGCGATGGGTCCGGGCGCGCCGACTGCAACGCCTACGTGGACATCCAGAACCTGGGCCAGGTTCCAGCCAAGGCCATCCTCCTCCTGTGGAGCGCGGTGACCGCCGATTCGGGCGATTGCCAGAGTCCCAGCCGCGTAGAATGCTCGCCGCTGCTGGCGCCGGGGACCCGTTGGCTGTTGCCGCGGCCGACGCTGGCGGGAGTCGGAAGCGCGGTGGCCTTCGGGGTGGACGGTATCGCGGATCCGACGGCAGTTCTTGGTATCGAAGCGGACGATACCGTGGCCGATATCCTCTGCGAGACCCTTCGCTTTGCTGTGGTCGGCGAATGCGCGGACTACCGCCGTTTCAAGTCCGCCTGGGACAGCAAGGGGTCCTTTTCCGGGATCCCCTTCGACAAGCTCAACGGTGTTCCGTTGGGCATCCGCGTCGAGCGGGATTGCGCCTCGTCCGGACCGCGGGTTCCGGCAGGCCGGCGCGAGCGCAGCGCCTACACCGGGCTGGATGCCGCGCAGCTCTCCGGCTGGGACGAAGCCGCCGGCGCCCATGTCAGTACCGTGCCGGTCCTCTACGCCAACAAGGCTGGCATCAACACCCGGCTCTGGCTGCAGAACGCCGGTGTCGCCGCCGCCCAGGTTGAGGTCTGGCTACAGGCCCAGAACGACTGCACCGGCAGCCGCCGCTGCACCTCCTTGTCCGTGCACCCTGGAGCGGTGGTCGCCGTCGATCCCTACGTCGACTGCCGACACATCGACTGGCAGGGCTCTGCCTGGCTGCGGTCGACAGCGCCTATCGCCGTGGTGGCGGAGACCGACGGGCGCGGCGTTCGGATGGCCGCCGCGGCACCGATGCGACAGCCGCCCCTGGGCGCCGATCCTGCAGCGCTCACCACGAACACCGTGCTCTTCGGCCCGCTCATCCAGGCGGACCAGCAGGGCTGGGACGTGGGGGTCAACGTCCAGAACCTGAGCCTGAGCCAGGAAGCCTGGGTGGATGTGGCCTTCCTGGACGGGCAGGGCGCACCGGTGTCCACCTTCGACGCCCGTATCTGCGCCGGCGACACCGAGACCTTCTTCCTGCCCGTGTCCGATGTGTCGCGGCAGCGGTTGGGGTCCTTGGGCACCGTCCGCGTGCTGAGCCGGCCGCCGGAAGGCCAGGCCGGCCTCGTCTCGACGCCCATCGCTGGAATTCTGATGATGATGAACTATGCCGATCCCTCTCGCGCCACCTTGCTGGAGGCGGTCTCCTATCCACTGCTGACCTCAGACGCGGTGGGTCCATGGCCGCTTGGCCAAGGGCGGCCAGGCACGGCAGTGCTGGCCTTGCCGGGACTGGTTCATCAACCCGGACCGGAGGGCGAGACCGGCGAGCTGGTGATCAGCAATCTGGCCGGACTGCCGGGTGAGACGGTGGTGGACGTCACGCTGTTCGACGACAAGGGTGTGGTGGCCAAGACCGTGAGGCGATTGGCGGCCGGCGCGGTGGAGGCCATTCCGCTGGCGGAACTGGGCGTTCCCGCAGGCTTCCGAGGCGCGGCGCTGGTCTCGGCCGCCAGCTGGACCCATCGTCGGCCGGACCGGCCCGCGGACCCGGCGGTGATTGCCCTGGCGGCCGCGGCGCTGACCAAGGTGGGTGCTGACGACTCGCCACGCTTGAGCCCGGGGCCGCGCATGGCCGCTGAGCCGGGCATCCCGCTGGTGCGGCTGCCAGGTGTGGGGACGTCGGAGCCACGTCCACCGGCTCCGACCGCGGAACCGCGCACGCCTGAACCGCTAGGAACCGGAAAGGCCTGGCTGCCGCGGCTCGGAAAGGGGCGCTGACCATGGACCGGAACCTCCCTCGGCCGTTGCCCCGGTCCATCCGGCTGGCTATCGTTAGCCACAGCGATCAGCCACCCCTTCCGTAGTCCAAGGAGTTCTTCCCATGACCGCCATCGACGTCCTGCGCTCGGCCTTCGGCGGAGCGCATCACTGGTACCAGGGCACTGTCGCCGACATCACCGCCGACCAGGCCAACCACCTGCCTCCGGGCATCGCCCATCCCATCGGCTCGCAAATGGCCCACATCCTGCATTCCGAGGACATGATGGTCGGTATGCTCAGCGGACAGCCCACCCTCTGGGAAAGCCAGGGCTGGGGGCAGAAGCTGGGGCTGCCCATGCTCAGCAGCCAGACCACCGAAAGCTCCCGCGCCTTCCAATGCGAGCCCGGCCAGCTCAACGACTACTGCCAGGCCGTCTTCGCGCGCACCGATGGCTATCTGGCCGGCCTTTCGGCCGATGATCTGGATCATCCCTTCGACCTGTCGTCCTGGGGAATGGGCTCGATGCCGGTCGGCCAGATCCTGACGACGATGCTCCTGGGCAACACCTATGCGCATACCGGCGAGATCTCGGCCCTCAAGGGTACCTTGGGCTTGAAGGGCTATCCTTTCTGATCACTCACCACCAGAACGCCATGAACCGGATCGATAGCAGGGGGCGCGGCTGGCCGCGCCCCCTGTTTCGTTCGGTCGAGGTTCCTTGTTCCCGTCCTTGCGGCTTAGCGTCGCTCGGTTCGCGGGATCCACAGCCGGCCGACCTGGGACGTGGCGCTGGCTGCGACGGAGACCGTCGCGGCAGCCGTTGGACTGGGCGTGGCACTGGGCGCGGGGGTTGCTGTCGGCGGTGCGGGATCGACGGACAGCCAGATGGCGCGCGGATTGCCCCAGCGGCCGGCAGCGGATCGGCCACGAACGATGAGGTAGTAGCGACCGGGCGCGAGCGTCGTCGTGTCCAGTTCCACCGAGGCCTCCTCGATCAGGCTGTCGAAGGCGCCGTCATCGGCCGTCAATGCGAGCCCGCTTCCGGGCTCGGCATCTGAGCGCGGCAGCGCGATCCCGGCCGGCGGCCCGCCCGGCCCGCCGACAGTGACCTCTGCGCCGTCCACCTTCATCCCGCCGACCCCCGTACCGTCCAGTCGTGCGGTGACCCACAGCGGATCGCCCTGCTGCAACTCGACCGTATCCAGGCGCACCTGCGACACTTCGGGGGCATAGACCCGCGCGTAGGGCTGGTCGGAAAGGGTGAGCATGCGCTGCAATTGAGGGAGCTGGCTGCGAATGATGCCGGGAACCTGGCTGCAAGGGGTCAGGAAGGTGTCGCCCTCCAGTTCGATGACGTAGCCGGGGATGCCCAACTCGCCGTATGCCCAGTCTCGGGCGTCGCCGCTGACGGGGTACAGGCTGTTCTTGGTGACGTAGCCGATGGGTGCGGCATACTGGGCGGCGATGGTCGACAGGCCGTCGTGGTTCGGTGCCCGGGCATCGGTCCAGCTCCAGGGATAGAGCATGGTGCCGGGCGACGTGTAGTTGTGGAAGTTGATCATGGCCCCCACGGTATCCTCGGGGGCCTTGTCGTCGTCCGCCGGCCCGCGCTGGTCGGGGAAGATCCGGCGCAGCATCGTCTCGTAGGCCTGGGTTTCGGGCTCAGATCCGGCGGAGCGGCCGCGATAGGTCTGCTCGCAGGCATCAGTGCTATGACCGGGTGCGTTCCACTTGAAGATGTGGTTGCGGTTGAGATCGACACCATAATGGCTGCCGGTGGTAGGAGGCCATTCGCAGGCCTCCCGCTCCCGGTGGGCGTTCTTGCGCCATTCCCAAGGACGGCCGTCAGCCGACGTGGCGCCCAACTCCACCAGCTCCCGCCCGTCAGGGTTCATGGCCAGACCCACATAGAGCTCGCGATGGTCCAGGAGGTAGGTGATCTGGGGATCGCGGCCATAGCCCTCCACCATGGTCTGGATGAAGGCGCGCATGAGTTCGATGGTGGGCAGCTCTCGCGCGTGCAATCCGCCGTCGGCCCAGAAGCGCCCCACTTTGGCGCTGGTCGCCTCCCGCGCGGTCACTTTGGCCACCAGGATATCGTGCCCCGTCAGCGCATCGCCCTTGGGGCTGCGGCAGGGGCCTTCGGCCTTGCAGTAGCTGTCGCCGGCGTCGATGACCTCCACCAGGTGGGAATGCTGCGCGGCGTAGTCCTTCAGCCAGTCCAGGGCTTCGGCCACCTCCAGGTAGCAGCTGGGCCAGGCCTGGGGCGCGGCGGGCATCTGGCCAAGGACGGTCAACCGCAGGCCCAGTTCGGCCAATTGCGCCACGCGGGATCTGGACAGGGAAAGCCTCTGGGTCCCGTTGACAACCGGCTCCTCGACTTCGGGCGCTGCTTTCATCAACCGGCCCAGCCCATCACGGCTGAGGTCGCCAATGTCGATGAGAACATCGGTGGACACCAGTGACGACGCGGGCGGATCCAGCGGCCGGGCGGAGACCGGCGCGGACGACTGGAGGGTGGCGGCCAGCAGTAGCAGGACGGGCGCGAGCGAGGGAAAGATGCGATGGCGCATGGGTGGGCCTCAGGTTCGGATGACGATGGAAGTACCCCCCCCGGGATTCGAACCCGGAACCAACGGATTAAAAGTCCGCTGCTCTAACCGTTGAGCTAAGGGGGCCGGCAATCGGAGCGGTCGAGCATGGGAGCAGCGGACCGTTGGTCACTCTGGTCTCTGCCGACCTGCGGGTGGCATTATAGCCCCATGCCACTGTCCCGTTCCCTTAGCCCCAGGCCAGATGCGTTTCTTGGCGATGCCACCGCGATGAACCGCAATTGAAAGAGGCCATCTCCAATGCCCTACCCGTTAGGATCCGGACATCGCGCACGCCGCATCGCCGCGAGTCTATTGATCCTGGTCTCAGGAGCCTGCCGCGCTGGCGCACCGGCTACCGGCCAGCCGGAACGTGACCATCCGCCCGACGGCGCCGCCATGTCAGCGCCGGATACGACAGCACGGTACGCGGCCGGGCCATCGGCGCCCCCTCCCTCCCCGCCCCGCTTCATCCAGGCCCATTACCTAGATCCCACCGCCATCGCCCGCATCTCCCGCTTCCGCTCGGGAGCCGGTCACGATTTCAATGATGGCCGGGAAACCTGCCGCAGCATGAAGCATTACCTCTGGCCCCGGGGTGGCGAGCCCGGCGCGGCCCACGACCCGGCCTGGACGCAGCTGCCCCTTTTCGCCCCGGTGGACGGACACATAGCGCGGGTCTTGCCGGAGTCCTGGGGCAACCAGCTCTGGCTGGTGCCGACAGCCGCACCGGAGTTCCGGGTGCGGATCTTCCACGTGAGCCTCGCGCCCGGCTGGCGCGAGGGCGACGCCGTTCGCGCCGGAACCCTGCTTGGTTACCATGCCAGCGACGAGACCATGTCTGACGTGGCCCTCGAATGGCAGGCAGCCGACGGTTCGCTGCGACTCCTCAGCTACTTTGATGCCATGCCGGCCGATCTCTTCCAGGACCTGGTCGTCCGTGGTGTCACCTCGCCCGCGATGCTCAGCATCGACCGGGTCGAGCGTGACGCTGCGCCTCTGGACTGCGACGGAGAGCGCTTTCGCTCGCCATCCTCACCGGTCGACTGGGTCGACCTTGCGCCGCCGACCCTGTCCGCCACCGACGTGGTTGCCATCGCCGCGCGCCTCGCGCCGCAGCTCCAGCTCGAGCGACATGCCACCGACCTGCCATACCCGGTGGCCCTGGCCTGGGGGCCCGCTCCGGTGACGGCGCCGCATCCGGGCGAGCCCGTGCTCTATGTGGCCACCAACGGCGCCGCCTTTCCCTTGACGGAGAACCCCGTCGGCGCCGTATGGTGGCTGGACGGCACCCGACCACGCCCCTTCATCGGCGGTCTGGATCGACCCTTGGGTCTGCTCTGGACTGGCGTGGGCGATCGGTCCGAACTCCTGGTCTCCAGCCGCGGCCGCATCGCCGCCTGGCAGGATTCCGATGGCGACGGCCAGGCCGACGCCGAGCGACTCCTGGTCGTTGGGCTCCCCGCTTTCGACCAGCATCAGAACGACTCTCTGGCCTTGGGGCCGGATGGCTTCGTCTTCGCGGGCATGGGAACGGCAGGCAACGCCGACGAGGCGGTTGAAGCACCGCTGAATGGAACGATCTTCCGCATTCCCTTGGCCGGTGGTGCGGCAGACGTCTTCGCCCGCGGGCTGCGCAATCCTTTCGATCTGGCCTTTGCCGGCGACGGCCGGTTATGGGCCACCGACAACGGCGTGGATCCCCCCGCCCATGAATCGGCGCCGGATGAGCTCAACCGCATCGTGAAGGGCGGCTTCTACGGCCATCCGAGCGTCTTCGGCATGGATGCGCCTGATGCCGCGGCGCGAGGGCTTGCGCCGCGGCCACCGGCGGCCGTCTTCCCGGCCCACGCCAGTGCCAATGGGCTCCTGGTCTACCGCGGGCGACTGTTCCCCGAGTTGCGCGGGCGATTGGTGGTGGCCGAGTTCGGCAGCTACCAGTTCAGCCCTGAGCTGAGCGGGCGCCGACTGGTTTTGGTCGATCCCGGCGCGGCGGGAGCGGAGGATCATACCAGCCAGGCCGCGTTGATCGCCCCCTTCCCCGGCCGCCCACTGGATCTTGCCGAAGGCCCCGACGGCCGGATCTACATCGCTGACTTCGAGGGCGACACGGTATGGCGACTGGGTCGCTCCGTCGACAATCCCGCCATTCCGTGAGAAGCGCGCTCCAGCGTCAGCCTGCGCCACCCTTGCGCTCTGGCTCCGACGCCTCCGGTGGAGCCTGGCCACGCAGCGCGGTGTAGGCCTGTCGGAAGCGCTCGTCCTGGCGGCGGTGGCGCGGACGCGTGCGTTGACGGCGGCGCGGATCCAGGCCCAGGATGGCCAAGGCCACCGCTTCAAGGAAGAGCTTGGCATCCAAACCCAGGCTTCGGCGTCGGATATAGAGCAAGTCGTAATGAAGCTTCTCCCTAGGC
The DNA here is from genome assembly GCA_044228875.1 of Anaerolineae bacterium. GTDB lineage: Bacteria > Chloroflexota > Anaerolineae > Epilineales > Epilineaceae > Epilinea. The sequence goes on from JBGAUA010000003.1 coordinate 75,108, forward strand.
GTGCTGTAGTAATCACCGTAGACCTGAGCCAGACCGGCCAGGCCAGGGCGCACCCGATGACGCTTCGCATAGTCTTTGATTTGATCTAGATGACGGGCCACGAAGACGGTGCGCTCTGGTCGCGGGCCTACCAGGCTCATCTGCCCCAGGAAGATGTTGATCAGCTGCGGCAGCTCATCGATGTGGGTGCGGCGGAGCAGATGCCCCAGCCGGGTGACGCGCCGATCCTCCGGCGCGGCCGGCACCGGACCCGTGGCAACCTCGGCGTCCTTGCGCATCGAGCGCAGCTTCAGTTGGTTGAAGGATCCACCGCCTCGCCCCACGACCACCTTGGCAACGAGCAGCGGTCCCGGATCCTGCAACCAGACCGCCAATGCCAGGAGCAAAGAGATCGGCAGGGCAACAGCTATCGCCGTCAGCGAGAGGAGGATCTCCAGCATGCGTCGGAAGCGGTCCCACACGGTGTCGGCCAGTTGGAGGTTCCGATGCCCCTCGCGTACCCTGGTCACCAGGTCCGGCTGCGGATCGGCGATGACCTCGATCAGCCCATAGCGATGCTGGGTGATGGCCAGCGCTCCGGCGAAGGCTCCCAGCAGGCCAACCACCAGATAGTTTCCCCCTTTGAGCAACCGATGAATCAACTCCCGCTGATCCGGACCCATACCGAAGCGCGACTGGTAGACCGCCACCACCGCCGCCAAGGCCAGACTGCTTCCAAAGGCCAGCCGGAGTTGGTTCTCGGAGCGCAGCGCCAGCCTGGCCGCCATTGCCCCCGCCCCCGCCGTCGTCAGCGCGAAGAGCAGCAGCAGCAGGACAAACTGCAGCAGCGGGTTCTTGATGTCGTAGTCGTAGAGCCTGGCGATGTAGACCGCATAGCGCTGCAACAGCCAGAAGCTGGCCAAAGCCAGGGCGCCGAAGGCCAGGAGCATGTAGCCGAACTTGCGCGACCGATCCGGCTGCGGCGTCGCATCGGCGAGGCGAGGAAGCGTCATCGAGATAGGAACCCTATAATCGGATCATGATAGCCCAAGCAACCGTTGCCACCCCGCCGCGTCGGCAAATCCTGGGACAGCGGGTGGATGATCTGTCCTGGGAGGATTGCCTGGCACTGTTGGGGAGGTGGTCTCAGGACCCATTGGATCGTCCATGTCGTCAGGTGATCACCCTCAACCCGGAGCATGTCATGGCCGCCCGCCGGGATGCTCGCTTCCACAGGGCGATCGAGGCTGCGGACCTGGTCACCTGCGACGGCGTGGGTCTGGCCTGGGCGGGTCGGATACTCGGCCAGCCTCTGCGGGCGATCATCCCCGGTTCGGAACTCATCACGCGGCTGTCCGACAGCGCTGGGGGGGCGGCGCTGCGATACTTTCTTCTGGGCGGGGGGCCAGGCGTGGCGCCTGCTGCGGCCCAGAACCTGAAGATTCGCCATCCACGCGTGATCGTCGTCGGAACCCACGGCGGCTCCCCGCGTCTGGAGGACCTGCCGGAGATCCTGGCTGCCCTGCATGCGGCCGCGCCCATCGATGTGCTGTGGGTGGCCTACGGATCGCCGGCGCAAGAACTCTGGATCGCCCGGCATCAGTCTCTGCTACCCACCAAGCTGGCCATCGGCGTAGGGGGCACCTTCGATTTCATGGCCGGGGTGGCGATGCCGCCGCCACTCTGGGCACAGCGAGCAGGCCTCATCTGGTTGTTCCGCCTGCTTCGCGAACCCTGGCGTTGGCGCAGGCAGCAGGTGCTGCCAGATGCCGCAGGCCAGGCATCTCCACAACCGGCTCGGCGCAAGCCCCAAGACTACTCCTTGAACAGCATCGGTAGGTTGATCGACCAGCGATCTGTCCCGGGCGGTTCGGTCGGCGGTAGAGGGGTGGCGGTTGGCTCGGGTCCCATCGTGGTTGACGTAGCCGCAGGCGTCGGGACCACCCCGCCAGGGCCGGTGACAACGAGTTTGCCCTCCATGCCGCGGGAGCGGTGGTTGCCCACTGAACAGTAGAAGACGTATTCTCCTGGCTCGGCCGGTGCAACGAAGCCCAGGGCGTCCGTCTCGCCGCCGCGGATCTTGTTTGACGCCGCCTTGCGCCCGCCGTCCAGTTCGAAGACGATGTCGTGAGGGATGGTTGCGCTGCCTTCGTGCTGCAAGGTGAGGCTGACCACCGTCGAGGACTCGACGCCGATCTCCTTAGGCTCGTAATACCACTCACCGGTCTTGACCAGGAGCACCTTGCTGGCAGCGGTGACGATGAGCTTGCCCTCCATGCCGCGGGAGCGGTGGTTACCTACCGAACAATAGAAGACGTACTCGCCGGGCTGAGCGGGAGCGACGAAGGCGAGGACATCGCTCTCGCCGCCGCGGATCTTGTTCGACGCCGCCTTGCGCCCGCCGTCCAGCTCGAAGACGATGTCGTGAGGGATGGTTGTGCTCCCCACGTGCTGCAAGGTGAGGCTGACCATCGTTGAGGCCTCAACGCCGATCTCCTTGGGCTCGTAGTACCACTCGCCGGTCTTGACCTGGATGGCGCTGTCCTCCAAGCCCCGGAAGTCGCTGGCCGACAATAGACGCGGCGCGGCCTTTCCAGGCCGAGAGGACAAGGTGATACCGAGCGCCACCGTTGCCAACAGCAGGCCAGGGGCGATGCGTCGCAGGAATGGACTCATGGGCGTTGCCTCCGCTGAGATGGGCCGTGATCGGGGCGTCCCCCGTCATGGTGCCGTCGATCGAGCCTGCCAGAGGCCGGAACGTCTTATAGATATAGCGCAAGTGAAGCGCCACCCTCAAGCCCGACCACCACCAACGCGCTGCACCTGAACCATGTTGGTGGTGCCGGAGACGCCAAGCGGCAGGCCGCTGGTGATCACCACGAGGTCCCCGGTCTTGACCAGTCCGGCCGATTCCGCAGTGGCCAAAGCCACGCGGATCATCTCATCGGTGGTTTCGTAGGGCGGGGTGCGTATAGGCTCCACGCCCCAGGTAAGGGCCAGCCGACGATAGGCTGTCTCGCTGCGTGTCGCACCATAGAGTGGTGTGCGAGGGCGGCGATCGGCGACACGCTGCGCGGTGGAGCCGCTGCTGGTCATGGCGATGATCGCTGCAGCGTCGACTGCCGCGGCGATCTGAACCGCGGCACCGCTGATGGCATAGGGAACCGATCCATGACCATAGTCATCGCCGCGTCCGCCCAAGCGCTCGTAGTCCAACACCCGCTCGATTTCCAGGGCGATGCGCTTCATCTGCCGCACTGCCTCCACCGGATAGTCTCCGGACGCGGTCTCGGCGGACAGCATGACCGCGTCAGTCCCGTCCAGGATTGCGTTGGCCACATCGGAAGTCTCCGCTCTCGTTGGCAGCGGATGATCGATCATCGACTCAAGCATCTGCGTGGCGGTGATGACCGGCCTCGCCCGCTCGTTGGCCACGCGGATGATGTCCTTCTGCACCATTGGAACCCGTTCAGCGCCGATCTCCAGCGCCAGATCACCGCGAGCCACCATCACCGCGTCGGCGGCTTCGACGATCGATTCGAGGTTCTCCACTGCCTGCCGCCGCTCGATCTTGGCAATCACCGGAACGTCATAGCCCGCAGTCGCGATGCGCGCCTTGAGGTCCAACACCTCAGAGGCCGTCCCCACAAAGGACAAGGCCACATAGTCCACCCCCGCCGCGAGCCCGAAGCTGAGGTCCGCGAGATCCTTGGCTGTCAGAGGGGGTAACACCAGGTCCGTGTCCGGCAGGTTGATGCCCTTGTTGGTGCGAAGCGGGCCGCCGACAACCACTTCGGTCTCGATGTGATCGTCAGCCACCCGACGAACCACGAGCTGCAACTGACCATCGTCGATAAGGATGCGGTCGCCTGCCTGCACCTGCTGGCACAGCACGGCTGCTTGGGAGATGGTCACCAGCCGAGCATCGCCCTCCAGGTCATCAGCTGTCAAGACCAGAAGCTGCCCCGGCGAGAGCAGCACGTCCGGGTGCATCCGGCCCACCCGCAGGCGCGGGCCGGTGAGATCCTGCATGATGGCCAGCGGGCAATCCTCCTCGTCGGCTGCGCAACGCAGGCGTTCAATGCGCGCGGCGTGGTCGGCGTGGCTGCCATGAGAGAAGTTCAGCCGAGCCACGTCCATCCCGGAGCGGAGCAGTTCTCGCAAAAGCTCTGGGTTGTCCGAAGCAGGCCCG
>JBGAUA010000040.1:0-25360 GCA_044228875.1 Anaerolineae bacterium
GCATCCGTCGCATGCCGGCAGCGGACTTCGTCGACCATCGACCCTACAGCCCTGGGGACGATCGACGCCATATCGACTGGCATGCGGCGGCGAGGCATGACGGACTCCTGGTCAAGGTGGGCCGCGTTCCGCAATCAGCGGATGTGCATCTGCTCATCGACCGCAGCCCATCGGTGTCGATGTGGCCGGCCAAGTGGCGCCAGCTACGACGCGTGGCCGCGGCACTGGGCTGGATGGCCCTGTCCGGCGGCGACCGTCTGGCGGCTCATGCCGTTCCGGCCCTGGATCCGCGAAGCGAAGCCTGGTCGCTCGCCCTCGGCGCCGGGCAGGCACGGCGCTGGTTGGCCTGGCTCGGCGCCTTGCGCGGCGCGGCATGCTCGCGCACCCTGCTCAGCCCCACCATCCGCGACCTTCAGTCCCGCTCCGGACCGGGCGGCATCCTGATCATTCTCAGCGACGCCTGGCTGAACGAGGACATCGACCGCGTGATCGCCCTGCCGCAGGGCCGCTGGAACCTGCTGTTCTGCACCGTCCTGGACCGCTCCGAATGGGATCCGGGCTTCGACGGACCGGTGCTGCTACAGGACAGCGAAGGCCGTCAGACCCTTGAGCTGGATATCGGTGAGCCCGATCGCGTCGCCTATCTACAGCAACTCCAGCGACGGGGCGAGATGGTGTCGGCGATGGCTCGCGCCAGGGGCCACGAACATGTGCTGATCAGCAGCGACACGCCCTTGGAGACCGCCCTGGTACCGTACCTCCGTCTGCGGGCGGTCCTGCGACGATGATGCCAATCCTGGCCGCGCCATGGGCTCTCGCCCTGCTCGGGCTATTGCCGCTCATCCTGTGGTTGCACCGCCGCCGTCAGCCCGCGCGCCGCATCGTCGTTCCTTCCCTGGAACCATGGCGCGTCTTCGCGCAACAGGCGGCACCGTCGCGACGACGGATCGAAGGCGGCTGGCTCCTGATCGCCCACCTCCTGGCTGCGGCGGGTCTGGCAATCGGGGCCAGCGGCCTGAGCCTCCGGCGGGGCGGAGGACCGCTGGTGATCGTCCTGGACGGATCGTTGAGCATGGGCGCCGAGGGTCGCTGGGACGAGGCCCGCGAGGTCGTCGTCCGCCTCGCGGTGGGCAGGGAGGGGGCAGTCAGCCTCGTCCTCCTGGATGCGCAGCCGCGCGTGCTGGTCGACCGCGGCACCGAGGCAAGTGAACTTGCCGCGGCGCTGCGCGCCCTGCCCGCGCCGAGTCACCCCGAACACAGTCGGCCGCCGGACCTGGATGGCGCGCTTCGGCTGGCGGCATCCCTGGCTGGTGGCGGAGACATCGTCGTGGTCAGCGACGGGGCGTTGGCCCCGCCGGTCGCCGTCGGAGCGCTCGACGGCGCAGCAGGTGGCGTCACCCTGAGGCGTGTCGGGGAGAAAGCGGACAACTGGGGCATCGCCGCTGTGCGTCTCAGCCGATTCGGCGGGGTGCCGCAGATGTTCGTCAAGCTGGCCGGGCGCGCATCCGGACCGCAAAGGCGCACGCTGCAGGTCATCGCCGATGGCCGCACGGTGAGCGAAATCCTGTTGGACCTGCCGCCGGCGGGCGAACGACAGACCTTGCTGCCCTTGGTCGGAGCCGAGGCCATCGCGCGGCTGACCGTGTCCTTGTCGGGACAGCAGGATGCCTTGCCGGCCGATGACACCTGGGTGATGGACGATCCCCTGGCCGGTCGACCTGTGCAGCTCGCCGGCGCAGGCGCTCGGCTCTCGCGAGCCATGGCCAATTGGCCTGACCTTCGACCTGTTCGTACGGGCTCAGGGCGCCTGCTGGCCGCCGAGTCGTTCGCGTTGAGCATCATCGTCGGCGATGCGCGGGACAGCGGGTTGCCGAGCGGGCCCATCCTCCTGGTCGGCAAGCGTGCGTCGTCCGAAGTGGCCCAGCCGCTGGTTTGGCTGAGCACACCGCCCTGGTTGCGTCGACCGGTGGTGCCGGGCCTCTGGATCCGCCCCGCCAGGTTGGAGGGCATCGCAACGGGACTGCCGCTGGCCAAAGCTGGTCACCAGACAGTGGCTGCCCTGCACATTCAGGATGGACGCCGAATCGTGACTCTGGCGGTGGATCCCGAGGCGCCGGAGCTTGCCGTCAGCCGATCCTGGCCAAGGCTGCTGCGCTGGGCCATCGACCTGGCCATGGGCGGAGGCAGAGCGGATGAGGGAAGCGCAGCCGACAGTCCGTCGTTGGACGATGCCCGAGCGGAAGAGGCCGATCTGTATCGCCAGGAAGCGGGCTGGACCTTGACCTCCGCGGACGAGGCCGCCATCGCCTGGCCCGAACCGTGGCGCGTGGCGGCGACCCTGGCCCTGGCGGCACTGATGGCGGATGCGATCCTACGCCGGCGTGGATTCTCAGGGCGCCTCCCCCGGACGGCGACAGTGGCAAGTGACGGCCGGGGTGCCGACCGATGAGCTTCCTGCACCCGTCCTGGCTCGGGCTGGGCCTTGTTGCCGCCTTCGCAGCATTCGGCATGGAGCGAGGCGGCGGCGGAACGTCGCGCCGCGGTCTCTGGCGTGCGCTGCTTGCCGGCACGACCTGCCTGGCGCTCGCCGGCCCGCGGCTGCCGGTCCACCCATCCGGCGTGACGGTACTGGTCGTCGATGCCTCGGCCAGCGTGGACGACAGCTCGCGCTCGGAGGCGTTGACCCTGGTCGATGCCGCCTCACGCCTGGACCACCTGGTGTTCGGCGATGCGGCCGCCAGCCCTATCGGCTGGGCTTTGGATCGGGCGGCCGGTCGCGCGGCCGGTGGCGGAGGCCGACTGATTCTGTTGAGCGACGGCGGCTGGAACGAGGCAGAAACCGACGCCGGACCCGACCCGCGCCGGGACCCTCGCCTTGCGGCGGCTGATGCCCGGGCAGCAGGTCTGCAGGTCGACGTCGTGCCCCTGGCGCGGCGAGACCTTGCCGGTGCGACGCTGCTGGCGGCAGACCATGTCGATCGTCTTCGGCAGGGAGATGCCCTTGCCCTGACCTTCCACATCGCCGCCGAAGCACCTGCTTCGGCCGAACTGAGCCTGTGGTCCTCTGACCAGCGCCTCGCCGCGACGCCGCTGGATCTGCTGCGAGGACGACAGTCAACCGTAATGGTGATGGGGGGTCTGTCGACGGGCACCTGGGTGCTGGAAGCGCGATTGAGGCCCCTTGGCAATGGATGGCCAGAATCGCGGCTCCGCCGTGGTGTGGTGGTGTTGCCTCCGCCCACCGTCCTCGTCCTTGGAGAAGGCGAGTCTCCGGTCACCTTGGCCCGAGCCCTGTCTGCCGACGGGCTGGTCGCGACAAGCGGCGGCTGGGACCAGCTGTCCAACCGCCTGTCCGGTCTCGCCGACTGGGATGCGATCGTGCTGGTCGACTGCCCGGCCGAGCGCCTGGGAGTCGATCAACTGGCAACGCTGGAATCGCATGTCCGAGAACGCGGCGGGGGTCTTCTCCTGACCGCCGGACCGAACAGCTTCGACGCCGGCGGATGGAAGGACACCCTGCTGGAACGCGTCTCACCGCTATCGCTATCGGTGCCCCCGCGCAGCCACCGCGCCCCATTGTCGCTGACCTTGCTGGTCGACCGGTCCGCTTCAATGGGCAGTGTGGAAGGACGCGGCCGAACACCCAAGATCGACCTGGCCCGCGATGCCCTGCTGCTGGCCACCGCGGCCCTGGATCCGGGAGACCGAGTCGGCGTGGTGGCGTTCGACGATGTCGCCGACTGGCTGCTGCCCCCGGCCGTGCTGGGCGCGACGCGCGAACGGTCGGAGATCGAGGCCATGCTCGCGGGGCTGAACACCGCCGGAGGCACCGGTATCGGCGCGGCTCTGGACCTGGCCCTACCCATCGTCGGCAACCAGACAGGCGTCGCCTCCCGTCACCTCCTGCTGGTGACCGACGGCCAGGACTTCGCCGCGGACCGTGACCGCTTGGTGGCAGCGGTCGACGCCGCGCGCCGTTCGGGAATGACCCTGTCCACCATCGCGGTGGGCGAAGAAGCCGACGTATCCTTGCTCGAGCGCCTGGCTGCTGCCGGCGGAGGACGCTTCCACGCAGCCGCCGAACCATCCGACCTGCCGGCCATGGCCCTCGCGGAGAGCCAGATCCTCCGCTCGCGAGCCGAACAACGGGGCAGCTTTCGCGCCAGTCCTCCGCCAGGCCCCTGGCAGCCACTCCTGGCCGGCGTCGACGTCGCGGACTTGCCGGCGCTCACGGCCTACCGTGCTCTGGCGACCAGAGTCGGCTTGCGACCAGCGCTGGAGACCAGTGGGGGAGATCCTCTGCTCGTCTCCAGGCCTTGGGGCCTCGGCGAAGTGGCAGCCTGGGCCTCCGGGGTGGACGACGATTGGGCGCCGGGCTGGCTGGCGTCCAAGGCCGGACGCGGGCTGCTCAGCGGCGCAGTCCGCCAGGTGGCACGGCCGCCTGGCGCAGCGCCACCCCTGGTCTATGTCCAGAGGCAGAGCAGCGGATTGCGACTCGGACTGATGGCCGACCGACCGCTGATCACCGGCGACATCACCGTCTCGTTGCGTACCGAGCAGGGCAGGACGCTGTCTGCGGCCATGGAGCAGGTAGCCGCCGGGCGCTATGAGGTTTCCGTGCCGGTGCCACCCGGCGAAGTCTGGCCGGCAACCGTGGATACCGGCGGCGCTGCGCCGGACATCAACCTGGCACTCAGCGCGGCCATGACCTCGGAGTCCGTGCCGGGAGAGACGCGGGACGATGGGCTGCTCGCCGAGATCGCCACTGCCGGTGGCGGTCGGATCTTGACTGCGCAGCAAGCCAAGGCGACACTGCAGGGCGCGGCACCCCCCCAGCGCGCTCCGTCCTACATCATCCTCGCGCTCCTGGCCCTGCTCTGGACGGCCGAGGTCGCATGGCTGACGCGCGGGCGCAGTGGCCGGACCTGGGCGCGGGCCGTGTCTCGAGCGACCGCTCCCGCTTCACCCCTGACTGGAGACCGGGCATGACCTCGAAGCCTTCGATGGACGCAGATCACTTCCGGGAGTCGGTGCAGACCATCGAGGCGGAAATCAGCCGCCTGATCGTGGGTCAGGGGGAGGTTCTGCGCTTGGTCGTCCTTGCCTTGATCGCCGACGGGCACGTGCTCCTCGAGGGTGTCCCGGGGCTGGGCAAGACCCTGCTCATGCGCACCTTGGCCCGGGTGATCGACGGCCACTTCCAGCGGGTACAGTTCACGCCGGACCTCATGCCGGCGGACATCCTGGGCACGATGATGCTCTACGAGGACGTCGATCGCGGCCGCTCCTTCCGGTTTGAGCCAGGCCCCGTCTTCACCAATTTCCTCCTGGCCGACGAGATCAACCGCGCGACACCCAAGACCCAGTCAGCCCTCCTGGAAGCGATGCAGGAGGCCACGGTCACCGTCGGCAAGCAGACCTATCCGCTGCCGCGGCCCTTCTTCGTGGTGGCGACGCAGAACCCCCTGGAGATGGAAGGCACTTTCCCGCTTCCGGAGGCCCAGCTGGACCGCTTTGCCTTCAAGTTGGAGGCCGGCTACCCCACGGTCGATGAGTTGGTCGAGATCGTGGGACGAACCACCGGAGACCGGGTACCCAGCCCAGGCCCGGTGGCTGACACGGAGCTGATCCTGGCGATGCAGCGCCTCGCCCGCGATGTCCCAATCGCCGCCGAAGTGCTCAACTACGGCGCGCGGTTGCTGCGCGCCTCGCATCCCACGGACCCCACGGCTCCCGACAGGGTCAGGGACTACGCCCGCTATGGTGCCAGCCCGCGCGGCTTGCAGTCCATGGTCCTGGGCGGCAAGATCCACGCGCTCCTGGCCGGTCGCTACCACGTGGCCCGTGGCGATCTTCGCGCCCTGGCCGCGCCGGCCTTGCGACATCGCATCGTCCTGAACTTCGCCGGGCAGGCGGAGGGCCTGCATCCGGACCAACTCATCGCCGACATCATCCGCCAGGTTCCGGAATAGTCGCCACTGAGGCTGGTCGGATGCTCCCTGCATCTCGTTCGCTTGTCGCGCTCCCCGACCCGGGGGTACACTCACGGCAGTGCGGTCACTCCGTCTCCGACATCTGAACCCATTGCCGTTCGAAGGAGCCATCCATGTCCCGGTCCATTTCGGTTCTGCTAGCTTTCGGCGTGCTGGTTCTGCTCATGGCCGGCTGCTCCTACAACAGCCTGGTGGGGGCCGACGAGAGCGTCAACAAGGCCTGGTCCGACGTTGAATCGCAGTACCAACGGCGCGCCGATCTGGTCCCCAACCTGGTCGCCGCAGTCAAGGGCGCCGCCGACTTTGAGCGAAGCACGCTCCAGGCGGTGGTGGACGCACGCTCCCGCGTGGGCCAGATCTCGCTGAAGGAAGCGCCGACCGCCGAGCAGATGCAGGACTTCCAGGAGAGCCAGAACGCCTTGGGCGGCGCCCTCACCCGGCTGCTGGTGGTGGCCGAGAACTACCCCGAACTCAGAGCCACGCAAGCGTTCATCGATCTGCAGGCTCAGCTCGAAGGAACCGAGAACCGCATCGCCGTGGCTCGCCAGGACTACAACGCCACCGTCGCCGACTACAACACGCTGCGGCGTCGCTTCCCCACGGTACTGCTGTCCGGCTTGATGGGCTTCGACGCGCGCACTGGATTCGAGAGCGCGCCGGGCGCCGAAGACGTGCCGAAGGTGGATTTCGGCAGCGGCCAGCCCTGAGCCCCAGCGCGAGCGCTCAGACCATGCCCAGCACCTGGCGTGAGGATCCCGCGCGTTGGTTCAGCGCCGCCGACCGCGAGGCCGTCGGCCTGGCGGCTCGTCGGGCTGAGGCGGGGCATGCCGGAGAGATCGTGCCCTACGTCGTGCGCCACTGCGCCATGGGCGCGGAGTCGGCCTGGATGGCCGCGGCGGCCGGCGCTCTGGCCGGGGCCGGCGCGGCCGCCCTGATCGCCAACTGGTGGAGCCTGGACTGGCCCTTGGCGATCTGGATCCTGGCTCCCCCGTTCCTGGGGGCCAGCCTGGGATGGCTGCTCTCTTGGTTGTTGCCTGGGTTGGAAGCCAGGATCCTTTCGGCGGACGCCATCGACCGAAGGGTCGCCACGCGCGCCAGGCTGGCCTTTCTGGACGAAGCGGTATTCAACACCCGTGATCGCAGTGGCCTCTTGATCTTCATCGCCCTGCGCGAGCGGCGCGCCTTGGTGCTCGCCGACGAAGGCATCAGCGCGCGGGTCGGTTCGGACGAGTGGCAGGCAATCATCGACGGGATCGTCGCCCAGATCCGCGTTGGTAGGCCGGCCGCAGGCCTGGTCGAGGCCATCGAAGCCTGCGGCGTGCTCCTGGAGCGGCAAGGACCTCCGGTCCGCGAAGACGATTCGGACGAGCTCAGCGACGCGCTCCGAATCTCGGGCGATTGACCTCGGCCGGCCCCGAAAGGACAGCTTCATGTCGCAGCAATGCCGCGCCGCCATCCGCGCGTCCGCGTTCATCGTCGGGCTCGGCCTGCTCCTGGTCGAACAAGTACCGACGGCGGCCGAACCCCGGACCGAGCCGGCACCGCTCATCGAGGCGCCTCTCGACCCACTGTCAAAGCTGTTGGGCAACCTCGGTCGACAGTCCATGGCCAAGCGTTCCGCCGAGCAGATCACCGTCTTGGTTCGGTCGGCGCGCCGCTTGGACCTGTCCGCCTACAGCGCGAAGGCCCATCGCTTCCGTTGGCCGGCGGGCGAGGAGATGGCGCTGATCCAGGTCCGGCCGGCCGCGCTCGCGGCTCTGGCAGGCAACCCGCTGGTGGTCAGCGTCGCCGCCGCCGATGCGGTGGCGGCGAGTCGGCGACCGAAATCGGAGGGGCCGTCGCACGACTTGGCGAACGTCAGCCGGGCCGCTCGCGACGCCGCGCCGTGGACGGCCCGCGGCTCGCAGGCCGATCCTGGTGTCGGCGACGTCACTGCGTCGCCATCTAAGGCGAATGCAGGCGGTCTGGGCGCCCAGAACATTCGGCCTGCGGGACCTTCCGGGCTCGATGGCTGGTTCGACGTCCGCGACGGCCATCGCGCGCAAGAGGCCTGGGAACTGGGTTTCCGCGGCGAAGGTGTACGCGTGGCCGTGCTCGACGACGCCGTGGACTTCAGCCACCCCGACCTTGCCGGGACCTGGGCCGTTCTGCCGCCGGGCCATCCGTACACCGGCTGGCCGCAGGTCTTCGATCCCGAAGTAGGTCTGCTGCAGGCCGAGGACCTGCTCGAAGCGAGTGCGAACGGCGCGCATGTCCCCGCCAGCCGCAACGCCGAGGGAGGCATGATCGAACTCTATCAGGAAGCCGCGGTGCGCCTCGAGAATGTCGAGGGCGGCCTGAGGGCCACCGCCTGTTTCCGTCCATTGGCCTTCGAGAGCAGCGACCTGCCCCGCGAGCTGGGCGCGGAGGCCTGCGACTACCTGCTGCCGACGACGAGCAGAAGCGGCAGGGTGCGGATGGGTCACCATCCCGACAGCATGCTCATGCGATTGGGGGCCCGCGACGACACGGAGGGCGAGTGGGCCGGCGTCATCATCGTGGATGAAGCAGTGGCCGGGACCTACGACACGGTCTACGTGGATCTGGACAACGACCGCGACTTCAGCGACGAGAAACCGGTCAGCCGTAGCAGCCCGTTGTCCTGGCGGGACGTGACCGCTCCACCGGATGGCATCCAGGACATCTCCGGTGGACTCCTCTACTGGATCAGCGATGGAAGGCTGCCGTTCCCGGCCAGTTGGATCTGGGGCCTGGACACGGTGATCCCGCCGGCCGGTTCGGTTATCGGGCTGCACTGGGTTCAGGGATCGCACGGCACGCTCTGCGCCTCGAACATCGTGTCTCAAGGTCGGCTGCGAGCCCCGGCGGACGCGCGCCTGTCCTTCCGCGACCTACCGGGAGATGGCGGGCCACCGGCGCTCAACCCGGGCATGGCCCCGGCGTCGCGCCTGGTGTCCGTTGGTGACGTCTATGTCGGCGGTGAAGCCCTCTTCCAGGCCGGATGGCGCTACGTCATCTTCGGCCACTCAGCGGAGCGCCACGATGACGACATACAGGTGGCCAGCAACAGCTACGGCTGGTCGGCGGTCGACAACGACCAGTGGGATCCGGATTCGCGCTTGATCGACCATTACGTGCGGCGCTTTTCACCGTCGACCGTATTCCTCTCAGCCACCGGCAACGGTGGCCCCGGTTACGGCACCCTCGCGCCGCCAAGCCCAGCCACGGGCATGGATGTCGCAGCATCGACGCAGATGGGCTCAACGGGCATCGACTCGATCACCGACACGACGCAGATTCCTTTCGGCGACATCATCCCCTTCTCCAATCGCGGCCCCGGCGCCCGCGGCGACGCAGGGCCTGACGTGGCCGCAAATGGCGCTGACGCCGCCGGCGCCTTTCCGATCAACTACAGCAGCGACGGCGCTCATGCCACTGTCACCTGGGGCGGAACCAGCCGCTCGACACCTGTGGCGGCCGGCGCGATGGCCTTGGCATACCAGGCCTTCCGCCAACGCTCCGGCCGCTGGCCGAGTTGGGAGGAGGCACGCTCCTTGCTGATGGGCGGTGCCCGCTTCGCCGGCTATGACGTGTTCACCTCGGGTGCCGGCGTGGTGGATGCAGCCGATGCCGTTCGTGTGGCGGCGGGATTGGGCGGCATCTATGCGCTGCCGGCCGCCTGGTCAGCCGGCAGCTACGACGACCGGCCCCACGCCGCCTTCGCCAACCTGGTTCGACCCGGTGAATTGGTGAGAACGAGGCTGACATTGCACAATCCGTCCGACCGACCGGTGGAGGTGCGATTATCAGGTCAATGGCTCCGTCGCCTGAGCACAGAGGCGCGGTCGTTCACGGCCGACCGATCGAAGGCTTCCGGTACCGGCGGGGAAGTGCCAGATTACCTGCTGCCCATCGACAAGGCCTCTCTCCCGGCGGACACCGACTTGCTGGTGGTACGCGGCGGCTACCCACTGCAGGAGTTCGACCCCACCGGCAAGCTGGGCGAGATCAACGTGTGGGGCCTGCGCGTCTACCAACACACCGACATCAACCGCAACGGCCGCCTGTGGTCGGATGCCAACGGCAGCGGCAGGGTGGACTCCGCGCTCCTGGCCGACAGCAGCCTGCGCCTGGGCGGGGACGGCGGCGACCTGGTGGTGGACGCCGTCGGCAGCGGCGCAATCAGCACCCGGGCGGTGGAGGCCCGATTGTCCTGGTTCGGGCCATCCTGCCCGGACCTGAACGACCAGCCAGCGCAACCGGTGCAGGACCCCTTCGGCACCATCGTGCTCCTTCCCGACGGCGACTGCGATGACCTGCGGATGATCTCGCGCGCGCAGGAACTGGGTGCCGTGGCCGTAGTGGTCTTTGATCCGGAAACCGGCATCCGACGGCCCATCGACGCCGGCGATTCGCCGCTGCCCATCGCGATGATCGACCCGGTTGTCGCCGTGGGTCTCCGGGATCGGCTGCTGGCCGGAGCCGTCATCAGGGGAGCCATCGCCCGGCGACCGCAGACGCGAGGCATCGACCGCCTGCCCCTTGTCGACTTTGCCAACAGCGAGATCGAGCCCTATGAGTTCATGCGCATGAGCGAGGAGTACAGCCCGCGCAACAGCTGGGAGCTGTCAATCCATCACCCCTTGAAGCGCTGGGCAGATGGCCTCTACCTGGGCTTGGCCCATACCGGACCGAGCGAGGCAGTCACGACGACCCATTTCAAGCTGCGCCTGGACGCCTATCGCTACCAGGCTTGGCCGGCGCTCTCCTTGAGCGAGGACGGCGTGACGATCCCGGCCGGCGGCGAGGTGTCCGTCGACGCCGCCCTCGCCGTCGCTGCCGGTGCGGCGCCCGGCCTGCTCCAAGGCGCGATCTTCGCCGACTACGATCGGCGAGCAGGCGACACACCGATCGCCGGACCCGGCGGCTACGAGCTGCCTGGACGTCGGCTGGTCATACCGGTGACCGCGATGATAGGCGCCGAGTACGACTGGCAGGGCCTGCGCGCCCTCGGCGGCGACGCGGCCGCCGATCCGGGGGCCAGTTACCCCAACGACGCCGTGCGCGGGGCGATGAACTGGAACTGGCGCCCTGAGTCCGGCGACTGGCGCTTCTTCTTCGTCGACGCCCCGCAGGCTCCGCCGGCAGGCACGCGACTGGTGACGCGTCTCACCTGGGCTGATCGCGGCGACCGGCGCACGGACATCGACACCCGAGTCTTCGGACGCGCGCCGGATCGTTTCCCCGACGCCGAAGCCGCCGTCGGCAGCGGAAGGACGCAGTCGGCCGGAGACCCAGACTGGTTCGGGCCCTACACCCTACAGCGGATCGCCGCCAGCCCCTACATGGTCAACGGCAGCATCTGGCCCTTCCAGACGAGTTCGGGCATCGGCGAGGACTGGGTTGCCGCCCCTTCCGCCGGCGGATTGCACCTCTTGGCCTTGCATAACGTTCTTTACGACGGCGCGGACGTTGAACAGCGCTTCGACCTGACCGTGTCAAGCGTTCGGCTGACGCCGGAGCGACTCGATCTGTACGGGTCGGCGTGCGGAACGGTCCACGTCACGCCGCAGCTGGATCTGGGCCCGCCAAGGTCGGCCGCCTTCGGCCTCGCCGGACCCCCGTCGGTGGCCGACGGTCTGGTCGTGCGCCAGGACAACCCGCAGAGCCCCGGCAGTGCGAGCTATACCCAGACCCTGGAGGTGACCTTGCCCACAGCCCGCCTGGACCTGACGCTGGCCGGCCGGCCAATCGATGACCTGGACCTGTACTTGCGCTTCGACGCGAACGGCGACGGCGTCTTCGACGAAGCGGAGACCCTGGCCAGCAGCACGTCCAGTGGCGCCGCGGAAATGCTGGGCCTCCGTCGGCCGATCGCCGTTGGACGCTACCAGGTACTGGTGCACGGCTATCGGGTCGCCGGGGGCTCTGCCGGCTTCCGCCTGACGACGGATCTGCTCGGCGGCGACGGCCTGCTTGTCAAGGCTGACGGCGCCGACATGACCGCCGGCGACCTCGCGACATTCCGGGTCTGCCCGGCGACATCCGGCCCGGACGATGATGGCCCCTTGCGCGGATTGGTCACCATCGGACCTGCCGGCGCACCCGACCTCCTGGAGCTGCAAGTCACCTGGCGGCGTCGGCCGCCAGCCGTCCACTTGCCGCTGCAGTTGCAGGGTACGTCCTGGGGCGAGCGATGAACTGCATATCGTCGAGCGGCCCGGCGCGAGGATGGCTCGAGCGGCTGGCGATGGGCGCTGCCGGAGCGGCCCTGTTGTGCCTCGGGCTGGGTCCGGCGACCGGCGCCCAGGCCCAAGGACTCGAGGTCCCGGCGCTTACCGGCCGCATCGTCGACCAGGCCGAGCTGCTGGATGCGGACGCTGAAACGCGGATAAGCGACCGTCTCGCGGCGCTGGAGACTGACACCGGGGCGCAGGTTGCCGTCCTCACGATCGCCAGCCTTCAAGGCAGGGCGCTCGAGCCTTTCGCCATCGAAGTGGCCCGCGAATGGGCGCTAGGGCAAGAGGGCCGGGACAACGGCCTGCTGGTGCTGGTGGCGCGCGATGACCGCGAAGTGCGCCTTGAGGTGGGCCGCGGACTTGAGGGAGCCTTGACGGACCTGCTGACCAACCGGATCATCGACGAGCGCATGGTGCCGCGATTCCGCGAAGGCGACTTCGGTGGCGGCATCGAAGCCGCCGTGGCAGCCATCGAGCCCGTCATCCGCGGCGAGCCGATGCCCGAGCTCGCGACCCCGACGCTCGGCCCAATGGCAGGCGCCGTCGTCATCACCGGCCTGGTCATCGTCATGTCAGTCATGGGTCTCGCGGCCATGGCGGTCGGTGGCGTGTTCGCCTGGATCGTCTACCTCGTCGTCATGCCTTTGGCCTTCGCCATCCCGGCAGCGGTCGTGGACTCCCTGGCGGGGGCCAGCCTGTTCCTGTTGTGGGCGATCGGCTTCCCGATCCTCTACGTCACCTGGGGCCGCGCGCTTCGCCGGCGGGCCACCCGTCCTGGGTCACAGGGCAAGCGCAAGGTATCCTCCGACTCCGACGGCGGCTTCTGGAGCGGTCGGGGCGGATCCTCCGGGGGCGGCTTCTCGGGTGGCGGCGGATCGTTCGGGGGCGGCTTCTCGGGTGGCGGTGGCGGCTTTTCGGGCGGTGGGGCGTCAGGACGCTGGTGACCAGAGCACCATCGACCGGTGCGCCGGAGGCCACCAAACCGCTGCACGGTGCGGCCCTCGGCAAGTCGACCTCCGACGGCGAAAGCCTCAGCTTCGGCCAGGTGGCAGCTACCTGGTGGCCCCTAGCCCTGAGTTGGATGTGCATGGCCGCTGAGTTACCGGCACTCACCGCCGTCGTCTCGCGCCTTCCGGATCCCAAGGTCAACCTGGCCGCTTATGGCGGCGTGGTGTTTCCACTGGCCTTGATCATCGAGTCGCCGGTCATCATGCTCCTGGCGGCCTCCACGGCGCTCACCGTCGATAGGGAGAGCTATCGCCGCCTGTACCGCATCATGATGGCGGCGGGCCTGGGCCTGACCGCCTTGCACGCCCTCGTGGCCTTCACGCCATTGTTCGACGTCGTCGTCGCGGGTCTCATGCGATCGCCGCGGGAGACCCTGCCCGGAGCGCGGATGGGGCTGATGATCATGCTACCCTGGACCTGGGCCATCGCACACCGCCGTTTCCACCAAGGGCTGCTTATCCGCTCGGGCCGGTCGCGCGCGGTGGGCTTTGGCACGGTGCTCCGGATTACCGCGGTCTTGGGCATCCTCATCGTCTGCCTTCGCGCGGGACGCCTGCCGGGCATCGCGGTGGCATGCCTGGGGGTCATCGGCGGCGTGCTGGTGGAACTGGTCTACGTGGCGACCGTCAGCCGCTCCGCCGTCGCCGAGCTCAGATCGCGTCGCAGCGTCGATCCACCGACGATAACGCTCCGCGGCTTCATGGACTTCTACGTGCCCCTCATTCTCACGTCACTGCTGAGCCTGTTGGCCCTGCCCATCGTCGCCGCGGCCCTGGGCCGGATGCCCCGAGCGCTGGACTCACTGGCCGCCTGGCCGGCGGTTGACGGGATCCTCTTTATCCTGCAGAGCGGCGGAGTGGCGCTCAACGAAGTCGTGCTCGCCCTTTTCGGCCGGCGCGGAAGCTTCGGCGCACTCAGGCGATTCACCGTGATGCTGGCGATGGTCCTCACGGCGGCCGGGCTGCTGATGGCTGCCAGCCCGCTCGGAGCCGCATGGTTCGGCCGGGTGCTCGGCCTGCGTCCGGAACTGGTGCCTCTCGCGCGGCTGGGGCTGTGGCTCTCCGTGCCGGTGATCACCCTCACGCCCTGGATCAGCTGGTTTCAGGGACGCCTCCTGCATGCGCGCCGCACTAGGGGCGTCACCGAAGCCACCCTGCTGAACCTTCTGGTCACCGGCGCGATCCTCGGCGCCGGGCTCCTGCTGTCCTGGGACCCGGGCCTCGCGGTGGGGGCCTTGGCTTTGACCGTCGGCACACTATGCCAGGTTCTCTGGCTGGCTCGGCGGTGCCAGAGCGCCGCCGCCGAGGCGATAGACGAGGCCTGGTCACCCTGACCAGGTCGCGGGACTGCGTCCCGTGGGTCATGCGTCCAGGATTCTCGACCCATCACACCCTGCGGCTGCGCTCAACGCCCATTGTCGAGCGAACCTAGCGTGGGAGGCGAAGCTGTGGGAAGAGCACCACGTCACGGATGTTCAGGGTGCCGGTAAGCACCATCACCAGGCGGTCGATGCCGATGCCGAGGCCACCAGCCGGGGGCATGCCATGCTCCATGGCCCGCAGGAAGTCTTCGTCCAAGGGCTGTGCCTCGTCGTCGCCTGAGGCCTTCTGCCGTGCAGTTTCCTCGAACCGCAGCCGTTGGTCGATCGGGTCGTTTAGCTCGGTAAAGCAGTTGCCTAACTCGAAGCCAGCGACGAGCGGCTCGAAGCGCTCCACATAACGAGGATCGTCCAGCTTGCGCTTGGCCAAGGGGCTGAGCGCAACGGGATAGTCCAAGAGGAACGTGGGGTTCCAGATGGTGGGCTCAACGTAGGCGCCGATCAGCGCATCGACCGTGCGGGCCCAGGTGGGCTGAGGATCGCAGGCCAGGTTGCGCTCGCGAAGGGAGCCGCGCAGGCCGTCCAGATCCTCCCAGTGGTCCTCGATGTCGATGCCGATGGCGCCCTGGATCGCTTCGCGCACGGTCAGGCGCTTCCACGGCGCGCTGAAATCGAGGGTCCGGCCGTCCAACGCCACGGTGTGGCCCTCGTTCACCTCAGCGCAGATGCCGCTGATCATGGTCTCGGTCAGGGTCAGCATCTGCTGGTAGTCGGCATAAGCCCAGTAGCATTCCATCATCGTGAACTCGGGCAGGTGCGTGCGGTCGATGCCCTCGTTGCGGAAGTCCTTGCAAATCTCGTAGACCCGTTCCAGTCCGCCCACCAGCAAGCGCTTGAGGTAGAGCTCATCGGCGATGCGCAGGTACATCTCCTGCCCCAGCGCATGGTAATGGGTCGTGAACGGCCGCGCGGCGCCGCCGCCGTAGATGGGCTGCAGTACCGGCGTCTCCACCTCCAGGAAGCCGCGCTCGTCCAAGAAGCGCCGCATGGCGGAGACGATGCGGCTGCGCTTGATCAACCGCTCGCGCGACTCGGCGCTGGTGATCAGATCGAGATAGCGCTGGCGATAGCGCGTCTCGACGTCCTGCAGGCCATGCCACTTCTCCGGCAACGGCAACAGGCTCTTGGCCAGCATGCGCACATCGTCGACAGCCAGGCTGATCTCACCACTCTTGGTGCGAAAGACCGTTCCGCGGGCGTTGACGAAGTCGCCGATGTCGTAGAGATCGAGGAAGGCGGCGAAAGCCTCTTCGCCCAGGAGATTGCGTCGCAGATGCAGCTGCAACTGACCGGCGCCGTCCTGGAGATGCACGAAGGCCGAGCCGCCGAAGCGACGCAGGGCACCCACCAGCCTACCGGCCAGCAGCACGTCACCGGGTCCTTCCGTTGCGCCCTGGGCTTCCATGGCGACGAAGGCCTCGCCGGCCTCGGCAGTGCTGTGGCTGCGCGCCGAACGGCTGGGATAAGGCTCCTGCCCCATCAGCCGCAGCCGATCGATTCGGTCACGCCGAGCAGCCACCAACGCTTCCAGCCCGCCCGTTTGCTCCAGCTCCTGCCCAGCTTCGGCGTCCTGGCCGTCTCGGTTCATGGCTCGCTCCTCGCCAGGGGCGGCGGGGCTCGCCGCGCGGTAACATCGCGTCGCGTTTGGGGATCCGCGATCGGAACTCAGCGGACTTCCAGCAGCTTGAAGGTCATGGTGCTGCCATTCGGTGCCTTGTAGGTGACCACGTCGCCGGCGCGGCGCCCCATCAGCGCTGCCCCGAGGGGCGACATGTTGGAGATCTGGCCACCGAGCGGATCCGCTTCCGCCGAGCCGACGATGCGGAAGTCCTCCGGAGTCTCACCGTCCTCGGCCACCTTGACTTGCGAGCCCAAAGCCACGGTCTCGCCATGCAGGGACTCGACCACCGTGGCCCGACGGAGCAGATCTTCCAGTTCCTGGATGCGGCCTTCGATGAAGCCCTGCTGCTCCTTGGCCTCATCGTAGGCGGCGTTCTCGCGCAGGTCGCCATCCTCCTTGGCGTCGCGGATCATCGCGGCGACTTCGGGACGACGGACGTCGATCAGGACGCGAAGCTCCTCCTCCAGGCGGGCATGGCCTTCCGGCGTGAGAAGCACCTTGTCTCGTGGGTTCATGGACTTGGCTTTACCTTGAGGTGGTTGGGCATCATCGGAGATCGAAGCCCGCGGCGACGCGGAGAGCCTTGCCCGGACGACCGATCGTGAGCGGACAACGTCGCAGGTCTGCGCCGGTGCCGACCGGGCGGATAGTGATGGACAGGGCTATCCAAGACACGCGCCGCACCCAGAGAGGATGCGGCGTGAGGGCGGCTCTTCTTGATCCTCAATCATAGCATCTGCGCAATGTACGGCCAAAGGGCGGTCGAGCGCCTCCCGGGCCCGCCGAAGCATCAACGCTCGGTTGAGAGCGTAGGCAGGAAGACAGGGCGCAGGGAAGGCAGTACGGTGACCACGGCGAATCGGGCAGCCTCAACGTTCTGCGGCATGTGGGCCAACAGTGCGTGGGGCTCCGTGCCACAGGCGCTCAGAAGAACCCGCCGACTGCCCCCGGCGGCCGGCAGTTCGATCAGTTCGCCGGCGGAACCATCGGGTGCGTCCGGGCAATCCGGGCAACGGAGCTTCAGACAGCCGTCGCGCTGAGGCCGTAATGCCAGGAGACCGCCGTCGGCCAGGTCGTCCGGAAGCTGGTCAATGCCCGGCGCGCCCGGAGCCGCCAGGTCGCCGGTAGCATCTTGCAAGGACAAGGCCATGCCGATGTCGCCCAGCTGGCCGATGTCCTTGCCGAGACCAAAAACCGGATGGTTGACGAAGAAGCGCAGGACCCAACCGCGGGCGGCCAGGTCGTAGGGCACCTGGCTGACAAAGAAGCTGGCCGTTCCGGTCCGTGGATCCACCGGCAAGGCAGCCCAATCCGGCCGCAAGCTCACCGGATCCACATCGGTGACGAATGAGCCCAGGAGCGGGCCCGGAAAGGACAGCACCTGGCCCACCTTGTCGAGCGTACCGTCGCCGTCCACATCGAAGTAGACCCGCGGCCGGACGGCAAGAGGCATGGCCGCCGCGCCGGTGGTCTCTACCGCCAGCTCCAACATCTGCAGGGGCAGTTGTGGAAAGCGGGGATCGCGGGCCGAATCCGGCAGGGTGTACACGCGCAGCCCCAGCGCCCGGATGTCCAGGGCTCCCGGCAGGCTTGTGTCGACCGGGTCCTCAGCGACACGGCGGTACAAGGACAGGCCGCCGGCCTCCGCGCAGTCGTTGCGCAGGTTGAGCAGCGCCTCCCCCCCGTCGCCCAGCCGGATCGTGCGGGGACGCAGGTCGGCGCAGGAACGACGCCGCCCCAAAGCATGGAAGGGAATCCGGGCCGCCACTTCAGGCGCCGGCGCGTCCTGGCCCGGTGGAGGCGGCAGTTCCAGGTCCACGAAGCCATCCGCCTCCAAGGTCTCGAGGAGCGCCGCCTGGGCCAACGCTTCCGCCCTGCCACGGCCCGGGAGGGTCCACGGCCGCAGACCGTTGGGATCGATGGACAGGACGGCTGTGAAGGTGATCGTGGCGCCCGCGTCCAGGGCCAAGAGCGGCGGTTCGAAGGTCAGCGCGTAGCCGCGCTCGGCGTCTTCCGGATCTCGAAAACGGGCCACCGGCCGGAGCCGAATCGCGGCGCCGCCGATGCTGGTCACGGTGAGGGCGCGGCGCACCGTAACGGCCTGGGCCTCGGTGGAACTGAGCCCGAAGCTCAGTTCGGCGATCCCGTCGGCCGCTCGGACCACCACCGGCGCCTGGGCAGCGGCCACGGCATCGGGAAGGCCCGCTCCCTGGCGGCTGGTCGCCACCGCCGCGCCTCCGCCACCGTGGATCGCCGGTCGCGCCTGGTTCATGAGGATGGCGGCCACATCCAGAGCGTCGAGACGCAGTCCGCGCTGTCGCGCGGACTGCTGGATCAAGGTCGCCAGACCGGCGGCCAATGGCGCGGCCATGGACGTGCCGCCGCGCTGCATGCCGCCGCTACCGCTGCCGGCGGCAGCCGCCCATACGGCGCCGCCCGGCGCAGTCAACTGCGGCTTGAGGGGAAAGCCGTCGCGGCCCGCCGGTCCTCGACTGGAGCCGGCGGAGATCTGGTCGGTGAGCGCCGGCGCCGCACGCAGTCTCAAGGTGGCCGTCACCACTTCGGCGCGCTGCCGGAGCCCGCGCAGGCGTTCACCGCTGGCCTGGTCGATCATCACCGCGGGCAGGTCGAAGCAGCGGCCGTGGAGGCGGCCGCAGTCACCGCGCATTGGGATCACGGCGCCGCCGGCGTTGTTGAAGACCACAGCGGCCAGGGCGCCCAACGCCTGGGCCCGCGCGATCTTCTGGGTGAACAGGCAATCCCCGCGGGCGATCAGCGCCACCGTGCCGCGCGGATCCTCCCAAGGCGGCTGCGGACCGCCTTGCGAATCCGGACAGCCGTCGCCGAGGTAGCTCAGCGGAAGGGAGGACGGCAAGGTCCGCTCGGCCAACCGCGGCGTGAGGAGCTCAATGGCCTCGACAGCTTCGACTGTGAGGCCGCCAACGGCCCAGCCGGCGGCCAGCTCGGGCAGCGATTGCCCCGGCGCGAAGCTGGCTCCCACGCTGAGCGCAAACTGAGAGCTGCCGGGCGAGCCGACGGCGAATGCCAGGTTCCCGCTGTTGCCCGCCGAGGCCACCACCGTGACGCCCAGGCGCGTGAGGCGTCCCAAAAGTTCGTCGTACAGGCGGCCCTGGGCGCCGTAGGCCGTGCCCAGGCTCAGGTTCAGGACGCCGGCCGGGCGACGCCGGCCGTCCGGCAAAGTGGCCGCCACGCCCTGGTCCAGGCGCTCACCCAGGTTGTGCCGCGTGAGCCATTCCAGGCCACCTACCGTCAGCGCGGTCTCGCCCACCACCTGATCGCCGGTGGTCCGGGGGCTGCCGAAGACCTTGATGGCCAGGATCGAGGCTCCCGGCGCCGCACCAGCGGCTACTGGCGGACCCGCGGCCGCCGGCGCGCCGCGCGAGGCCAGTATGCTGGCCACATGGGTGCCATGGCCCTGGTAGTCCATGCCGTCGAGATAGACTTCGTCGACGGGATCGTCGTCCGGCAGAGGAAAGCGCGAGCAGACGAGTTCCGGCGGCGGAAACAGCGGACAGTCGGCCGCGTAGATGCTGCCGGCCAGATCCACGCCGCCGACCACCACCTCTGTGGGAAAGCTGCCTGCTTCGGGCTGCGAGGGGTCGTCCCCGCGGTAGCGATCGGGGTCGCCGGAGCCGCCCAAGGCGGCGTGGAAGTAGTCGATCCCTGTGTCCATGACCGCCACGAGCACGCCGGAACCATCCAGACCCAGCTCCATGCGCGCCCTCTCCGCCCCAACGTGCCGCACCGAGCGATCCAGGACCGGCCGAACAAGGGGGGCAACGAAGACCCTCCGGACTCCCGGCCAGACTCGCCAGCGCTCGATCGCGCCGGCCGGCGCCTCCAGCAGCGCGCCGTTGAGCAGGGTGGCGTAGCGCGCCACGACCCGCCCCCCATCGGCTTCGGCGCGCGCGAGCACCGCCTCCTGACCGGCCAGCACGTCCGCCCGCAAGCGCCGCAGACGCTCCTGCCGCGGCGGATCCACGGAGACGCCACCGTCAGCGACGCCGAATCGCGCCTGCCGATCGGCGGGCGCGAGCCGTTCGATCACTGGGAGGGGCCAGAACTCGATGATCAGGGCCTCGGCGGCCGTCTCCACCGCTTGGGGCACGGCGGGCAGGGACGCGCTGAACACCGGGACGTCGCTGGCGCCGTCAAGGACTGGGCGAAAGGCATCCGAGCCGCCGTCGAGGGCAGCGGCGGGCGGTGAAGGCTGCGTCGCCCTGCTCGCGACGACCGACGGTCGAACGGCGATGACGCTCGAGGCGCTGAGCAAGCCGAGCAAGGCCAGACTGACGGCGACCCGCTCCAAACGCATGACCGCTGACATTCGCCGCTCCTTCAGATCACCGATCAAGCTCGGGGATGACCCGTTCCGCCGTTGCGGAGCCACGGGAGACGCTTGCGCAGGCTTCGGGGTCGGGATCGACCAGCAGCAGAAAGGGGATTCCGGCTGCGGCCGATCCCAGACGCTGCCGACGCGCTTCGGTGGGGACCGCGAAAGGCATGGCGCTGTTGAGCACGCGGGTGAAGGCCATAAGGCGCGGCATCGCGCTGAATGCCAAGAGGGCCGGCGGACGACCGGGCTGGCGCAGCAAGGCGAAGCGCCAGACGAAGCGGTCGATATGGCCGATGTCATCAGGGCCAAGCGGCCCGTTCACGCCCAGCAGGTACAACTCGCTGTCAAGCAGGTCCGCCAACTGCGCCGCGCCGATCTGCGACAGGTCGATGACCTGGGCGGCGAGGGCCGCGTCGGGTCTCAGGCCGTCGGTGCTCATGGCCCGCCCGAGATCCGAGCACGCACACGTCGCTCGATCTCGTCCGCGGTCTGCTCGGCTTCGCGAACCCTGGCCGCACCCTGGCGGCGCATCCGGTCGCCCTCGTCAAGGTCGCGCAAGCCCAGGAGGTTGATCTCTATGTTCAGAGCGGCGGCGCGCGCCGCCGCCAACCCGAGGTATCCAGCGACGCCGGCATCGCTCACCGCACTGGGATTGCCGTGCCCCGCCGCATCCAAGGCCGCCGTCAGCGCCTCGCAAACCGCATCGAGCGTGTCCAGTGGCACCTGCGTGGCCTGGCGGAGCGCAGCTTGGATGGCGTCGCGGCGCAGCGCCGATTCCTGCGCGCCATCCTTTGGTCGCTGGTAGGCGGCCATGACCGCGGAGAAGGCCTCGGCGTCGGCTTGCACCAGCGCCTGCAGCTGTTGGCGAAGGCCTTCTGCCCGCCCTCTGAGAGCCACCATCCGCGCCTCTTCGGCAGCATAGCGCTCGCGCCCTACGGTGAGCCCGGCGACCATCGCCGTCAAGGCGGCGCAGAGCGCTCCGGCCAGGGCGGCGACGCTGCCGCCGCCCGGCGTCGCCTCGGCAGAGGCCAGGCGGTCCAGGAAGTCGCTCAGAGGCCTCTGCGGAGCCTCTGGCTCATCCCCCCTTGTACCCAGCGCGTCCTCGATCGTTCGCGGAAGGGCCGATAGGCGCAGCCGCTGCATCGCGGCGCCGTCGAGCACCGCGCGGGGAATCCATCCGAGCAGGCGAACATCGGTCACCTGAGCGCCGCGGTCGGTCGCCTCCTGGCGGGCCCAGTCCAGGGCGCGGTGGAGCGGCAGCCGATCCGGCCGTGTCAATGTCAGGGCCAGCTGGGCGCGGTCGGGATCGTCGCCGTGAACACGGCATTCGAGGCCCTGGAGGGCCCCGGTGACTTCGTCGAGAGCGCCAGCCAGCGCCGGCAGGCCTTCCTGATCCAGGCCGCCGATCTCCAGCAGCAGGTGCACGCGCGGGGCACGGGCGCTGACAATGCAGGCTCCTGCCGGACCCATGGCGCGTGGGCCGAAGTCCGGCGTCCGCGCGTCATCGCGCCCGATGGCCGCGGCGAGGCCCTCGTACTCGCCAGCCCGCAAGCCGGCCACATCGCGACGTTCCATTCGTAGCGCCGCCTCACCGGAGAGGTAGACCGGCATGTCCAACCGCTTCGCCAAGTCCTGGGCCAGGAGACGGGCCTGATCGACCACTTCGATCAGGCTGACACCGGCTACCGGCACCAGCGGAAGCAGGTCCACTGCGCCGATGCGCGGGTGGCTGCCCTCATGCCGACGCATGTCGATCCGCCGTGCCGCCAGATCGACCAGCGCCAGGGCGGCCTGATGAACCGCGGCGGGCGCCCCGGCAAAGCGCAGGATGGCGCGGTGCTGTTCGGCGTCGGACTGCTGGTCTACCATCCGCGCCCCGGCGGCTTCTACCACGGAGGTCAGGTCGGCGAGCAAGGCTTCGTCCCGCCCCTCGCTGACATTGGCCAGGCACTCGATGATCGCGGTCACGGTCGGATCCCTCCTACGTCGCGGCGGCGATGGCCCTTGGCGACGACCGGTCGTTCAGCCAAGGCGAAAGGGGTCAAGCGGCCGCTCGCCGGTGTAGACCAGGACGCTCTTGAGCTCGGTGAACTCATGTAGCGCCTCCAGGCTGGCCTCACGGCCCCAGCCGCTCTGCTTGAAGCCACCGAAGGGTGTGCCGGGAAAGACGGTGAAGGGCTGGTTGACGGTGACGACGCCGCTGCGCACCCTCTGCGCCACGCGATGGGCCCGACCGAGATCGGAGGTCCAGACCGACGCGGTCAGGCCATAGGCGCTGTCGTTGGCCAGACGCAGGGCATCAGCCTCGTCCTCGAAGGGGATGATGGCTGCCACGGGGCCGAAGATCTCATCCTGGGCCACGCTCATGTCGTTGCGGCAATCCGCCAGCGCCGTGGGCAGCAGGAAGGCGCCCGCGGCCAGCTGCGCATCCGCCGGCCGGCTGCCGCCGACGATGACCCGGGCGCCATCCGCCTTGCCGGCAGCCACGTAAGCCTCCACGGAGGCGCGGTGCTCGCGGCTGATCAGCGAGCCCACATGGGTCTTGGGATCCAGCGGATCGCCCACGCGGATCTTGCCCGCCAGTTCGGCGAAGCGCTCAAGAAACCCGTCGTAGACACCTCGCTGGACGAGGATACGGCTGCGGGCGTCGCAACTCTGGCCGGCGCTGTAGAAGATGGACCAGACGGTGCTGGGCAAGGCGGATGCCAGGTCGGCATCGTCGAAGACGATGGCTGGGCTTTTGCCACCGAGCTCCAAAGACACGCGGCGGAAGTCCGCCTTCACCGCATCCAGAATGGAGCGGCCCACGGCCGTGGAGCCGGTGAAGCTCACTTTGTCCACTCCGGGATGCGCGGCCAATTGAGCGCCGATGGCTGCGCCGCTACCGCTCACCACGTTGATGGCTCCAGCTGGGAACCCGGCTTCCAGGGCCAGCTCGCCCAGAATGAGGGCGGAGAGGGAGGACTGCTGGGCAGGTTTCAAGACGACGGCGTTGCCTGCGGTGAGCGCCGGCGCCAGCTTGCGCAGCGTCAGCAGCAGTGGGTAGTTCCAGGGCACGATGAGCCCGCAGACGCCCAGTGGTTCCCGCGTCGTGTAGTTGAGGAAACCGTTGGGTACCTCGCGGGTATGGCCCTGGATCTTGGTGGCCGCACCGGCGAAGTACTCGAGCTCGGCGATGCCCTGGATCAACTCGCCCTTGACCGAGCTGATGGCCTTGCCGATATTGCGCGCCTCGACGGTGGCGATGGCGTCAAGGTTCGCCGAAAGCAGGTCGGCCAGCTTCATCATCAGCCGGGTGCGCTTCTGGCCGCTCAGGCGCGACCAGGGTCCGCCGTCGAAGGCCTGCCGCGCGGCCGCCACGGCAAGATCCAGGTCTTCCTTGTCGGCCAGGGGAACCGTGGCCATGTCGCGGCCAAGGGCGGGTTCCTGGGCCTGGAACGTGGCGCCGGAAAGGGCGTCGGCCGGTTGGCCGCCAATGGTCATGCGGTAGCTGCTGCGCTGGCTGTCGATCATGGATGCTTGCCCTCTGGAGTCTGACGGTAGAAGCTGACGAAAGGGAACGGTAGGCGGCTTGAGCTTTGCCCGAGGCCACTGCGCCTGGACGCGGCGTACCGAGATCCCGGCCTCAGTCGGCCAGGTTCTCGAACACCGTCGCTACGCCCTGGCCGACGCCGATGCACATGGTGGCGAGGCCATAGCGGCAGCCTGCTCCGCGCCGCCGCATCTCGTGGAGCAAGGTGGTGACGATGCGGGCACCGCTGGCGCCCAAGGGGTGCCCCAGGGCGATGGCCCCACCGTTCACGTTGACAATGCCTTCATCCAGACCCAGCTGGTCGATGCAGGCCAGGGCCTGCACGGCGAAGGCCTCGTTGAGCTCGACCAGACTCAGGTCCGCAACGGTCAGCCCGGCGCGCTCAAGGGCCAGACGGCTGGCCGGAACGGGGCCGAGGCCCATGAAGCGCGGATCGACGCCGGCCGCTGCGGAAGCCACCACGCGCGCCATCGGCCGGAGGCCCAGGCGCCCGGCGACATCGCGCCGCGCCAGGAGGATCGCGGCCGCGCCGTCATTGAGGCTTGAGGCATTGCCGGCGGTCACGGTGCCTCCGGAGCGGAAGATGGGCCGGAGCGCGGCCAGAGCCTCCAATGTCGTGTCGGGCCGCGGCCCGTCGTCGCGCGCCACCCGATCCACCTTGCCCTTGGCTGCCGGCACGTCCACCGGCACCACCTCGGCGGCAAACCGACCATCCTCCCAAGCCGCGACGGCCAGCCGATGACTGCGAAGGGCGAAGTCATCCTGTCGTTCGCGGGACATCGCGGTGGACTCACGGATGTTCTCAGCGGTCTCGCCCATCGCTTCCAGAGGAAAGAGGGCTTCCAGGCGCGGGTTGGGATAGCGCCAGCCGAGCGTGGTGTCCCAGGCGGTGACGTTGCCGCTGGCCCAGCCGGGATTGGACTTGGGCATCGAGAGGGGGGCGCGAGTCATGCTCTCGACGCCGCCGGCGACGGCCAGCTGACCGTCGCCACAGGCCAGCATCCGCGCGGCCTGCTGCAAGGCATCGAGGCTCGACCCGCACAGGCGGTTGATGGTGGTGGCCGGTACGTCCTGCGGCAAGCCGGCGAGCAGCGCCGCCATCAGGGCCTTGCCCCACGCGCTCATCGTCGGAACGACCAGGTTCACGGCCGTGCCCGAGATGTTGTACGTCAGGGTCGGCTCATCGGCGTCGTTGGTCGTGCAGACCAGCGTGCCGGTGATGGTCGTGCCCT
>JBGAUA010000041.1:0-24967 GCA_044228875.1 Anaerolineae bacterium
AGCAGGGGGATGAGGTCGTGCACGGTGACGACGGTGAGGCCGCGCGACCGCAGGGGCGGGGCCCAGTAGGGCACGTGGGCCAGCCCGCCGCCCCGGGCCGCCAGGATCGGGAAGGCCAGCTGTTCGTAGGCCAGCTTGGCCAAGGGGCCGCGCCGCCGCGGCGGCGCGGCCAGCGACACCGAAGCGCCGGGCGGCGCGGTGTCGCCGAGCGCCGCCAGCAGGCGGTCGGTGTAGCGGCCGCTGCCTACGGCTTGACCGGCGAACCAGCCGCTGAGGGTGACATGCATGGGTCTTGGGGCCTCGCGAGGGGACGACCGCGATCGCCGCGGGCGCTGAGCGCGTCCATTCTGCCGCCGGCGCGGCGGCTTGTCGACCCGCCGTGGCCACCCGCGGGCGGGAACCCGACGCCACGCGCGCCGGGGTCGGCCGTGGCAGCCGCCGTCCCACGGGCGAAGCGATCGCCCGGCGAGGTCCGTTGACAGCCCCCAGGCCCCGTCCTACAATGAACGGACGCGCAGGCCCAGACCGCCCGTGCGAGCCGCAGGGGCTCGCGCAGCCCTCACCCGCAGCTGATTCCGTCGGAGCGGTCGGTCCCAGAGTTCAGCAAGGAGTCCCGCCCATGCGTCCCAGGCGCAGCTTCGCCCCCATCCTGACGCTGATCAGCGTCGTCACCCTGACCGTGGCCGTGGTGACCGCCCTGCGCCCCGGGTACGCCCCGGCGACGGGGGCCTCGCCGGCCGAAGGCTCCGCGCCGTTCCGGCTGGAAGGCCCCGGCGGCCCCATCGAGCCGGTGTCGGAGGTGGTCTACGCCGCGGAGTACGACCGTCTGCCGGCCTTGCCGGTGACCAAGGTCGAGATCCCGGAGGACGGCATCGACCAGACCGGCTGCCAGCGCGGCGGGCGGCTGATCCGGGTGGAGAACGGCGAGGGCTTCGAGGCCAACCCCTTCCCACGCCCCGGCGGCCGCTACGCCATCTCGGACCTCTTCTCCAAGTCGCCCGGCTTCCTGGACGAGGTGTCCTGGGGCGCGGTGGCCTGCGAGGCCTCGCTGGACAAGAAGAGCCTGTGGTCGGTGGGCGGCGGCAGCATCGGCAAGACGCTCAAGTGCGACGGAGCGGACAAGCAGTACTTCACCCAGACCCGCGCCGGCAACAAGGGCGTCCGCACGCTGCTGCGCTACGGTGTGCTGGATCTGAACACCAACCGCGGCGTGGGCGTCCGCATCACCTTCGACTACAAGGCCAAGATGCCGGAGAAGGCCTTGCTCGTCGGCGTGGGCGACGGCAACCAGCGCGCGACGGAGGGCCGGGTCACCTACACCGGCTACAACTACTTCCAGGCTGACACCCAGGGCGAATGGGTGCGCGGCGAGATCGTGGCCTATGCCAACGGCTCGGAGTACCTGACCCCGGTGGCGGGCTTCCCCAACAAGGACAAGATCGAGCTCGCCTTCTTCTACACCGACCCGCCCAACGCGGACGGCAGCGCCCCACCCGGCGAGGGCTCGCCCACGGCGGGGATGTACGGCGTCTTCATCGACAACCTGCACATCGACGTGCTCATCGATCCGCGTCCCTGCCCCATCGGCTCGCCCACGGCGACCGGCGAACCGCCGACGGAAACCCCGGCGGTCACCGACACGCCGGAAGACCCGACGGACACGCCGCGTCCCACGAGGACGCGCCGGCCCACCGCGCCCATCGACGTCAAGACGCCGACGCCCCGCGACCGCCGGGCCTTCCTGCCCTTCCTCAGCCGCACCTTCGACAAGCTGGTCGACTGGACCCCGCCGCCGCCGGGCAAGACGGCCACGCGCACCGCCATCCCGTCGGCGACCCATACCCCGCCGCCGCCGCCGCCCACGGAGACGGAGGAGCCCACGGAGACGGCGGTGCCCACCCGCACCCGGCGCCCGACGGCGGTGCCGACGCCCACCTACACCCCGAGGCCTTCGGCGACGCCCAAGCCCTACCCGCAGGTGATCATCGCCGACATGATCCCCTACCTCACGCCCGGCCGCTTCGAGGCGGTGGTGCTGATGAACGTGGGCTCGGGACCGCAGAACCTGGCCGGCTGGCATACGGTGGGCGCCAGCCGCTCGCAGAAGCTCTGCGACCTGCCGGCGGGTCGCACCCTGGCCGGCGGTGAGGCCTACGAGATCCGCAGCGGCAAGGACGCCCGGCCGGGCATCCGGGAGAACGCGAAGTTCGGCCCCATCGACGGCTTCGTCTGCACCGAGGACTTCATCTGGGACAACAACCAGGACCAGGCCACCCTCTTCGACTCCGACCAGACCCCCATCAGCAAGTTCTGCTGGGACCTGGAAGGCCCCTACATCTGCCCCTGACGCCGCCATCGGCAACCCCATGACCTGACCTGACCCACAAGGCCCCGCCATCCTTCAGGATGGCGGGGCCTTGTGGCGTCCACGGAGCGACAGGGCGGCGCGCGAGCCGCGGTTGCGAAGGCCCCGCGATGACCGTGCCTTGGTATCATGAGGCAGGTGGCCTTACGGGCCGCTTCCGGGGCGGTGGCGAAATGGCAGACGCGGCCGACTTAAAATCGGCTGGGGTAACCCCCCTTGTGGGTTCGAGTCCCACCCGCCCTACTGAGGCAAGCTTGGTTCCGACCGCGGCGGACGACCGGCGCTTCAGCGCTGGCAGGCCTCGCAGACATGCGTCGAGCGGCCCGCCACCAGCAGGCGGGTGATCGGGCGGCCGCAGGCGAGGCAGGGCTGGCCGCTGCGGCGAAAGACGGCCAGACTGCCCTGCATCTCCCCCAGGTTGCCCGTCAGGTCGCGGTAGCCGGCGGCCGAGAAGCTGGTGCCGCGGGCGGCCACGCCCTTGGCCAGCACCTCGCGGATGGCGGTGTACAGCTGCGTCAGCTCAGCCTCCGTCAAGCTGTCGGCCGGTCGTGACGGATGCAGCCGTGCCGCGTGCAGCGCCTCGTCCACGTAGATGTTGCCCAGGCCCGCCAGCACCCGCTGGTCCAGCAGAAGCGGCTTGAGGCGCGCCCGCCGCCCCCGCAGGCGGGACTTGAGCGCTGCCAGGTCGAAGGCTTCCGCCAGCGGCTCCGGCCCCAGCGGACCCAGGACACGGTCCGCATCCTCCACCAGCCAGACCCGGCCGAACTTGCGCGGATCGTGGAAGCGCAGCTCCTCGCCGCGGTCCAGGGCCAGCACCACATGGGCATGCGGGTTGGGTGGGCTGCCGGCGGCCGCCACCTGCAGCCGCCCGCTCATCTTCAGGTGAACGATGAGGTAGCCCGAGGGCTCCAGGTCGAAGACGATGTACTTGCCCCGCCGCCATACCGTGCGCACCCGCCGCCCCGCCAGGTCCCGGTCCAGCGAGGCCGGGTCGTTGAGCGGCAGCTGCCGCGGCCAGGTCACGCGGGCGCCCTGGAAGACCCTCCCCGGAAGGACCGCCGCCAGATCGCGGGCGTAGGTTTCGACCTCGGGCAGCTCAGGCATCGGTCAGTCCACCTGTCTAGCCGATGGCATCAGAGCAGATCTCGCGTCACGAGATCCCTCGTCCTGAGCCGTCTTGAGGGCGGAAGTCCGGAGATGAGGGCTCAGCGGCAGGTCTCCGCCGAGGAGCACCAGGTCACCCGCCAGGCGTAGTAGCTCCAGCCCCAGCCGCCGGTCGACGTGTCCTCGATGCGCACGTACCAGCGGTAGCGCTTGTCGAAGTCGTGGCCCGAGGGCGGGCCGGTGATGAAGCTGGTCTTGCGGCCCAGCGACTCCGATAGCCAGGCGTCGTTGCGGGCCTCGATGCTGGGGCTGAAGCCGTCGAAGAGCGCCCAGCGGTAGATCTCCGTGGGACGGTTGCGGGCCGTCCACTTGAACTCGATGGGCGCCGTCTGCAGGCAGTCGTTGCAGATGCTCTGTAGTTTGAGATCCGCCACGTCGAAGCTGCCCAGGTCCACGTCCTGGCCGTCGCCGAAGGCCGTGACGGCCCGCGACCGCCAGCGGTCGAGGAAGAGGTCGGCGCCCACCGGCGGCGGTGGGTTGATCCACCAGACCTCGTAGCGCTCGCCTTCCCGCAGGGCCGGCGGATCCTGGAACACAAAGCGCCCGTCGCCGCCCTCGATGATGGCCCGGTCCACCTTTGTCCAGCTGTCGCCCAACCCCAGGCGCAGCTCGATCTGCGGCAGACCGTCGTCGCCGTAGCCGTCTTCAAGGGGCTGGCCGTCGGCGATGATACGCCCTGTAATCCTACCCGTGGGGCGTTTGACCGTGGGTGAGGGGACGGCGGTCGCCGTGGCCGTGGGCGCTTCGGTGGCCGTCTCCGTGGGGACGAGGCTGGCCGTCGGGGAGGCGGCGACGGTGGGTGGCGGCAAGGTCGCCTGCACCGTCGGTGCCACCGGCAGGTCGCCGAGGGCCACGGCTCGTGCCAGGAAGGGCATGTAGACCCGCGGCAACGAAAGATCGGCGCCCTCCTGCCTTGTCGCGTCGGCTTTCCGAATCTCAGCCGAGACCGCCATGGCGCCCGAACGGTCGCGCAGGGCGATGGTTGCCCCCGCCAGGAGGAGCGCCAGGACGGCCGCCCCACCGCTACGTGTCGATTCGTGCTTCATCATCCCCCCCTTGGTTGCCACCCTCTCGGTGAACCGGTCTCGACGTCAACGGCCAAGCAGCATTCCCGGTCCATCCTGGCCCAAAGGACCGAAGGCATGGTGGAAGAAGAACCAGAGCATCCAGACATAGTAGCTCTCGGCCCGGGAGCCGTCCGGGAAATCCGCCGCCACGTACCAGCGGTACTTGTGCTCGATGCCGATCTCCGTGCCCGGCGGGTAGCTGCTCATCAGGTAGCCGTCGGCCTTGCTGCCCAGTGGCTCCGACCGGAAGAAGGGGTCGCGGTCCTCCAGGATCTTGCACTGGGTGTCGCTGAAGAACCAGCGGTAGGTGCCTCTCTCGTTGGCGCGGGGCGTCCAGGTGAAGCGCCAGGGCAGGCCGGAGTAGCCGGTGCCGTTGCTGGGTCCGGTGAGGGTGATGGGCGCGATGTCGATGGTGCCGAGGTCCAGAACCTGGTCGGCCGCCAGGTCGCGGATGGGGGCTCCGTAGTAGGCACCCAGCCACAGGTCCGCCCCGGTGAAGGGGCTGCCGCTGGCGGCGTTCTCGTTGCGCCACAGGAAGCGGTAGCTGCGGCCGGCAGGGATGGGCACCGGCACCTGGAAGCTGAAGCGGCCCTGCTCGTCCTCCACCCCCGTGCGCGCGATGTCCTCGCAGGTCTCCTCGTCGACGCAGCGTTGGATGAGCAGTCCTGGCCCGAAGCCGTCGCCCAGGCCCAGGTCCGCCGGCACCGCGCCGACCTTGAGCACGCCCTTGATGGTGGCCGACCGGGCCTGCAGCGTGGGCGTGAGCGAGGGCACTTCCGTCCGCGTGGGCAGATCCGTGGGCGTGGCGGTGGGCGTGCCGGTGTCCTCGGGCGTGGCCGTCGGGGTGCGGGTGGCCGTGGCGGGGCGCAGCGTGGGGGCGACGGGCAGCTCGTCCATGCGCACGCCCTTCAGGCCCAGAGGCATGAAGATGCGGCTTGAGTCGCCCTCGCCCTGCTGCCGCGGGGCCGCAGTGGCCACGGCGCTGCCCAGGCAAAGGGCGAGGAGGAGCAGGCTGTAGATGGGTCTTCGAGGGCGCAAGGCAGCAATCCTCCTGGCGAGTGGCGTGAGGGCAACGCGTCCTGACGGCTGCGAGGACCGCGGCCCGAAGGATCAGCTTACCACGATGCGTGGTCGCGCGGCAACCGGATCCCGGGCGGGCGCATCATGGGGAGGCGAGGCTCGCTCGCCGCGGGCCTGCGCTGCGGCCAATGAAGGATTCGAGACCCGGCATACCCACCGACCAGGCTTGAAGGCTTCCGCGGTGGCACTCAGCGCGATGACACCATCTTCAGCACCCGCCCGTCCGGCGCCACCGTCACCCGCACCACCTGGCTGAGGCTGCGGCCGTCGGCCGCCGGCACCCGCTTCTGGAAGGTGTAGACCGTGTTGCCGCCCGCCGCCTGCACCGAGGGCCGCACGCCCTTGAGGCCGGCGAAGCGGGCATAGACCTGGCGGCAGACGGCTGCCGGAGCGTCGCTGGACATCGTCGACTCTCCTTCCCCGGCCTCAACCCACCTGCCGCAGCGGCGGGTCGAAGCTGTAGGCACCGCGCTCCAGGTCCAGATGCAGGCGCCTGGGCAGGAGCTGGAGCAGGCCCTGCGTCTTGCGCTGCGGCTGATGGAGGCGCACCGGGCCCGGCAGGCCCACGCCCAGGAGCATCACCTGGACGGCCCCGCCCAGGGTCGGGTCCAGGGCGACGCCCGCCATCACCCGACAATCCGCCGGTAGGAGCGTCTGCAGGATCGCGACCGCGTCCGCCACGTCGTGCAACCCCAGCGACGCGTCGCCCGCCACCTGCACCAGCACCGCCCGCGCCTGGCGCAGGGCGCGCATGTCCGTCAGCGGGCTGGCCAGGGCGGCGCGCATGGCGCGGCCCGCCGGCTGCGGGCCGCGGCCCAGGCCCAACGCCAGGCAGGCGTCGCCGCCGGCCACCAACAGCTCGCCGGCCGTGGGCAGGTCCAGCCGCAGCCAGCCTTCGCAATCGGCCAGGGCCAACAGGCCGGCGGCCGTCTGTCGGATGACGTCGTCGGCCACGCGCAGGGCGACGTCCAGGGTCACATCCGTCTCGCCCAGCCCGAGCAGCCGGTCGTTGTCCAGGGCCAAGGTGGTGTCGCAGGCTGTTCGGAGCTGTTCCAGGGCCAGTTCCGCCCGGCGCCGGCGCGGGGCCGATTCGAAGCCGAAGGGCATGATCCCGAAGCCGATGACCACGTAGCCCGCGGCCCGCAGCAGGCGAGCCACCTCCGGCGTGGCCCCGCCGCCCGTTCCGCCGGCCAGGCCGCCGGCCAGCAGCACCACTTCGGCCGGCCCCACCGCGTCGATGATGGCGATGGCGGCCTCGCGGGCCGCGGAGGCGGCCAGGTCGGTATCCCCGCCGGTCCCCAGGCCGCCGGTGCCGACACCCAGCAGCACGGTCGCCAGCGGCGGCAGGCTGAGGTCCGCCTCGGCCCGACCCCTGGCTTGCTGCAGCACCTGCCCGCTGCTGTCCAGCGCGACGAAGCGAAGCCCGTCCGGGGCGGCGTCGCGCAGGCGCAGCACGGCCCCCACCCCGGCGCCACCGACCCCGACCGCGGCGAAGCGGCCGGCGTGGGCGAAGGGAAAGGGAGCGGCGGCCCGGTCGGCGGGCGCTCGGGAGGCCGCCGAAACCACGTTCGGCCGGTCGGATGAACGCGGGCCGCTTGACCTGCCGGCCGGCTGGGGAGAGGCGTTGGATCGAAGCATGGCCACCTTCCTAATGCGAGACAGCGAGCTTGCGGATGGCGCCGCGGGAATCCACGGTCACCCGGACCACTTCGTGGCAGGCCGCGCCATCGGCCGTGGCGACGTCCTTCTTCATGGTGATGATCAAGGGACAGCAGTCGCCCTCGGTCATCAGAGCCTGGCTCTTGGCGAAAGCGCGCCGAGGCGCCTGCGCCGTCTCGATGCGCACCTCCTCGCCGCCGAAGGCCGGCAGCCGTCGCGCGACCGCACGCTGTACCTGCTGAACCAGCTGCCGGGTGGCGCTGGACCGTGGCTGCGTCGCGGGGAGCAGGGGGGCCGTCATCGTCTGGGCTCCGGTGACGCGCGGCGCGCGGGCCTTGGGCGCCGCGCGCAGAAACCGTGGTCGGGCAGACGCCGCCCCCACCGGCGGCGCCTGCCCGACCCACTCGACGGGATCCGAACCCAGGTCCACCCTCGCCGCGTCCTCAGCCCAAGGTGACGGCGAATGACAGACCAGGCTCGGATCCCCGTAGAGCACCATGTTGAGGACCGCCTTCTCGTCCTCCGCGTCCAGGTAGCCCTGGCGAGCCAGGGTCTCCTGGACCAGGGCCCACTTGGCCTGCGCCAGGGCCCATCCCACCGGCACCCCGACCATGGCCGCGCGCCAGAAGCGTGCCGCCAGGAGGTCGCCGGCCACCAGCGCGCCATCCAGGCCGCCGTAGCTGATGCCCGTGGCGCCTACGAAGCCCCAGGCCCCGCCGGCCAGGCTGGTCAGGGCGATGGAGTCCGCGGTGCCTCGGCCGCTGAGATGGGCGCCGAAGCAGGCCGCGCTCAGCACCAGGCTGCCCGGTGCGGGCGACAGATCCTCCGGCCTGAGGGCCACCGGGCAGGCTTCGTAGGCCGCCGGGAAGGCCGGATCCAGCTCGCCGAACCAGGCCGGCGAGTCGGCGAGGCCGTGGAGGTTGTAGTAGCGCCAGCGCGGCCCGTCCCCGCCGGGCCGTGGCGCCTCCCGCTGCGTCAAAGGCGGTGAGAGCCGCAGCCCCCGCGGATCACCGATGGTCCCGAAGACCTCGCGTGCGGCGCGCTTCCACACCGACGCCGAGTAGCCGAAGGCGTCCGGGGCGAGCAGGGCGCCTTGTCCGGCCGCCAGCCGCGCATGGGCCTGGGCGGCAACCAGGATGGCCTGCACCAGTTCGTGCAGCTCGCCCAGCGGCAGGCGGCCCACGGCCCGCGTCGGCCGCAGCGGATCGGCGGCGTCCGTGGCGAAGAGATGGTCCGAGCGCAACCGGTCCTCGTCATCGGGTGACGGGTTGGCCGGTCGGTCATGGGGCAGCACGTCCTCGTCGCCGATGAGCAGCACGTAGCGGACCCGCTCCTCCGTCCACCGCATCCGGTCGCCCAGTTCGCGGATGACCCGCGCCACATCGCCCGGGCGGCTGGTGTCCGCCGGCAGGACCCCGAAGCGACCGAGCAAGGGGCTGTCGTCCGGGTACAGGACGGTGGCCGACAGGCCGCGGGCCGCCATCGCCCCCATCAGCTCGCCCAGCGCGCGCTCGATGGCGCCGACGCCGCTGGGGCCGTAGCGCTGCCAGAGGCGGTGTCGGCTGGTCACGATCATGACCGCCGGGGTCTCCGGCTGAGACGCGGCGTCCGGGGCGATGGCCACCAGGTCGCTCAAGCGGGGCAGGCGACCACGCATCCGGGCGATCATCGGACCGGCTCCGCGCCGCTGCCTGCCGCGTCCTCGATGGCCACCACGCGGTTGACGAAGTGCATGGCGCTGACGGCGGCGTACTGCGCATAGGCCTTCGGCGACATGGGCGTCAGGCGCAGTTCGGAGCGGAACATCTGCGTGGCCTGGTCATATTCGCGGAGCATCTTGTAGGCCAGCCCCAGGGAGTGGAAGATCTCGGGATCCTGGGGGGCGCGGTCCCGGGCGGCT
This sequence comes from Anaerolineae bacterium, assembly GCA_044228875.1. Taxonomy (GTDB): domain Bacteria; phylum Chloroflexota; class Anaerolineae; order Epilineales; family Epilineaceae; genus Epilinea. The sequence continues at coordinate 9,236 of JBGAUA010000041.1, forward strand.
TCCAGAGCCGCGATGGCCTGCTCGGGCTGCTGGCCGTCCAGGGCCAGGCGTCCCGCGGCAAGGAGGGGCCGGGCATCCGCGGGCGCCAGCGCACGGGCGCTGTCCAACTGCTCCCGCGCCCGCTCGCGCAGCCCCGCTCGGGCGCAGGCCTCGGCCAGGAGAAGGCGGGACTCCAGGTCGTCTCCGTCCAGGTTCACAGCGTTTTCCAGCGCCTGGATGGCCTCATCCGTCTCGCCGACCTCCAGGCAGACCTCGCCCAGGAGCATGTAGGTCTCCGGCTGACCCTGTTCGAGCCGGGCGGAGTCCTCCAAGTGGCCGCGGGCGGACGGCAGATCGCCGGCCGCTCGGGCGCTCACGCCCAGCCAGTGATGCAGCTTCGCCGCGTCCGGATGCCGGTCGAGAGCGCGGGCCAGCACCGAGCGGGCCTCGGCCGGACGGCCCTCGGCCAAGCTGATGCGGGCCAGGAGCAGGGTGGCTCCAAGATGCTGCGGCCGGCGCTCCAGCACCTGACTGAGCAGCATGCGGGCGGTGGCGCCGTCTCCTTCGCGGTCCAGGATCTCCGCCTGGGCCACCCGGTATTCCGGGTTGTCGGGGTCCAGCTCCGAGGCGCGGGCGAATCGCTCCAGCGCCTGCTCGTCCTGGCCGGCTTCGACCAGCACCTCGCCCAGATGGGCCTGGAGGACCGGCTGCCGGGGCGAGCGGGCCAGGGCGCGGTCCAGCACCTTGATCGCCGTCGAGGTGTCGCCCTTGCGGCGGGCGGCCTCGGCTCGCAGCGCCTGCAGCGACGTGTGCTCCGGCAGCACGTCGGCGGCGCGCTTCAGCGCCGTTTCGGCGGCGAGGGCATCGCCGCGGCGCAGATGGGCCTGACCCTCCAGGACGTCGAGGGCCGCGTCCTCGGCGCCCAGCGCACGGGCCATGCCCAGGCTCTCCAAGGCGCCTACCCCGTCGCCGCCGAGAAGACGGGCCCAGGCCAGGACCACCAAGGTCTCCGGGGCATGGTCCTGGTCGGCGGCCGCCTCGGCCGCCGACAGGGCCTCAGCCGGCCGACCGCCCCGACCGAGCAGCTGTACCGCCGCGAGCCGCGCCGCGGTCTTCGACGCGGGGGGCAGGCTCTCGGCCGACAGATGGCCCAACAAGGTGTCGACCGGGGTGTCCGGGGGCAACGGAGGGGCCAGTTCGGGCAGGGCCAAGGGGAGATCCCATCCGGAGTCGGCAAGGGCGGTGGCTTCGCGCAGGCCGACCCAGGCGGCGGTGTCCCCGCCGGCCGGTGGTTCGACCCCCCGCTCCGCGGCCGCCTCCAGGTGCTGGTGCGCCACGTTCGAGTAGCCGGCGGCCAGGGCGGCCTCCGCCAGGCCCAGCCGGTAGCGGTCCTCCCGCGGGGCCAATCGCACGGCCTCCTCCCAGGCGGTCATCGCCGCCTCGGGCAGGCCCAGCAGGCGGTAGGATTCGCCCAGGAGGGCGCAGGCATCCGCTTCTGAAGGGTCGTGAACCAGGACCTCGCGCGCCAGCTCGATGGCCCGGTCGACATCGCCGGCGATCAACGCGGCGCGGCCTTCGGCCAAGGGCCCGCCCTGAGCGGAGGCCGCGGCGGCGCTGTCGCTCGCCGCGTCCGGGGCGAGCGGCGGTGCCGCGGCTTCCCGCAGCGCCCGATCCAGAACCTGGCCCTCCAGGGTGACGGCTACGCTGGTCGGCGCGAGACGCCCGGCTTGCGCCAGGCTGTCCGCCGCCTCGTCCAACAGGCCGCTCGAGCGCAGCGCGCGGGCCAGCGCCAGGTGGTCGAGCGGCCAGATCCCATCCATGGCCACGGCCCGGCGGAGGGTGGCCACGGCGTCGGCCATCCGCCCGGCGGTGGCCTGGGCCAGTCCAAGGTCGGCCAGGGGGCCGGGCGCCTCGGGCGCGCGATCGCAGGCGGCCGTCAGGCTGGCTTCCGCCTCCGCGTAGCGACCGACCGCCAGTTGGGCCCGGCCCAGATGCCTCAGGTAGGACGCCTCCTGGGGAGCCAGTTCATGGGCGCGTTCGAAGGCGCGCAGCGCCGCTTGCGAGCGGCCCAGCTCGCTGAGGATCTGTCCCAGGGCATCGTGCCAGGTGGCCTCGCGGGGCCGCAGGGCAAGTGCCCGTCCCAAGGCCCGCTCCGCCGCGGCCAGGTCGCCGCTCTCGGCCTGAAGCTCGGCGCTGGCGTGTTGGTAGGCGGCGTTGCCCGGTGCCAGATCGGCGGCGTGGGCAAAGGCGCGCCCGGCTTCTTCGATCCAGCCGTGGGCTCGGTAGGCCTGGGCCAGGGCGGCATGGAGATCCGATCGGTTGGGCATGCGCTCGCGCGCGTCATCCAAGGCCGCGATGGCCTCGGACACCCGATCCAGGGCGATGAGGGCGCGTCCGTACTGGACCACGTAGCGCGCCTGATCGGGATCGCGCGCCAGCGCGGCTTCGAAGGCCATGCGGGCAGCCTCATGGTCGCCGCGGGCCGCGGACACCTGACCCTGCTCGAAGTTGAGTTCGGCCTCCAGGCGCGAGAGGGCCTGGCCGGCTTCCACCAGGGCCGCTTGAGCCCCCTGCCAATCCTCCCGATGCCGATGGTCCAGGCCGCGCTCCCGCGCGGCCAGGAACGAGCGCATCCACGCCAGCAAGGAGGCCTGGTCGGTATCGTCGGCCACGGCGGATTCGCGGATGGGCTCGGCTGGCGTCGCCACCGCCGGCAGCGATGGCGGCACTCCCGCCGCCTGCCGCAGGCGACCGGCCAGTTCGCCCAGCGACGCGCGACCCGTCATCGCGTCGGCCAGCGCGGCCAGCGCCGCGGAGGGAACGGACCGCCCCGGGCGGGTCAGGGCCGTCACCAGGCCCAAGGGGCTTCGCGGTCCCTCGGTCAGCGCTGTCAGGGGAGTGGCCAGGCAGCGGGCGACCAGGTCGGCGCCATCGGGCAGATCCAGGGCCAAAGCGAGCAACTCGGCGGGATCGGAGACCTGGTTGACCACGGCGGCCAGCAGGCCGGCTCGGCGACCGGGATCCAGGGCCATCAGCTCGTCGAGCAGCGCGGCGGGCCGTTGTTCCGCGCGCGGCGCTAGCGCCGCGGCCGCCAGATGCGTGGCCAGGAGCGGTTCCACGAACGCCAGGGCGGTGCCGTGGGGCACCACCGCGCCGGAGCGGACCATCCGCTCCCGGGTCACGGCCAGATTCATCACGATGGTGTCTACCTGGATCAGTGCGCCCTGTCCGAGGCCTTGCAGCGCCACATCGACCAGCGCGCTTCGGAAGGCGGCTCGCTCCGTCCGCGGCAGCGGGGCCAGGAGATGGTCGAGCAGGGTTTCGAGCACCGGCGGGCGGCCCCATTGCGCGGGATCGCGATGCTGCGCCACGTCGAGGAGGGCGCCCAGGGTGCGCGGCAGGCAACTCGCCTGCGCCAGGTCCGGATCGCGGGACAGCCAGTCAAGCACGATCTGGGCGCGGTCGGCGGGCAGCGCCGCGCGCAGGGCGGACGCCAGCTGGCTGCGGTCGAGGGGACGGATCTGCACCGCGTCGATGCCATCGAACCAGCCCCGGAAGTTGGGCCAGTCGGCGCTGCGGCAACCCACGACGAGGCCGGGGCCGGCCTGGCCGCCTGCGCGCAGCAGGAGCTCCATGCCCTCGAAGAGGTAGACGTCGGCGCTGCGATGCAGGTTGTCCAGGAACAAGGTGCAGGGGCCAAGCTCCGACAGACGCAGGCCGCTGATCTGGTCGGCTCCCAAGGCGCGGATGGCGAGCTCTTCCACGCCTTCCCAGGCGTGGCCTTCCCCCAGGTCGACCAGGATGGGGAGCGAGCCCCTCCCGGCGCGCCACTCGCTTGCCATGAGCCTCGCGGCCTGACCCATGGCCGCGGTCTTGCCCGAGCCCGGCGGGCCGATGACCACAGAGCGTGATGCCTGGGCCAGCCACGAAACGAGCTTGCCTTGGCCGGTCGGGAGATCGGCTTCCAGATGCCATGGCTGAGCGGCCTCCGGACCGGCCGCCAGTCTGGCGACCAGGCCGTCGAGGTAGGCCTCCTGCGCCGCTCGGATATCGCGGGCGCGGGGGCTGTTGGGTGCATTCGGCGGCGTGGGGTGTTCCACCGGGTTGGACATGACAGGGCTCCTTGGGTCGGGCTGAGCTTGGGCGGCTCAGCGCACGAGCATCCAGAATGCGAACCCGCAGAGGGCCGCGCCGATGATGCACAGGAAGACGCCGACGCCCATGGCCGTGCGAATCAGCTGGTTCACCGCTTCGACCAGGCGGGCGGATGCGTCCAACATGGGAATGGCGCCGATCTCGCTCAGCGCTCGGGCTTGCAGCCGGCCGGATTGGGCGGAGATGCCCTTGATCGTATGCTGGTAGTCGCGGGACAGGAGGGTCCACAAGCCGGCCGCGATGGCCAGAAGGCCCATGGAGAAGACCGCGAGCACCATCACATGGCGAAGGATGAGCGTCTGGTCGAGCATCGGATTACCTTTGTCGCCGAGGCGGTTGTGAAGCCGGGCCTGATAGGGTCTGGTCGGCCCTCATGCAAGGACCGTGCCAGCGCCGTCCAACCGTGCCGGAGCGTGGTCCAGAGGCCTTCCAGTCGTTGATCTGGGGGGCTTTCCCCAACCGGCGCTGCGGAAAAGCCCAGGAGCAGGACGGTGGCGCGCTTCGGCAGCGTCGCGAGCGCTGCCCGCGGAGGATTGTCCCGGCGCAGAAGCAGTCGTGGCGCCGGATCGCGCGGTACGGCGCTCTGCCCGCGTGCTTTCGATGGTCAGTTCTGTCCCGCAGGCATCAGGCCGCCGGCTCCAGGACGAACTTGTCGACGCGGTAGCGGAGTTCATCGCGGGTGAGACCCAGGAGGCGTGCGGCGGCGCTCTGGTTGCCGCCGGTCCGGGTCAGGGCCTGGGCGACCCACTCCCGCTCCCATTGCGCGATGGTGGCCTTCATGTCGAAGCCGCGTTCCGGCAGGTCTCCGGGCAGGACCAGGGCCCGCCCTGCGGCCGCCGCGTCGGCGGGCGGTGGCGAAGACGGTGGCGCCGGTGGCGCCGGTGGCGCCGGGGTCGCGCCGGCCGCGTCGCCCCCGTTGCGGCGTGCTTCCTGTGGGCCGGAGTTGAGCAGCTCCGTCGGCAGATGCGGCAGGTCGATCCGCTCCTCGCCGGTGGCGAAGATCATCGCCCGCTCCACGGTGTTGCGCAGCTGACGGATGTTGCCGGGCCAACCGTAGCGGCACATGGCCCACAGCGCCGTCTCGGTGATGCCGGTCACCGAACTGCCCGTCTTGGCCCGGAGCTCGCCGATGAACTTCTGGATGAAGAACGGGATGTCCACCACCCGCTCGCGGAGCGGGGGCAGGTCCACCGTCATGACGCAGAGCCGGTAGTAGAGATCGTCGCGGAACTCGCCCGTGGCGATGGCGTCGAGCAGGCTGCGGTTGGTGGCGGAGACCACCCGCACGTCGACGTTCAACTCCAGCTGGCCGCCGACGCGGCGGAAGCTGAACTCCTGCAGGGCCCGCAGCAGCTTGGCCTGCATCTCCAAGGACATCGTGGCCACCTCGTCCAGGAAGAGCGTGCCGCCATGCGCCAGCTCCAGCATGCCCTTGCGGCGGTCGACCGCTCCGGTGAAGCTGCCCTTCTCGTGGCCGAAGACCTCGCTTTCCAGGAGCTGAGCCGGCACCGCCGCGCAGTTGATGGCCACGAAGGGTCCCTTCGCCCGCTCAGAGAGGTCGTGCAGCGCCCGGGCGACGGCCTCCTTACCCGTACCGCTCTCGCCCTGGATCAGGATCCCGGCATCGGTGGGAGCGAAGCGCCTCACCGTCTGCTCGGTCTGGCGCATGCGGGTCGTCTCCCCGATGTCCCAGCCGCTGGACTCGCGCAGACGGGCGTCGTGCAGGGCATTGATCGCGCGGCGTGCCCGGCTGAGCTCCACGCCACGCTCCGCCATCCGCAGCAGGTCCGCGTTCGGGACCGGCTTGACCATGTAGTCGTAGGCGCCGCGGCGGATCAATTCGACGGCGCTGGCCGCCGTGTCCGTGGAGGTGGCGACGATCACCGGCACCTCCGGCGCCAACTCGCGCAGCTGATCGAGGAGCTCGCGGCCATCGCCGTCTCCCAGGCAGAGGTCGATGACCGCGACGTCGAAGGACCGACTCTCGACGATCCGGCGCGCGGCGGCCAGGCCGTCGGCCTCCAGGACGTCGTGCCCGGCGGCGCGCAGCGAACGCGCCATGAAGTCACGGGTCAGCGCGTTGTCTTCGGCGAGGAGAATGGTGGCGGTCGTCATGTGTCGCTCCTGGTGCTTGGGGCCACGCCCATCGGTCGAAGGCCCGCGACGGCGACGGTCCTTCGGGGTGTCGGAATCGGTCCGCAGGATCCGGACTACGCGCGCAGCGCGGGCAGCCAGATGTGGAAGGTGGTGCCTTGGCCGGGAGGGCTGTCGAAGGCGATCTGCCCGCCGTGATCCAGGGCCACACGGCTGGCGATGGCCAGTCCCAGCCCGGTGCCGCCGCGCTTGTGGCTGACGAAGGGGTCGAAGATGAGCTGCTGGTTCTCCAGCGGGATGCCTTCACCGGTATCGCGGATCGAGATGAGCACCCCCGGGCGACCGCGGCCCTCGCGGCGCGTGCTGACGGTCACCTGCCCCTCGGCGGGTGTCGCGTCCAGAGCGTTGTCGATCACGTTGCTGAGACAGCGGTCAAGCGTGGTCAGGTCTGCCAGGGCCTGCTCGCCGGAGCCCAGGTCCAGGACCAGTCCTACGCCCTTCTGGGTCGCACGGCCGCGGTAGCGTTCGACCATCTCGTGGACCACGGTGTCGATGTCCAGCTCCACCCGATCCAGGTTTCCGGGTCGCGACATCCACAGGACATCGTGCGCGATCCGGGTGGCCCGCTCGTTCTCTCGACGCACGAGGGCCACCGTATCCAGCATCTTGCTGTCCTCGCCAAGCTCTTCGGCCAGGCTCTGCAGCCCGCAGTTGACCGCCGACAGCGAGTCGCGCACATCGTGTGCCACGAGGGACACCAATCGTGACTGCGCCCGAAGCCGCTCCATGCCGGCGAGATCCCGATGCGCGCCCATGACGACGGCGAAGCCGCTCCCCTGCCGGCTGCCGGCCATCCACTCCACGACCACCTGTCGGTTGTCGGTCGCGCAGGCGGCCAGGACCGACTGCGGTTGGTGACGTTGCCGCGCTTGAAGGAAGGCTGCCCTCGCCGGTTCCGACATGGCAAAGACCTCTTCGATTCGCTGGCGCCTCAGCGCCGATAGGGGTTGATTCAGCAGGCGTTCGAGCGCCGGAGTGGCATCCGTGATCGAGCCGTCGGCATCGACCTCGAGTGCCGCGGCTCCGGCGATATTGAGCGCCTGCATCACGGTCGTGCCTTCGTCGGTCGACGGCGGGGTCGCTACGATCGATGACACCTGCTTCGGCCACGCCTGGTCCTCGTCGACCGGTCGCAACACGAACCGCAGCACGCCTCGCCGGTGGTCGAAATGAACCCTCAGCAGCGCGCCGCGGGTCCCGCCTTCGGCCATGTTCAGGAGCACGTCCGTCTCTGCCGTCCCGCTCAGGATGCATCGGGAGCAGGACCGTTCAATGTCGGCGACGGAGTCCAATGCGAAGACGCGTTGCCAGGGAGCGCCGAGCAGGGTTTCGGCCGCCCATCCCGACATGGCGCACAGGCTGGCAGAGGCCGATTGGATGCGCCGATCGCCCTGGCCGATTTCCAGCCATGGATGGTCGGCGTTCGCCCGAGGGGCGTCGGCGGCAGGGTTATGGGGCGTCGGGAGGCCGGGCGGTGGCATGGTGGGGAAAGCCTCCATCCTCCAGCATCAGTCCAGGGATATGCAACAGACCTATGGGTCGCTGGGGTCCAACGAGGGAAGAGCTTCCCTGCGCTGATCGGGCGATCACCGCGCACCGGATCGGCAAGGCCTGCCGGGCATGCATGACCTTGTCCTCAGGCCGTCGAGCCTGAGCGGTTTGATGGGACTGCCGGCGCGAAAGGCCCGACGGTGCCTCATCCGTGGATTATTCCCCAGATTATGGAGCAAAATCGTGTCGAAGCCAGTATCAACCGATTCGAAACCAACGCAACGCCAAATATGGGTGTGGTTGCTCGCGACGTCGACAGGCACAAACATAAGGCCTCCGTTCGTAAGCGTCAACAATTCGTGCGACAGCGTGCAAAACAAGCGGTTGCCCTACCGTAGAGAGAGCCCATGCTCTTGAGCGCGCGCGTGACAGTGCTATCGTTGCCCGCATGCCCACCATCCTGATCGACCCGGATCTGGTTGCCCGCGGGATCGACCTGCAGCCGTTGCAGGCGCTTGCGGTTCGTGACGCGACCGTGGTGGTACCGGATCCGGCTGTCTCGCCGCGTTCCCTGGTGCAAGCGGCTGCCGCGACGTCCGGCGACGGTCCGGCACGGGGGGTCGACCTGGAGCTGTTGGCTGAGCGGCTGCGTCGCCACGCGGCTCCCGTCTACTACGTCAGCGCCGAGTGGCCGGCGGTGCAGGCAGCGGAGCGCCTGGGCGGCCGGGCCATCCTCATCCTGGATGGTCGAACGATCGACCAGGTGGTGGGGGAGGCGGAGACAAGCTGCAAGTCCATTCCCATCGCCACCGATCTGTCGTCAGCCGCTCGCTATCTGGATGCAGAGCTGGCCGAGTTGGCGCGGCAAGGCCCTTTCCGGTTTGACCAGCCCTTGTTGGCGGTAACGCCTGCGCGGGTTCCGGGTCTCAGCCGCAAGGATCTCAGCCGCCTGTTCGCCCTCGTCGTGCTGGCCGGCCTCACCTTTGCTCTCGGTGTGGCCTACCTCCTGCAGGAAGCGTATCAGTCGATCGCGTTTCCCAAGGCCCTGCAGTGGCCGGTGCGCTTCCTCACCCTGCAGTGGATCCCCCAAACCCTCCGCGGTCTGATGTTCCTGCTCATCGGCATGGCCATCGGCTTCGCCGTCACGAGGCTCTTGAGCCGCTTGAGCCGCTCGAGCCGACTGAGCCGCGCCCGTCAGCCCTGAGCGGCGGTCCGAGCACCCGTGAGCGAGCGGCTCGACTGGCGCATCCAGCGCGACCCTTTTCTGGAGGCGCCCGACGCGCCCGATCCCAAGGTCCCGACGGTGGTCCGACGGCCGGCTGGGACGCCTTGGCGTGGTTATGCGCTGGTATTGCTCGTGGCGGCGGCGCTGGGCTTCGGCATTGGCCGCTGGGCTGAGACGGACGGCAGGGTCTGGACCGCCGTTCAGGACAACCTGGCCCTGGCCCAACTGGCCATCGAGCGCCACGATCCGGACCTGCTCGGCCGCACCTTGGATCCGCAGAGCGCCGCCGGCTGGCGGGAGGCGGAAATCGCACGGCAGCTCAACCTTCCGCATGCTCCCGGCCCCGAAGCCCTGATCGACATCGGGCCTACGAACTCCGATCTGTTGCGGGTCAGGGTCAGGCTGGCAGACGGCGACGCCGCCACGGAGGACCTGCGGTTCTACCGTCGCCAGGGAGACCGCTGGCTGCAGTCGGCCCCGACTCAACCCGGGGACGGGTCCAGGGGGTCCCAGCCGTAGGCCAACAGGTCGACCCGCAGCCTGCCGTCGACCCGGACGCCTTCCGCCTCCAAGCGGGCCCGCTGCTCCTCCGCGTCGCCGGGATGGCGGCTGATGGAGATTCGCCCCTGGCTGTTGATCACCCGCCACCACGGCACGTCGTCTTCGCGTGACGCCGGCAGGCCGTTGAGCGCCCAGCCCACCATTCGCGCTGCGCCGCGGTGCCCGGTGACGCGGTCGGCGATAGCCGCGTAGCTGGTGACCCTGCCGCGAGGCACCAGCATCACGGCCCGGTAGACCCGCTCGAAGAGCCCTGTCGCTTCGATGTTCTCGCTCATGGCCGAGCCGATCCTCTTCCAGGGCCCGGCATCTTGCGGCCGCTCAGGTGCCGGTAGCGAGCCAGCACCTTCCAGGGCGGATCGAAGGGCTCCATGGCCGATCGCAACGGTCTCCAGGCGACGCGCCGTCGCGCCTGGATGGTCCTTCGCTTGGCCCACATGCGCCCGATGCCCCGCCAGGCCTCCAGTCGACCGATCAAGGCCGAGGCCTGCCCCTGGAACAGCAGGCGGTAGGGGGCGCTGGCCAGGTCATAGGCCAGGATGAGCGGTGACCACGCCACCAGCGGCCAGAAGGGATAGTTCTTGATCACCGACCATACCTTGTTGCGCGCCAGCAGGCGGTTCTTGAAAGGAGAGCCTTCGCCGGACGAAGCGCTCGCGTGATGGAGCACCCGGGCGTCCGGTGCGTACACCGCCTCCCAGCCGTCCAATCGCAGCCGCCAGGCCAGGTCGACATCCTCCAGGTACATGAAGAAGTCCTCGTCGAAGTACGCCGGCAGGCCGTCCGGGCCTGGTTCGGCCACGGCCTCCAGCGCGGACCGGCGGTACAAGGCAGCGCCCGCCGATGCGCCGAAAACCCGCGCCGGGGCGTCGCCGGCGCTTGTCGGCGCGCCTCCCAGCCGATCCCAGGCGATGCCCGTGGGGTCGACGGCGATACCGGTGGAATTCAGCATGTCCGGCTGGTCCATGAAGCACATCCGGCTGGCCACGCTGCCGACGCGCTCGTCTGACGCCGCGGCGGCCAGCAATGCTCCCAGCCAATCCCGATCTGGAACCGTGTCGTTGTTGAGCAAGGCTATCCAGGGCGCGGTCGTCGCCCGGATGGCGCGGTTGTTGCCCGCGGCGAAGCCCAGGTTGCCTCCCAGGTCAAGGACCCGCACCTGTGGCCAGGCCTCGGCGAGCCAGCCCAGAGAGCCATCGCGGGATCCGTTGTCGGCCACGATGACCGAGAAGTCGCGGAAGCGCTGCGCGGCCAGGCCCGGCAAGCAGGCCTCAAGATGCTGACGGCCGTTCCAGTTGACCAGGATGACCGCCACACTGGAGCCGTTCAAGGCGCGTCGGCCTCGCGGCTGTCTGGGCCTGTCCCAGATCCGCGCCAGCGCCGGCCTGCCAAGCGGACGCGGAGCGAGGGCGGAGGGAGCGGTCCGAAGAACCGTTCCAGGTCGAAGCGGTCCACGGCCTCGCGCAGCCAGCAATCGGCGACGACCGTGCCGGGAACCGGCGCGTACGGCATGCCGAGCCGCGGCAGAACGGCGTCATCGGGCAGGCGGCGCAGGCCTTGCACCTGGGCCCTCTGCTGCGCCAACGCCGACCAGTCGAGCGCCAGCGGCGCCAGCGGCGCCCATCCGGCCCAGTTCGGGCCGGGCACCGGCAGGTCTGAAGCCGGTGCCCGGTCACGCGCGGCGCGCATCAAGGCGGAGGCTTCAGCGGCACGACGTGGCGCGGCCCTGAGCGCGGCCAGGCTGAGGGCCGCGGGCAAGGTTGCCTCCAGCGCGAGGTCGCCGAGGTTGCGGACCAAGGTGGCCAGGGCATTGCGCTCGTGCAACCGGGCCCGTCGATCGGTCGAGAGGGCCGCCGCGGTGCCGTGATGCCGGTGCAGGACCGTCGCCCGCGGGACATGCCGAACCTGGTGACCGGTCAACCAAAGGCGCCAGCCCAGGTCGACGTCCTCGTAGTAGGCGAAGTAACCCGTGGCGAATCCACCGAGATCCAGGAAGAGGGTCCGCGGCATGAAGAGCGCCGCGCCACAGGCGAAGAGGGTCGACTGATCGGCCTGAGCACCGGTATCAGGACGTTGGCCGACCCTCAAGGCATGTCCATGGCCGGTGAGGGACGCTGCGCCACCGTCGAAGTCGAGGCGGCGTCCCTGCCAGTCCAGGAGCCGGGCTCCGCAGCAGACCGAGCCTGGCGCATGGCCTGCGGCGGTCGCCTCCAGCTCCCGCAGCAAGCCCGAGGACACGCGCGTGTCGTTGTTGAGGAAGAGCAGGGACGCGGCGTCGGCGAAAGCGACAGCGGCCCGGTTGTTGCCCTCGGCGAAGCCCAGGTTGCCGCCCAGGGGCAAACGCCGGATCCGTGGATGCCGCGCGGCAAGCCAATCCAGCGAGTCGTCCTTGGAGCCGTTGTCCGCCACCATGATCGCCTCCGGCCCCGCCAGCCCGGCCATGTCCAGCACGGATGGCAGTCCGGCCTCCAGATGCGCTCGGCCGTTGTGGTTGAGGATGATGACGCCGGTTGGACCCGGGATCTTGAGGCCGACTTGCTCCGACCGGACCGCTTCCGGCATGGACTCCCCCTGGAGGCGCAGATCGCACCGGGCAAGTATACCCGCCGGCGGCGGCGAACTCCCTTGTGGCCCCCCTAGCCAAGCGCTCGAGATAATGTTATACTAACGCAACGAAAGAATAACCAGAGACCGGATACCTCATGCTTCGGGTGCGTGAGCCGGCCTCCCCACGGCATACAGGTGCGTCTCGCCGCCACGCCTCGCGGGGCGTCGCTCTCGTGCCGCCCGCGTTCCCCGTTGATCCCGTGTTCGTTGAGTTGGTGTAGGAGCTGATCATGAAGCCTTCCGTTCGAAGAAGGTCGCGTCAGATGCCCGGCATCCGGCGCTTCCCTGCCGTGGCCGCGCGAACGCTCGCCCTGGTCTCGGCCGCCTCGTTGACGCTCGGTGTGTTCGGGGGGATCCTCGTCCTACCGGCAAACGCCGCACCCAACGCGGCCCCGGTGGCCCAGTCCGCTGCGGAATACAGCAGCCTCCGCGTCTACGGTTATCCGGTGGTCAGCAACCCCAACGGTCCGGCGGAAGGCAACTGGCCGGCATCGGCGGGGTCCAACACCCAACTGGACCCCTTGACGGGGCAGATCCCCGAGGATCCGCCCTACACCGATCAGGAAGGGCCTTTCGACCCCTACCATGCCCAGGCCCCGGAGATGGATGTGGTGACCTGGAACCCGGCCTGGATCTCAGAGCGCCTGGAGGATCCAACGCTGCGCGCCCAGTGGCCGGGGCTCGTCGGTGTCGACGAGGTGTCGGCCGCCGCCAACATCCGCGCCGGGGGCATCAACGCCGCGGAGAAGGTGACCCTCAGGCATTGGTACGAGCCCTTCCACCTGGACATGGACCTCAACGCCGACGGCCGGCTGACGGACGACAACAACGACGGCGTTCCAGACGCTCCGATGAACCCGTCCGCGTCGGCCATCGACGAATGGTACCCGGCGATCATGACCGAGTTGACCTACCTCCTGGTCGACAACGAGTCGCTGCCCACCGCTCGCCCCAGCGCCGAGGCGCTGGGACGATCGGCCCCTCGTCCGGTCTGCGGCACCGCCGGCACCACCAGCATGGTCTTCCCGTTGGGCATCAGCGCCGACCAGACGGATCCTGACGCGCAGGGAACGGCCCTGGGCCATGGTCTGACCAGCCTGGACGCCGACTTCGACGGCGATCTGGACATGGTGCGTGTCAGCGACGAGCGCAACCTGCCTGCGGTATTGGACGGGATGCGGATCGACTTCGACGGCGACAACATCCTGGACACGTTCAACCCCGACGGCCGGGCTGTCAGTTGCGACGAGATGGCCGTCCTGCACACGGACGGCCTGACGCTGTCCCTGGGTGACAAGGCCCAGTTCCTGGACCACTTCGTCAAGCTCACCGCGGTGAGCGACAACGGCGCGGTCCTCGAGATCTGGAACTCGGCGAGCAAGGAGCCGCGCAGGATCGTGGCGCGCTCCATGGGCTTCGGGGGCGCCGTGCTGGCCGGCGACACCGGCCCGTTGTTGAGCATCGCTCCCGGTGGAACCAACCTGGGGACGGTGCCGCCGGGCGCATGGTTCGCCTACCTCGTGGATGCCGATGCGAACGACGACACCGCGGTGGTCATGCTTGGTCGGGCCCTGGGCGCCCCCTGCGCGTCGATGACCGATGGCGCCATCCGGCAGAACCTGAGCCCGGGCGGCCCATGGTTCCTGAAGCGCTTCTACGTCGACGGCCACGAGTACAACGTGGGGGCCATCGGTACCTGTCCCACGGGCGGCTTCCAGTCCATCACCTTGCGCGCGCCGCTGCCCAAGACCGACGTGACCGTGGAGCTGCATTCGGTGCGGCTGCAGAGCTATGCCATCAACAACCCGCGCCAGCTTCCCTGGCTGACCCTGCCGCCGCCCTTCAACCACGAGCATACGATCCTGGAGGACGTGGTCGCCAAGGCCGGCTTCGACGACCTGGATCCCGCGCCCGCCAGTTCCGCGTCCCGCCCTACGGTGCTCTACACCGGTGGTCCCATCGGCCCGGTCGCGCCCGTGCTTCACGAAGGTGATTCGCGGCCCTACATCGGTAGGCTGGCGGCGTTGGAGCGGAGCCATGGCGACATCCGTGCCCTGCGCTGGACCTATGTCCATGAGACCGAGAACCCGGCCATGAGCGGCCAGATCCGCGAGCGTCTCGGCTTCGACCGCCTGGGCGAACTGGTTCCGGGCGACGCCGTGATGGACTTCGGCGACGCGCCGGGTGCCCTGGGCTACCCCACGACGCTCTCGCTCAACGGGGCGCGTCACATCCTGGTTGCCGGCGGGCCACTGCTGGGGCATTGCGTCGACCGCGAGCCCGATGGGCAGTCCAGCGCGACCGCCGACGGCGATGACGGCGCCGGCGTCTGCCCGGATGACGAAGACGGCATCGCCTTCCTCTCAGAGCTGCGATCGGAGCAGATCAGCGACCTGCGCATCTCCACCGGCGGCTCGCCGGCGGGCGGCTTCCTCAGCGCCTGGGTCGACTTCAACCGCGACGGCGACTTCGATGACGTCGGCGAACAGGTGGTCGTCGATCGCGCGATCTTCGCCGGGCAGAACTCCTCGTCGGCGATCTACTTCCAGGTGCCGGGCAACGCGAGCCCCGGCCTCAGCTTCCTGCGCCTGCGACTGAGCACCCAGGCGGGCTTGGGTCCGCGCGGCCTGGCCCCCGACGGCGAGGTCGAGGACTGGCCGGTCCAGATTCAACCGTCCCTCTGTCCCGCCGCTCCCATCGACACCTTCCGCGAATCCAACAACCAGGACTTGAGCACGCTCTTCCTGGTGGATGTCAACGATCCAGGCCCCAAGTCGGTCCTCGACGCGGTGGACCCGGCGGTGGTCATGGGCGGCTTCCGCTTTGTGAGGCTCGGGCCTTTCATGGGCGGCACGGAAGGCCGTCCGGTGCACCAGGTCTTCACCCGGGTGCGCCAGGAGCGGCTGGAGTACGCGGCCAACTCGGACTCCCAGGCGGCCCTGTTCCTGCGCTACGACCGCAACGGCCTCGGGCTCGACACGGACTTCAGCACGGTGGACCGCATCCGCATCCTCTACCTCTTCGACGACTCGGGCATCGCCACCTCCACGCCGGTGACCATGCGCCTGAGCGATGGCACCGACACGGCCACCCTCACCCTGAACGTGATGGGCAGCAACGTGCCGTTCTTCGCCGACTTTCCATTCAGCAGCTTCACCGGCATCGGTGCTGTCGACCTGTCCAACATCCAGTCCATCGAGGTCGACTTCATCACGTCCAGCGCCCAGGACCTGATCATCGACGCCATCCGCCCCTGCGTGGCGCCGATCCCCGGGCCGACCGCGACGCCCATCCAGCCCACCGCCGGCCCCAGCCCGACACCGCGGCCGACGACCGTGCCCCTGCCCACCGCCACCCCCATCCTCGGCGGGGCCAACCTGGGTGTGGACAGCTTCTTCTTCAACGAGCAGATCTGGACCCTGCCCTGGAACTACACCGAGTTCCTGATGCCGGACCAGCTGGACCCCAACGCCCGCGGCATCGACCCGGACCGCTACCACGTGGCCACCGGCTTCACCGATCCCTACGCCCGCTGGCGGCGTTGGACCATGCCCGACGGCGCC
>JBGAUA010000042.1:0-234 GCA_044228875.1 Anaerolineae bacterium
TTTCGCAATCCCACATCGTTTACCACTTAGTCCAGAATTAGGGGCCTTAGCTGGCGGTCTGGGCTGTTTCCCTCTCGACCACGAAGCTCATCCCCCGAGGTCTCACTGCCGTGCTCTGGAACGATGGTATTCGGAGTTTGATTGGGGTCGGTAGTCTTGTAGGACCCCTAGCCCATTCAGTGCTCTACCCCCATCGTTGAACGCACGACGCTGCACCTAAATGCATTTCGCGGA
>JBGAUA010000042.1:244-24403 GCA_044228875.1 Anaerolineae bacterium
CCTATCCACAGGTCATCCGCTCCATTTTCAACTGAAGTCGGTTCGCGCCTCCACAGAGTCTTACCTCCGCTTCACACTGCCCATGGATAGATCACTCGGCTTCGGGTCTACAGCATGCGACTGAACGCCCTGTTCAGACTCGCTTTCGCTCCGGCTCCGGGTGTTCCTCCCTTAACCTTGCAACAGAGGGTAACTCGTCGGTTCATGCTCCAAAAGGCACGCGGTCAGGCATTGCATTGCTGCCATAGCCCTCCCACAGTTTGTAGGCACACGGTTTCAGGTTCTATTTCACTCCCCTCGCCGGGGTGCTTTTCACCTTTCCCTCACGGTACTTGTTCACTATCGGTCACGATGGGTATTTAGCCTTGGGTGGTGGTCCACCCTGATTCCCACAGGATTTCACGTGCCCCGTGGTACTCACGGTCTCTAACCGGAGCCGTCACCTTTTCGTCTACTGGGCTTTCACCATCTATGGCGGCCCTTTCCAGTGGCCTTCGTCTAAGGTGTCGGTTTCTTACTCCGTCGGGTCGGTGCAGCAACCCTGCTAGGCCGTACAACCCCCAGTCCGCAACGCCTGCATGCTTACACGGACTCGGTTTAGGCTCCTCCGCTTTCGCTCACCACTACTAACGGAATACTCTCTTTTCCTCCAGGTACTGAGATGTTTCAGTTCCCTGGCTTACCCCCGTCATGCCTATGTGTTCAGCATGCGGTGACGTGGGTTCTCCACGCCGGGTTTCCCCATTCGGACACCCACGGTTCAATGCCTGCTGGCGGCTCACCGTGGCTTTTCGCAGCCAACCACGTCCTTCTTCGGCCCATCGTGCCAAGGCATCCCCCGTGCGCCCTTTGTAGCTTCCTCGTGCATGCCCGCTCGGCTTCCTTGGCTCTATGTTCAACTGTTAAGGTCCCAACACCCCAGGCAGCTTCGCTGCCTGCCGCTGCGCGGACCCGGACTTCGCTTTCGCGACTTCCGCTCGTCCGCTCTTCCGGCTCTGAGTGGGCTCCGCCCTGTCTCTTTGCCTTCGCAGCGTCTTGGAGCTGAGGGGACTCGAACCCCTGACCCTCTGCTTGCAAAGCAGACGCTCTACCGCTGAGCTACAGCCCCGTATCCCCGCTCGCCTCAACCACTTTCGTGCTCTCGGCTCCGCGTCTCCACGCTTCTGCTCCCCAACGATTTCCCATCCGCCCGCACGCTGCGAGCCCGGGGCGAGTCGGACGCTCTCGCGTCCCACCTCACCACCACAAGAGAGAGCAGAAGCTGTTTGTGCGCTCGTCCGGCTCAGAGCGTTGGCTTTCACCTTCGCTCAGTGCCTCTTAGAAAGGAGGTGATCCAGCCGCACCTTCCGGTACAGCTACCTTGTTACGACTTCGTCCCAGTCGCCAGCCCCACTCTAGGCAGCCGAGTAACATCTCATAACCGACTTCAAGTGTGGCCGACTCCCATGACGTGACGGGCGGTGTGTACAAGGCCCGGGAACGTATTCACCGCAGTATGGCTGACCTGCGGTTACTAGCAACTCCGCCTTCATGGAGTCGGGTTGCAGACTCCAATCCGAACTGAGACCGGCTTTGGGGATTGGCTCCACCTCGCGGTGTGGCGACCCATTGTACCGGCCATTGTAGCGTGTGTGTAGCCCTGGCCATAAGGACCATGCTGACTTGACGTCATCCCCACCTTCCTCCGGCTTACGCCGGCAGTTGCGCATGACACGTGAAACATACGCCAAGGGTTGCGCTCGTTGCGGGACTTAACCCAACACCTCACGGCACGAGCTGACGACAGCCATGCAGCACCTGTGCAGGCTCCCGAGGGTCGGTCCCCTTTCGGTTCCCTACCACCTGCATGTCAAGGCCAGGTAAGGTTCTTCGCGTTGCATCGAATTAAACCACACGCTCCGCTGCTTGTGCGGGCCCCCGTCAATTCCTTTGAGTTTTAGCCTTGCGGCCGTACTCCCCAGGCGGACAACTTATCGCGTTAGCTGCGGCACCGAACATCCTTAGATGCCCGACACCTAGTTGTCATCGTTTACGGCGTGGACTACCGGGGTATCTAATCCCGTTTGCTCCCCACGCTGTCGCGCTTCAGCGTCAGAACTCGGCCAGGGTGCCGCCTTCGCTACTGGTGTTCCTCCCGATCTCAACGCATTTCACCACTCCACCGGGAATTCCACACCCCTCTCCGAGTCTCTAGCCAGGCAGTTTCCCGCGCGCTCTCCCAGTTGAGCCGGGAGCTTTTACGCGAGACTTGCCTTGCCGCCTAGACGCCCTTTACGCCCAGTGATTCCGGATAACGCTTGCCCCCTACGTATTACCGCGGCTGCTGGCACGTAGTTAGCCGGGACTTATTCCTGAGGTACCGTCCTTACTCGTCCCCCAGAAAAGCGGTTTACAACCCGAAGGCCTTCTTCCCGCACGCGGCGTCGCTGCATCAGGCTTTCGCCCATTGTGCAAGATTCCTCACTGCTGCCGCCCGTAGGCGTCGGGACCGTGTCTCAGTTCCCGTGTGGGGGGCCACGCTCTCACGCCCCCTACCCGTCGTAGGCTTGGTAGGCCATTACCCCACCAACTACCTGATAGGCCGCAGGCCCATCCCAGAGCGCCGGAGCTTTTCTCCCGAAGGAGCGTATGCGGGATTATCCGTCGTTTCCAACGGTTATCCCCCTCTCTGGGGCAAGTTCCTACGTGTTACGCACCCGTCCGCCACGCAGCTGCCTCAACCGAAGCTAAAGCACTGCGTTCGACTTGCATGTGTTAAGCACGCCGCCAGCGTTCATCCTGAGCCAGGATCAAACTCTTTATTCAGAAAGCTTTACGCTCTCCAGTTTCGGACGCTAGCTGGGCATACCCCACCATCTCGGTGTGCCCGTCAGCCGCCCAGGCCATTCGCCGCTCCTGCAGTTCGCCCGAAAGCTCCCCGCACCGTCGACCGCATGGCCCTGACGACCCTTTCCTTCCCTCTCTTCTTCTGTAAAGGTGCGCTTACCAGGACTGACAACGATAGCGCGGTGATCGCCAGGGGTCAAGGTCACCCGGTCGATGGCGCATGCCGCGGGGCGCGGCTCGCGCGTAGGGCCGTGTTAACGGAAGGGCACAGGGCCTTAAGGCGATGTCCGGAAGGGGTTAAGCGGTCGTTGCCGCGGAAGCGATAGGCTCTCGTCATACCGCTGGCCGGTCGCCGGCAAGCCGTTGTCACCGCGCGCGCCGGCTCACCGGTGGACCCAACCGTCCGCGCCATCGATCCAGCCATCGCCGGGCTCGGCCGTGGGCCGAGCCCAGACGGCCGGACCTGAACAGCTCCTGGAGGAGAAACCCCATGTCTCGCAACCGATCCCGCCTGCTGGGCCTGCTGCTGGGCGCCGCCGCCGTGGGCGCCGCCCTGCCCGGGTCGCATCCGACGCCTGTGGCCCATGCCCAGGCCACGCCCGCGCCCACCGCCGTGCCGGTCGGCGGCCGCATTCAGGCCGACAATGCCTGCTACGTTCGCCTTCCCGACATGCCGCCTACCAGCCTGGGCGAAGGCCGCTACGGCGGCATGGGCGGCTACAACGCCAAGACGGGCGTCCTGGCCTACGCCGGGGGCGCCGACAAGCAGACCGACGAGAACACCATCGTCTTCTTCCAGATGTTCGGCATCAAGCTCGACAGTGCCAAGGCGGCCTGGAAGTCGGTTCCCTACAGCAACGCCGTCGGCTTCACCCAGGACACGGACAAGGGCTGTCGCGAGGGCACCAGCGTTCAGTTGTCCGAGAGCAACTGGGCCTCGGTGTTCGGCAAGGACGGCTGCGACAACGGCGCCTTCGACACCTCGAAGAAGACCGGCGGCGACATCAAGGAGCTGCAGGTACTCGGCGAAGCCGCCGCCAGTGGCGTCAAGTGGGTGCCCAACAGCGGTGCTGCCGAACTCATCGGCGAGTTGAAGGAGCAGAAGGGCAAGCTGGTTCGCCTCTTCGCCGCCTGGGACAACCAGCGCAGCCGCATCGTCTTCGGCCAGGGCACCTTCAACGATGAACAGGACATCGAGAGCCAGGACGCGGTCTTCGCCGCCAAGAAGGTGGGCAGCAAGTTCCAGATCTCCGAGCTTCGCCCGGCGGGGACGGCGCCGATCAAGCGCTACGGATCCTGCGCCGCCTACGTCTACGACAAGGACGCCGGTCTCGATGGCGTCTTCATCCTGGGTGGTCAGCAGGGCGCGCCGGAGCGCATCCCGGCGACAACCTACAAGGAAGTCTGGTGGCTGGACTTCAAGAAGAACGCCAACGGCGAATGGGTCAACCTGACGGGTCGCTTCGACAACATGGACAGCTTCGGCGCCCGCCGCGAGGGCGGCTGCGCCTATGACGCGGCGTCGAAGTCCTTCTACTCCTGGATGGGCCGCACCTCGGGCACCTATCCCGATTCCTCCCGCCGTTCGACCGGCGTCTGGCGGGTGAGCCTGGCCCAGCTGGGTGACAGCGCGGCGAAGCTGAGCTGGGAGCGCCTGGCCAAGGACAACACCAAGGGCATCGAAGGACGACGCCTCTTCCCCAGCATCTGGGACGCGGCCAACAAGCGAATCATCGTGGTGGCCGGCCGCGGCGGGTCGGACGAGCTCTCGGCCTTCCGCGACGCCTGGGCCATCTACCCCGACGTGAAGGGCGCGGACTGCGAGAACCTGGACATCTTCGCTCCCTACCGCCAGGACGCCGGCGCGACGCCGACATCGGCTGCGCCCACCCCCACGCCGGGTGGTCCCACGGCCGAGGTGCCGACGGCGGCGCCGAAGCCCACCTTGGACAGCCGCCCGGAGATCTGTGAGGCGATCAAGAGCCGCGTGCCGGCCGCGGTGATCAACGATGCGGTCGCTGCCCCGGACAAGGTGGCGGGCCACGGCCAGTCCTGCAACCCCAACCTGCCGCTGGGAGCCAACAACCCGCTCCGCCGCTACCTGGGCCTGCGCAATCCCGCCTCGCCCTACCATCCCATCTTCAACAGCATCCAGTGGAAGTGCGGTTGCTCCTGACATGCCGGCAGATCCGGCCTTGCGGCGCGACGGGCTTCAAGCGCAGCTACGTTTTAAGTTAACGCGTGCACCCTGGGCCGCCGCCAATGTCGCCGGCGGCCCTGCTCGCGTCCTGCCGACTTGACAAGGCGGTAGGCGCCGCGAGAATTGAAGGCGTGAATACGGTCTCCCATTCCCTCCTTGTCCGCCGGCGTCCGGCCCGATGCGCGGCGATCGCCGTGATGGGCTTCGCGCTCTCCTCCTGCGGTGGTCGGGCCAATGACGCGGCGGCCGACGCGGTAGCCTTGCGGATGGTCCAGAACACCGGCTCTGACACCATGCTGCAGCTGGCGCAGGCCTGGGCCGAGGCCTACCGCGGCGTCCGTCCGGATCTGTCGATCGCCGTCAACGGTGGCGGCTCAGGCGCCGGCATCGCGGGCCTGATCAACGGCACGACGGAGATCGCAAATGCCAGCCGACGCATCAAGGACGAGGAAGCGGCCAAGCTGCCCAGCCCGCCCGAGGAGCATCAGGTGGCCGTCGACGCCCTCGCGGTCATCGTCCATCCCGGCAATCCCGTCGACCGGCTCTCCCTGGCGCAACTGGCCGACATCTACCAGGGCCGCACGACCAACTGGCGGGAGGTCGGAGGCGATGACGCGCCCATCATCCTGCTGTCCCGGGAGACGAACTCCGGCACCCACGTCTACTTCCTGGAGGAGGTGGTGCGCTTGGGTGAAAAGGACAGCGACGCCATCTTCGCCGCGCAGACCCTGCTCATGCCTTCGTCGGTGGGCATCACCAGTGAGATCCGGCGCAATCCCAACGCCATCGGCTACGACGGGCTGGGCTTCGTCACGGACGAGGAGAAGGTTCTGGCCCTGTCGAAAGACACCGATGGACCCTACGTCAAGCCCAGCGTGCCCACCGCCCGAGACGGCAGCTATCCGCTGGCCCGCGGCCTCTTCCTCTACACCTCGGGCGCCGAGCGGCAGGAGGTGAAGGACTACATCACCTGGATCCTGGGCCGCGACGGTCAGGACATTGTGGCGCGCCTCGGCTTCGTGCCCGGACAGTTCTAGGCTCGCCCGATGATCGATCCCTCGCGCGTACCCGCATCGGAAGCACCGCCGCGTCGCGGATCCTCGGCCCTGGAGCCCTGGATCGAGCGCGCCATCCGGCTTGCCGGGCTCTCGGCCGTGTTCATCGTCGGTCTCATCTTTGTCTTCCTGATCTGGCTCAGCCTGCCGGCGCTGGCCCGTGTGCCGCTGGCGGCCTTCCTCGACCCACGCTGGTACCCCATCGAAGATCGCTTCGGTCTCGTCTCGCTGGTGGTGGGTTCGCTCCTGGTCACGGCCATCGCCGTGACCATCGCCGTGCCCTTGGGACTCGTGACCGCGATCTACCTGGGCGAGATCGCGCCGCCCTGGCTTCGTGACATCCTCAAGCCTTTGATCGAGATCCTGGCCGGCATTCCGTCGATCGTCCTCGGTTTCGTAGGCTGGGTCGCCTTGGCGCCCCTGGTTCAGAGCCTCGGGGCGCCCACCGGTCTGACGGCCTTCACCGGAGGGTTGATCCTGGCGTACATGTCCTTGCCGACCATCATCAGCATCGCCGAGGACGCCATCGACGCCGTGCCCCGAAGCTACCGGGACGGGTCGCTGGCCCTGGGCGCCACGCGCTGGCAGACCATCTACCGGGTCGTTCTGCCGGCAGCTCGCACCGGCATCGTGATGGCCGTGATGCTGGGCGTCGGCCGCGCCGTGGGCGAGACGATGGCGGTAATGATGGTCACCGGCAACGCGGCGAACCTACCGCATGGCGTCGGATTCGCCTTCCAACCGGTGCGGACGATGACCGCCACCATCGCCGCCGAGATGGGCGAGGTGGCTCGCGGCGGGACGCATTACCATGTCCTGTTCCTCATCGGATCCCTGCTGTTCCTGATCACCTTCGCCATCAACAGCCTGGCGGCGCGACTGGTGGGGCGGCGCCGCTCCGGCGAGGCGGGCGGATGATGCGCCGCCAGGGCCGCCAGCGCCTGGCCTTCGGCATGGTCAGCGGCGTCGCCTGGGCGGTGACCGTTCCGATCCTCTTGGTGGTCGGGTTGATCGCCGTGCGCGGAATGCAGGGCCTCAGCTGGTCCTTCGTGACCGAGATGCCGCGCGAAGGCATGACGGCCGGCGGCATCCTGCCGGCACTCATCGGCACGGTCTGGCTGACCCTGGGCACCGCCGTCGTCGCCATGCCGCTGGCGATCGGGGCCGCGGTCTATCTGGCGGAGTATGCCCGGCCGGGCCCGTTGACCGCGGCCATCCGCCTGGCCATCGTCAACCTGGCCGGCATACCATCCATCGTCTACGGGCTGTTTGGGCTGGGGCTCTTCGTTCTCTTCCTGGGGCTGGGCACCTCCATTGCCGCCGGGGCATTGACGCTGGGCCTGATGACCCTGCCGGTGGTCATCAGCACCGCGGAGGAGGCCATCCGCGCGGTGCCCCAGGAGTTTCGCGTCACCAGCCTGAGCCTCGGGGCCAGCCGCTGGCAGACCATCCGCCATCAGGTGCTGCCCCATGCCCTCCCCGGCATTCTCACCGGGATCATCCTGGGCCTGAGCCGCGCCGCCGGCGAGACGGCGCCCATCCTCTTCACCGCCGCCGCGTACTACCTGCCTTCCTTGCCCACATCGCCCGGCGACCCGACCATGGCGCTCCCCTACCACCTGTACGTGATCGCCACGCAGGTTCCGAACATGCCGCTGGCGCCGCAGTTCGCCACGGCGCTGATCCTGATGCTGATCGTGCTGTCGATGACCGTCGTCGCCAGCGTGGTTCGCTCGGTGTTCCGGCGGAGGCGGGAATGGTAGACGCGGGGACGGCGGGCAAGCAGGGTCGGTCCGGGCGCATCGATGTGCGCGGGCTGACCTTCTGGTACCCTGATGACACCCGCGCCCTGGCCGCTGTGGACCTGTCTCTGTCGGCACGCTGCATCAACGTGGTGTTCGGGCCCTCACGCGCGGGCAAGTCCACCTTGCTGCGCCTGCTCAACCGCCTGCAGGACCTGTTGCCGGGAACCCGTTGGGAGGGTGAGATCCTACTCGACGGCGAGAGCATCTTCGGGCCCGCGGTGGACGTGAGCAGCCTGAGGCGCCGCGTGAGCATGGTCTT
Organism: Anaerolineae bacterium; assembly: GCA_044228875.1. Classification (GTDB taxonomy): domain Bacteria; phylum Chloroflexota; class Anaerolineae; order Epilineales; family Epilineaceae; genus Epilinea. The sequence goes on from JBGAUA010000042.1 coordinate 8,390, forward strand.
CGCCGTGCCGACGCCGCTGCCGGGCAGCATTCGCGCCAACCTCACCTATGGGCTGCGCATGGCCGGTCACCGCAACACGGTCTTCCTGGAGGACCGCGTGGAATGGTCGCTGCGGCAGGCGGCGCTCTGGGATGAGGTCAAGGACCGACTCGACACGTCGGCCTTTGCCCTCAGCGGCGGCCAGCGGCAGCGGCTCTGCCTGGCCCGCAGTCTGGCCCTGGGCCCGGAGGTCATCTTGCTGGACAACCCCACCTCGGGCTTGGATCCCTTGTCGACGGCCCTGGTCGAGGACGCCTTGCAGGCGCTGAAACAGCAGGTGACCATCGTCATGGTGCCGCACAGCACCCAGCAGGCGGCGCGCGTCGCTGATCGAGCCGCCTTCTTTCTCGGTGGGGAGCTGGTGGAGGCGGGGAGCGGGCCGGACATCTTCCTGCACCCGCGGGACAAGCGCACCGAGGACTACGTGACCGGGAGGTTCGGATGAGCGCCGCGCAGCCGACGCCGGGCGGGAGCGGCGCCTTGGATGTCGCCGCGGCGGCCGGGCCCGAGGACCAGCTGATCGAGGTCCAGGGCTTCTCGTTCTTCTACGGCGCCTTTCGGGCTCTCGATACCCTTGACCTCACCGTGCGCGACCGGGAGGTCACGGCGCTGATCGGCCCATCCGGCTGCGGCAAGAGCACCTTCCTGCGGGCCATCAACCGCATGAACGACACCATCCGTGGGGTTCGCTACGAGGGTGATATCCGCGTGGCGGGCCAGAGCATCTACCGCAGCGGCACGGATGTGGCGGACCTGCGGCAGCGCGTGGGCATGGTCTTCCAGCGGCCCAACCCTTTTCCGCAGAGCATCCGCGACAATGTCGCCTTCGGGCCGCGCGTCCTGGGTCTGGCTCGCGGCAAGGAGGACCTGGCGGAGCGGGTACGCCAGGCCCTGGACCTGGTAGGGCTGTGGGAAGAGTTGGGCGATCGTCTCGACCGGCCGGCGCTGGTGCTGTCGCCGGGCCAGCAGCAGCGCCTGTGCATCGCCCGCGCCCTGGCCACCGAACCGCGGATCATCCTGATGGACGAGCCCTGCTCCGCCCTGGACCCGGTGGCCACCCTGGCCATCGAGGCCTTGATGCGCCGCCTGGCGGAGCGCTACTGCATCGTGGTGGTTACCCACAACATGCAGCAGGCCGCCCGCGTGTCCGACCGCACGGGCTTCTTCTGGTTGGGGCGGCTGGTAGAGTTCGGGCCGACGAACGACGTCTTCACCTTGCCGCGGGAGAAGCTGACCGAGGACTACATCACGGGGCGGCGGGGCTGACTTGCCGCGCTGATGTTGGCGGACCTATCGACCCGCGTACAGGTCGCGACGCGTAGATTAACGCCATTTCACCAATGCTTCATGGCAGCTTTGCCCGAGCTTGACCCCCCTGCCCCGCGCCGCGTCTAAGCTCTCCTCAACCGCCGATTCCATGCCGCCATGGCCAGACCGTGGCGGCCGGCGCCAGGCGCCCCGCAGGGGCCCTGATCCACCGTGATTCAGGAGGATTGAGGAACGTGAACGTACGCAACCTAGGCGCCCTGTTGCTGGTCGCCACCCTTAGCATCGGCTGCAAGGCCGAGGAGTCTGCCCCGGTCGTCGAGCCCACCATGGCCGTGTCCGAGGCCCCGACCGAGGCCGCCGCGCCCACCGCCGACCCCGCCGACGGCTTGGCGCTGCCGGAGGTCGATCCCGCCATGGTGACCGGCGACATCGTGTCCGCCGGCAGCTCGACCGTCTTTCCGCTCACCGAACGCATCGCCGCGAACTTCAAGAGCGATGGCTATTCGGGCAACGTCACCGTCGACAGCGTCGGCACCGGCGCCGGCTTCGAGCGCTTCTGCAAGGCCGGCGAGACGGACATCGCCAATGCCAGCCGGGCCATCAAGGACGAAGAGACGGCCAGCTGCGCCGCCATCGATCGCGAGCCCCTGGAGTTCCGCGTAGGCACCGACGCCCTGGTGGTGGCCGTCAGTTCGGAAAATGACTTCGTCGACGACCTGACACTCGAAGAGCTGGCGCTGATCTACTCCACTGCCGTCAACTGGTCCGACGTGCGGCCCGAATGGCCCGCCGAGCCCATCAGGCGCTTCAGCCCGGGCACCGACAGCGGCACCTTCGACTTCTTCGTCGAGGTGGTCTTCGACAAGGACAAGGAGCCCATCCTCAGCGCCAAGGACATCCAGCTCTCCGAGGACGACAACGTCCTGGTGCAAGGGGTCGAGGGTGGCAAGGACAGCATCGGCTACTTCGGCTACGCCTACTTCAAGGAGAACCAAGGCAAGCTGCGGGCCGTGAAGATCGCCGGCGTGGAGCCCAACGAGGCGACGGCCGAGGACGGCAGCTACCCCTTGGGGCGCCCGCTCTTCATCTACTCCTCGGCGAAGATCATGGCCGAGAAGCCCCAAGTGGCCGCTTTCATCAACTACTACCTGACGAACGTCAATGATGAGATCGGCGAAGTGGGCTACTTCCCGGCCAGTGTGGCGAACCTGGATGCCGCCAGGCAGGCCTGGCTGGACGCCAATCCGTAAGCTCTGTCGCAAGCCTCAGGTCGCGGGGCCCGCGACCTGTCGCTTTCCCGCAGGAAGTGAGCCCATTGCCATGGTCGAGCCCCAGCGGCTGAAGCCACTGATGGACCAAGGAGCCCTGAGCACCGTGACCAACGCCGAATTCGCCGCGCGACTCCGACGACAGCGCCGCCCCGTAGAAGCGTTGATCGAGTCGGGGCTCCTGGTCGCCGCCCTGGTATCCGTGCTGACCACAGCTGGGATCGTCTACGTGTTGGGCTTTGAAGCCTTGCGCTTCTTTCGCCTGCCGCAGGTGGCGCTCACCGAGTTCTTCACCGGGACGGTGTGGCAGCCGTCCATCGACCGCTTCGGCGTCATGCCTCTGGTCAGTGCCACCTTGCTGACGTCGGCGATCGGCATGGCGGTGGCCCTGCCCCTCGGCCTGTTCATCGCCGTGTTTCTCAGCGAGTATGCCGCCCCGCGGACGCGCGGCGTTCTGAAGCCGGTCCTGGAAGTGCTGGCCGGGGTACCCACCGTTGTCTACGGTTTCTTCGCCCTTACCTTCGTGACCCCGATCCTGCAGGGCGTCTTCGGCCGCGACGTCGTGGAAATCTACAACACGGCTTCGGCCGGCCTTGTCGTCGGCATCCTGGTGACGCCGCTGGTGGCGTCCATGAGCGAGGATGCGCTCCACGCCGTTCCCGACGCTTTGCGTCAGGCCGCGCTGTCCCTGGGCGCCACGCGCCACGAGATGGCCCTGCGGGTGGTCGTTCCGGCCGCACTCTCAGGGCTGGCGGCCGCCTTCATCGTGGCCATCTCGCGCGCCGTGGGTGAGACGATGGTGGTTGCCATCGCCGCCGGTGCCGGTCCGGCGCTGACCCTCAACCCATTCAAGGGCGCGGAGACCATGGCCGGGCACATCGTTCGCATCAGCGGCGGCGACCTCAGCTACGACTCGGTGGACTACATGAGCCTGTTCGCCATCGGCCTGCTCCTCTTCCTCATCACCTTGGGGCTCAACCTGCTCAGCCAGCGCATCGTGGCCCGCTACCGCGAGGTCTACGAATGAGCGCCGCGCCGCAGCATCCCGCCGCTACAGGGCGTTCCGATCGACCACTGCTGCAGGGCCAGGAAGGCTACGAGGACAACGTCGCCGGCCGCAAGCGACAGGCCAGACGATGGGAGATCCTGTTCATCGTCTCGACCCTGGCGGGCATCGTCGCCCTGGGCAGCCTGCTCTACAATGTGCTGGACAGCGCGTACGGCTTGGTCGCCTTCGATGTCCGGGTGGATCCGGCCTCGCTGGCCAAGGGCGGTGTGGCGGTGGAGGCCTTGTCCGCGCCCGACCTGGCGGGCATTCTGCGCGACCAACTCAAGAAGCGCGACTTGAAAAGGCTCGAGAAGGAGCTTCCGCTCCACGAGCGATCGGCGGAAGACCTGTTGGGGCTTGTCCAGACCTATGTCATCGGCATTGATGTCGTCGGTACCTGGAGCCTCACGGACTCGGTGATTCGCCGCGGTGCCATCGAGGCGGAGCTGGCGCAAACCCACCCCGCTGCCAGACTCACGTTCAAGTCCTGGCTGCGTCCGGCCTTCCTCAGCAGCCAGCAGAGCCCGGACCCGCTGATCTCGGGCGTGCGGTCGGCCATTCTGGGCTCGCTGTGGACCATTCTGGTCACGATCGTCGTCGCCTTGCCGCTCGGCGTGGCCGCGGCCGTCTATCTCGAGGAGTATGCGCCGCGGGACCGTTGGCTGACGCGGGTCATCCAGACCAACATCAACAACCTGGCCGGCGTGCCCTCCATCATCTACGGCATGCTGGGCCTGGCGATCTTCGTCCGCCTTCTCGAGCCGCTGACCAGCGGCGCCTGGCTGCTCGGCACCGTCTCCGACACCGCCAACGGGCGCACCATTCTCTCCGCCGGCCTGACCCTGGCCCTGCTGGTGCTGCCGCTGCAGATCATCAACAGCCAGGAGGCCATTCGCGCGGTACCCGGTTCCCTGCGGCAGGCCAGTTACGGCTTGGGTGCCACGCGTTGGCAGACCATCTGGTCGCATGTCATGCCCTCGGCCCTGCCCGGCATCCTCACCGGCACCATCCTCTCCGTGTCCCGGGCCATCGGGGAGACGGCTCCCCTGGTCGTGGTTGGCGCGTCTACCGCCATCTTCCAGGATCCGAGTGGTCCATTCTCCAAGTTCACGGTCCTGCCCATCCAGATCTACCAGTGGACGTCACGGCCCCAGGCCGAGTTCCGCTCCATCGCCGCCGCCGCCATCCTGGTGCTGCTGGCGATGCTGCTGAGCCTGAATGCCTTCGCCGTCATCCTGCGCAACCGCGCCCAAGTGAGGCATTGAGCCCCATGACCCAGACAAGACCGGCGATAGCCCTGGCCCCAACGGGTCGTGCGGCCACCGCCACGGCCAACGCCGCCATCGCCGACGAGATGGCCATCGTCGCGGACAGTGTGGACATCTACTACGGGCGCTTTCAGGCCATCCGCCAGGTGTCCCTTCCGGTCCAGCGACACCAGATCACCTCGCTCATCGGACCTTCCGGCTGCGGAAAGAGCACGTTCCTGCGCTCCTTGAACCGCATGAACGACCTGATCGCCAGCGCGCGCACCGAGGGATCGGTCATCTACCGCGGTGTGGACATCTACGGGCCCGATGTGGATCCGGTGCAGGTGCGGCGACGCATTGGCATGGTCTTCCAGAAGCCCAATCCCTTCCCCAAGTCCATTTTCGAGAACGTGGCCTGGGGGGCGAGGATCAACGGCTACCAGGGCAATCTCGACGAACTCGTGGAGAGCTGCTTGCGGCAGGCGGCGCTCTGGGACGAGGTCAAGGACAAGCTGCAGGACAGTGGACTGAGCCTCTCGGGCGGCCAGCAGCAGCGCCTCTGTATCGCCAGGACCCTGGCCGTGAAGCCCGACGTGATCCTGATGGACGAGCCATGTTCGGCCTTGGATCCCATCGCCACCCTCAGGATCGAAGAGCTCATGCAGGAGTTGAAGGCGCATTACACGATCGTCATCGTCACCCACAACATGCAGCAGGCCGCCCGGGCTTCCGACCACACGGCGTTCTTCATGGTCGCGGAGGACCGCGCTGGCTACATGGTGGAGAGCGGACCGACCGGGGATCTGTTCACCAACCCCAAGGACCGTCGGACCGAAGACTACATCACCGGCCGATTCGGCTGAGGGGGCGACATGACCGGCACGATTCGCAGCCACTTCCTGCAGGAACTGGACCAGTTGGAGCGCGAGACCCTGACCCTGGGGGAGATGGTGGCCGGAGCCATCGTCGAGGCGGCGCGGCTCCTGCGAGCAAGCGACCTGGAAGCCGCCCACCGGCTCATCACCTGGGACAAGCAGGTCAACCGTCGCCGCTACGCCACCGAGGAGAAGGCGCTCCTGGTCATCGCTACGCAGCAGCCGGTGGCGCGCGACATCCGCTACGTGGCGGCCGCTCTCGACGTGGTGGGAGAACTGGAGCGCGTCGGCGACTACGCCAAGGGCATCGCCTCCATCACCCTTCAACTCCCGGAGCCACTGCCCCCGGCCTGTCTGGACATCCTGGACCGCATGGCCGCAGAAGCCGCCGCCATGCTGCGCGAGGCGCTCGTGGCCTTCAGTCAGCGGGATGTGCCGGCCGCCAGGGCGATCGCCGCGCGCGACGACTCGGTGGATGATCACTTTCGCGTCCTGTTCCGCCAGGTCATGAACTGGCCCCGCGAGCCGGAGACGGTGTTGGAGATGGCCAACCTCGCGGTGTGGGCCGGTCACAACCTCGAGCGTGCCGCGGACCGGGTGACCAACATCTGCGAACGCGTCGTGTTCACGGAGACGGGGCGCTGGGACTGGGAGTGATGGATCGCATCGATCTGGTCTACATCAACGCCGGCGGCGGACATCGGACGGCAGCGTTGGCTCTGCGCGATGTGATTCAGACCCAGGGGCGCCCGTGGCAGGTGCGGTTGGTCAACCTGATGGAGGTGCTCGATCCCTCGAACCGCTTCGTTCGCTTCACCGGAATCGCGCCGGAGGACCTCTACAACCTGCGCTTGGCTCGAGGCTGGACCGTGGGACTGAGACAGGACCTGAAGCTGCTCCAGGGAATGATCCGCCTGCGACACGCGTCGATCGTGCGCAGGCTGCAGCAGCATTGGCTGGCGACCAAGCCCGACATGGTGGTGTCGCTCGTGCCGAACTTCAACCGCGCGCTGTACGAATCGGTCGCGAGCACCTTGTCGACTGTCCCTTATGTGACGGTGATGACCGACATCGCTGACTATCCGCCGCATTTCTGGATCGAGCCGGGCCAGGACCAGCACATCGTTTGCGGCAGCGCGCGCGCCGTAGAGCAGGCGCGTGCCGCGGGTTACAGCGATCGGCAGATTTCGCGGACCAGCGGAATGATGCTTCGACCGGCGTTCTATGATCCGGTGACGGTGGATCGTGAATCGATGCTGCGGGACCATGGGCTTGATGCGCATCGCCCGACGGGCCTGGTGATGTTCGGCGGCCAGGGCTCGATGCAGATGCTGCGTATCGCCGATGCGTTGGCGGATAAGCAACTGATCCTGGTGTGCGGCCACAACGCGGCATTGGCCTCTCGACTGAAGGAGCAATCCGAGAACCGCAACCATGCCGTGATCGGCTATGTCACCGACGTCTCGCGCTACATGTGCCTGGCGGACTACTTCATCGGCAAGCCGGGTCCAGGCTGTCTGAGCGAGGCGCTGCACATGGGACTGCCCGTCGTGACCTTCTGCAATGCGGCGACCATGCCCCAGGAACGCTACAACACCGACTGGGTTCGAGAGAATGGTGTCGGGCTGGTGCTTGAATCCTACCGTGAACTGCGACTCGGAATCGAGCGCCTGCTGCAACGACTGCCAGACATGCAGGCCAGCGCGAGACGGCTCAACAACCGAGCCTTGTTCGAAGTTCCGGAGCTGCTGGCCGCACAGTTGCGGGCAGCTGAGCCTGGGGCCTCATTCCGGGTATCGGAAACCGGAGCCCTGACGGTTTGAGGCGTCAGTCCGCTGTCACCACCGTCATCGTTTCGGGCCGTAGATAGGGTCATCGTCGTCGGTCATTGCATCCTGGAAGCCGTCGGCAGGTCATAGGCGCACCCAGACAGCCTGCTGCGCCTGTCGCACTGCCAGAGCCGACAGTCGCTGGGTCACAGCGCCCCGGCGGTGTGGATCCGTTCGTCCACCCCGTCGCAGGCCACCAGGCTGAGACCGGCCGCCAGGCCTGCCATCGCAGAGCGCAGGTCTGACGGAACCGGTGCTGGCTGCGGGGTTGCCGTCGCCTGGGTGGCGACGGCTTCGGCCTGATGTACTCGCCAGGATCCGTGACCATACTCCACGCTCGTCAGGTTCTCGATCCAATCGCCGCTGTTGAGGTAGCGAACTTCGTGGTCGCCCCGCCGTTCACGGCGGTCCTGCGCCACGTGGATATGCCCGCAGATCACCACATCGTAGCCCTGTTCGTGGGCCAGGTCGGTGGCAGTAGCTTCGAAGTCGCCCACGAACTTCACCGCCTGCTTGACCCCTTGCTTGACGCGTCGCGCGAGGGAATAGGGTCGCCGACCGATGGCCACCAAACCGCGGTTCACCCATCGATTGAGTTGAATGAGCAGGTCGTAGCCTACGCCGCCCCATCTGGCGATCCAGCGGGCGTGCAGCAAGGAGAGATCGAAGACGTCGCCATGGAAGATCCAGACACGGCGACCGTCGAGTTCCAGGAGCAGCTTGTCGCGAAGGTGCAGGTTGCCCAATGACAGTCCGGAGTATCGGCGCAGGACATCATCGTGGTTGCCGGTGAGGTAGTACACCTTTCGTCCCCGGCGCGACAGATCCAGGACTTCCCGAAGGACATCGGTGTGCGTTTCGGTCCAGCAAGGGCGCTTGCCCAACTGCCAGAAGTCGATGATGTCGCCGTTCAGGACGAGAATCCGGGGATCGATCTCGCGAAGATAGGCCAAGAGGGCGTCGGCATGACAGCCGAAGGTACCGAGGTGCACATCGGAGAGCACGACCAGGTCCACGGGGCGGCGCGCGTCCGGGCGGATGTGGGTCATCAGGGCACCTCTTCGGCGGATGGTAGGGCGAAGGCGAGTGAATGGCAGCATGAGGCTTGACGATCTTGACAGGCTTCATGGTCAGGCGGAACAAGAGCCGGTCAAGCGTCGGCGAAGCCCTGATTGTCCAGTTTTCATGCGAACGGTGCTTTACCGGTTCGCCCTTAGCTCTTCATCGGCTTCCGGCCCGCTCTTGCTGTTGCGTTGCCAAGCTCTCCTCAATAGCTATTGGAGGACCAGCATGCGCATCGCGGTAGTGGCCGAAACCTTCCTGCCGAAGATCGACGGTATTGTCAACACGTTGTGCCATCTGCTCGAACACCTTCGATGGCGTGGACACGAGGCGCTTGTGCTGGCGCCGAAGGGGGCGCCGGCGGACTATGCGGGCATGCATGTGGTCGGCTTCCCGGCCGTCAGCCTGCCGTTCTATCCGGAACTTCGCATCGCGATGCCGGACCGTCGGCTCTCGGCTTGCATCGAGCGCTTTCGTCCCGATCTGATCCACGTGGCCAACCCACTCCTGCTGAGCGATGCGGTCATGCGTCTTGCCCGGCGGCAGGGGATTCCCGTGGTAGGCGCCTACCACACGGATCTCGCGGGCTTCGCCGATGGCTGGGGCTTGGGCGTTCTGAAGCCGCTCATCTGGGCGCTGGTCCGCGCGGCCCATGACCATGCGGATGTGAACCTCTGTCCGTCGCAGGTGACCCTGGCGCAGCTGCGGGACCATGGTGTTCCACGCCTGTCGGTGTGGAGCAGAGGTGTGGATGCCGAGCTGTTCCATCCCTCCAGGCGCGACATCGGTTGGCGACATCGGCTGACCGATGGGCAAGTGGACCGGCCATTGCTTCTCTACGTGGGGCGGCTCTCTCCGGAGAAGCGGGTGGATTGGCTGGCAGACGTGCTGGACGTGATGCCTTTCGCGAGGCTTGCGGTCGTCGGCGACGGTCCTGCCCGACCTTCGCTCGAGATGCGATTGGCGGGTCGGGGAGCCCTCTTCACCGGCTATCTGAGTGGCTATGCTCTGGCTGCGGCTTACGCCTCGGCTGATGTCTTCGTCTTCCCCGGAACGCACGAGACGTTCGGCAACGTGGTGTTGGAGGCCATGGCGTCGGGGTTGCCGGTGGTGGCCCCGGCGGCCGGCGCCGTGACGGAGCTCCTTCGGCATGAAGAGAACGGCTTGCTCTTTGATCCGTCGAGTCGAACCGCAATGGCGGAGGCCGTGCTACGGCTCGCGCAGCAGCCCATCGTGGCCCGCCGACTGGGTCGCCAGGCGCGCCTGGATGCGGAGACCCGCAGCTGGCCGGTGGTGCTGGATGGGCTCTTGGCCGTCTACGAAGGGCTGGTGTCCAGGTCGGCAAAGGCGCCAGGTCTGATGGTCGGCGCGCTGCCGTCTCTCTCGGAGGTCAGCCCCCTGGCGGCACATGATCGCGGCGTTCATACGGCATGATCCGATCGATGCCTCGCGATCGCCCACGACAGACAGGGATCGCAGGAGTCGGTGTGGTCGAATCCCCCGTCGCTGCCGCAGGCCGCGCCCGTCATCGGTCTTGCGCCGACGCGCGGATCACCCGTGAGGCACGGTGAATCGCACCGTTGCCCCCCGCACCGGGTTGTTGACGGCGCTTACCGTTCCCCCGTGCCCTTCCACGATATGCTTCACGATGGCCAGTCCCAAGCCGGAGCCGCTCTGGACGCGAGCCCGGTCGCCTCGGTAGAAGCGTTCGAAGATGCGCGACAGGTCGAGCGGCGGGATCCCGCTGCCTTCATCGGCCACCAGGATCTCCACCTGCTCATTGTCCGTTTCCGCGGCGATCACGCGGATACGGCCGCCGGATGGGGAGGCCTGGATGGCGTTGTCCAGCAAGTTGACCAGCACGCGGCGCAACTGCTCGACATCGGCCAGTACGTGAAGCCCATTCCCGACGACCAGCTCCAGCTGCACGCCTGACCGCTCCAGCTGTGGGCTCAGGGCGGCCCTTACCTCCTCCAAGAGCGGCAGCAAGGACAAGCTGGCCAGTCTGAGCGGCGAGCGGCCGGACTCGATGCGATCCAGCTGGACGAGATCCTCCGCCAGCTTGCGCAGGACGTCCAATTGCTGACGCAACGTGGCGAGGACGGTCGGCGCCGGCGCCGTGCCCGGCTCCAGCGCCTCGAGGAGCAGGCTGATGCTGGTCAAGGGCGTGCGCAGGTCGTGCGAGATGTTGGCGATCATGTCCCGTCGCGCCCGCGCCAGCCGCTCTTGCTGGGTGATGTCGCGCAAGGCCAACAGGATCTCGCCTCGGCCCAAGCGTAGGGCCGTGATCCGATAGCGGCGGTCCCGCAACAGCAAGCCCTCGCTGATTGGCTCGCTTTCCGGCAGCTCGGCCAGGATGCCGTCCATCCCGCCGGACCCCAGGGTGCTGGTCAGGCTCGGGCGCCGTTGTAGGTCTACAGGCCAACGCGCCATGGCGGCAGGGTTCATCCAAAGGACATGGCGATCCGCGTCGAGCCGGATCAGGGCCTGATCGCTCACCGCGCCCAGCGCTTCCGCGAAGGCTTCGTCCCAGGTGGCTCGGGCGACGGCCTCCAGGGCCTGCCGCTCCAATCGACGGCGCTCCAACCCACCGATGCGCGCCGCCTGACTGCGGGCGCGCCACCACCCGAAGGCTATGCCGGCCAACAAGGCGAGCACCAAGGCCAGGGTCAGGCCGGGCAGGTTGAACATGCGCTGGTCGGCAGTAGGAGATCAGCCGTCGAAACGGTAACCGATACCGCGAACGGTGACGATCCTCACGGGGAGAGACGGCTCCAGCTCGATCTTCTGGCGCAGCCAGCGGATGTGCACGTCAACGGTGCGACTGTCTCCCAGGAAGTCGTAGCCCCAGATCTTCTCCAGCAAGAGGTCGCGGCTGAGAACCATGCCCTTGTTGCGAATGAGCTCGGCCAGCAGATCGAACTCCTTGTGGGTGAGTCGCAGCTCTTCGCCCCGCAGTTGAGCCCGGCGGGCGATCAGGTCCATCTGCAGGTCGCCCGCGTCCAGGACGGAGCGCTGCTCCGACTGCGAACGGCGTAGAAGGGCGCGAACCCGGGCGATCAACTCACCGGTACTGAACGGCTTGGTGACATAATCGTCGGCGCCTGTTTCAAGCCCGACGATCTTGTCCATGTCGTTGGAGCGAGCCGAGAGCATCAGCACCGGCACCTTGCTGCCCGCGGCGCGCAGGGCGCGGCAGGCGGTCAACCCGTCCAGGCCCGGCAGCATCACGTCCAGGAGGAGCAGGTCGGGGGTTAGCTCGAAGGTCTTCTCCAGGAGGCCGCGAGCGTCGGGAAGGGCCTGCACCTCGTAGCCATGGGTTCGGAGGGTGCTCGATAGGGTCTCGCGCAGCGTCGTGTCGTCTTCGACGATGAGAATGACGGCCATCTCAAGGGGTCCTGTCTAGGAGTTGCGTCAGGATCAGGATCCGGTCAGGTACTTGGCCCATCGGTCCTGCTGCGGACCAGGTTCCACCAAGGCCAGGGCCAGGATTCGCGGCACGAAGGGCTCTCTTAGCAGCCGGAGGCCCGCTTCTGCCGGCAAGCGCCCGCCCTTGCGCCGGTTGCATGGCGCGCAGGCCGCCACCAGGTTATGCCAGGTGCGACCGCCGCCCCGACTGCGGGGCACCAGGTGGTCGATGGTGAGCGCCTGTCGGCCGGGCATGGCCCCGCAGTACTGACAGGTGTAATGGTCCCGAGCCAGAACGCCGCGCCGAGAGACCGGCAGTTGCCAGCGATGCGGCAGGCGAACATAGGCCAGGAGCCTGATGACCAATGGAACCGGGACGCTGCGATGCTCGGAGCGCCAACGAGACTCCGCCGCTTCCACCAGCTGAGCCTTGTCTTTGAGCAGCAGGATGATGGCCCGCTGTACGCTGACCACATTCAGGGGCTCGTAGGATGCATTGAGGACCAGAACAGCCATGCCTAGACCCTCAGAATCGCGCGCACCCGCACGTCGGGCGCCGACCAGACAAGTATAGTACGGTGTCGGGAGCCTGGTGGGAACGACGATTAAGCTTGGCCAACAATTCGGCCGCCGAGCTTGCTGGCGGCCGGGCACCGGAACACGAAATCGGAAAACACAAACGGCGCGCCCCCCGCGAGGGAAGCGCGCCGTCAGTTGCAGTTGGGCCGTATGGATGCCGAGGGTGGGATTTGAACCCACACGGGTGTTAGCCCACGCGAGTTTGAGTCGCGCGCGTCTGCCGGTTCCGCCACCTCGGCCTGTTCAATTACGTCGCGATCTCTGAGGCTTCCGCCGCCTTGCGGCATAACCGTGCCTGAGATCGTCCAAGCCCACGGGCGGATTTGAACCGCCGACCTCGTTCTTACCAAGAACGCGCTCTACCCCTGAGCTACGTGGGCACCTGCAGATCTTGCGCCATCGACGCCAGACCCTGGTCGGGGAGAGAGGATTCGAACCTCCGACCTCCTCGTCCCGAACGAGGCGCGCTAACCGGGCTGCGCTACTCCCCGACGAACACCGAAGGGCGAGCGAGGCCAACGTCGCGCCACGCTGCAGGCCATCGGGTCATGGGCGCGACAGGACTCGAACCTGTGACCTCACGGATGTGAACCGTGCGCTCTAACCAACTGAGCTACGCACCCTGGAAATGGGTTGATGCAATTGTAGAACTCCGTCGGTTGACGGATCGCGAAGCTCAAGCTGTACGTTGCAGCGGAACCGCTGCTTCTACCTCAGGTCGGGGCGAGAGGATTCGAACCTCCGACCTCTTGACCCCCAGTCAAGCGCGCTAACCGGACTGCGCTACGCCCCGATGTATGAGCCACCGGCAGTTCGACCGGCCAGCGACGTCCGACTGGACCGTGGAGCGGGCGATGAGACTCGAACTCACGACCCTCTGCTTGGGAAGCAGATGCTCTACCACTGAGCTACGCCCGCCTGACCAATGGTCTGCCCGAAGCCTGAAGCCGTCCATGGGGGTGGCGGCCTGGCACCGGTCCTGTGGAGCTGAGGGGATTCGAACCCCTGACCTCTTGAATGCCATTCAAGCGCTCTCCCAGCTGAGCTACAGCCCCAGGTATGCAATTGTCGAAGGTGCTCTTGACGCCGCGGCGTCGCCGTTCGGAATGGGGAGACCAGTGGGTTTCGAACCCACGACCTTCTGATCCACAATCAGACGCTCTACCCCTGAGCTATGATCTCCGCGGGTCGCACGTGGTCACCGTGCAGTGGGCGAACCTGGACTCGAACCAGGGACCTCTCCCTTATCAGAGGAGTGCTCTAACCAACTGAGCTATTCGCCCGAAAGGACTTGTTGCGCGCGTTTGCACAGGCTCCGGCGACTGGATTCGAACCAGTAACCCTGCGGTTAACAGCCGCATGCTCTGCCGTTGAGCTACGCCGGATCGACGATGGTGGCGAGGCCACCGGAGTGCCGAGGCCCAGATTTGAACTGGGGACACCTTGATTTTCAGTCAAGTGCTCTACCGGGCTGAGCTACCTCGGCGGGAGGCCAAACCCAAGGCGGCGAAGAGGCGACGGCCGGAATCGAACCGGCGATGAGGGTTTTGCAGACCCTTGCCTTACCACTTGGCGACGTCGCCGTAGGCGGAGAGGGGGGGATTCGAACCCCCGACGGGCTTGCGCCCGCAACGGCTTAGCAGGCCGCCCCATTACCAGGCTATGGTAACCTCCCCAAGGATGTGGGCAAGGCGCGTGTCGCAACAGGCTGGGGGACAGGGATTCGAACCCCGACCTACTGATCCAGAGTCAGCTGTCCTACCGTTAGACGATCCCCCAGTGAGGTAGCCCCAACGGGATTCGAACCCGTGTCTCCGCCTTGAGAGGGCGATATCCTTGGCCGCTAGACGATGGGGCCTCACCGATCGGCTTGTGTCGGCCGATCCAGTAGCGGGGACAGGATTCGAACCTGTGACCTTCGGGTTATGAGCCCGACGAGCTGCCTCTGCTCCACCCCGCATCGAATGTATCCGAGTCAATTGTCCAGTGGCGGCGGGTGGGGTCGAACCACCGACCTATCGATTATGAGCCGATCGCTCTAACCACTGAGCTACGCCGCCAGAAGCCAAGGCCGACTCCGGCAAACCGAACACGCGTGGACCCCTCCGCAAGAACACCATCTGAGGAAAGCCGCCGCAGTACCCCCGGCAGGACTCGAACCTGCGCCACCGGCTCCGGAGGCCGGTGCTCTATCCTCTGAGCTACGGGGGCTTACACGCCACCAACGACGCAGTGGGTTTCATACTCCCGATTCTGTCGAGTCCGTCATCTGTCTCAAGTCAGCCAACCCCCTAGGGAAGCCTGCCGACCTGGCCGTGGCTACCGAACGCCGAAACGCCGGCGCCACCGCTGCGACGGGACCGAACCGATTCGGTCTCCCGAAGCTGTTCGGCCCACCCGCCTTGCTGCCGTGGTCGCCTCACCTGCGTGCCGCCGTTGCCGGACGGCACCCTCGCCTTCCCGGCGAGCTTTCACCCTGACCGCCGACTGAGGCCGAAGCCCCATGCCGATGGCTGGTCTGCTCTCTGTTGCGGCTGTTGTCACCGGACTTCACAGTCCGATGCCCCCGCTTGCTGTTTCGCGGGGCCCACATGTATGTGGCAGTCGGGAAGTTCCTCTGAACCGAAGCCGACAGAAGTCAGCCCGATCCAGCGACGGATCCACCCACTGCGTCGTTGGTAAAGTACTCGTGCGGTCATCATCGATTCAGGCAGGACCAAGGGCCGACCACCGTCGGGAACCTCGCCCTCGTCAAAGACCCGACACCGTCCGGGTCTCACACAGTGCGGAAGGGGAGACTCGAACTCCCACCCTCTTAACGAGGACTAGGCCCTCAACCTAGCGCGTCTGCCAATTCCGCCACTCCCGCTCGACTGGAGGGCTACGAAGTCCATTGGACCCCTGAGACAGGCCCCACTGGGCCTCAAGATCCACCTGTCGATGATGACCGGACAGTGCCGAGGGCGAGACTCGAACTCGCACGAGCGTAAGCTCACTACGCCCTGAACGTAGCGCGTCTGCCAATTCCGCCACCCCGGCTAGTCTGGCACGAAATCTTCATGATGCTTGTTCCGCCACGCCGCTGCTTGGGCAGAGCCCAAGGGCGGCAGTATCCCCGGGAGGACTCGAACCTCCGGCCTTCTGGACCGCAACCAGACGCTCTAATCCACTGAGCTACGGGGACCGGTGCGGGCTTTCGGACCTTCGACTGATGCCGGTGCCATACAAGACGAACGGCGTGGTGGTTGCCACGCCGCCGATGTCCCGGATGAAGACACTGTCTTCACAACCCATGACTCGGCGGCTCAGTGCTCCTGACTCCGATGCACCGCCAACGGCAGACGCTGATGACGGATCATCAGAGGCGTACAACCGGCTGGTGGCAGT
>JBGAUA010000043.1:0-23325 GCA_044228875.1 Anaerolineae bacterium
GGAAGCAGGACCCGATGGTCGAGCTCAAGGCCCGCGAGCTCGACATCAAGGAGCGCGAGAGCGACGCCCGCATCAAGCAGCTGATCGCCGACACGACCGAATGGCCCAGCGAGCGGCATGTGGGCGGGGCGATGGCCGCCGTCGCCCACACCGCCTACCACCTGGGCGAGATCCGGCAGGCCTTGTGCACCCTGCAAGCCTGAGGCTGTCCCTGACGATGCCGGGCAGCGGGCACGGTCCGCTGCTCCAGCCGCGCCGCGAACCCGCTATAGATGGAGCCAGCGCATGAGCCTCTCGACACCCAGCGCCTGGGATCCGCGGCGCACCTGGGCCTTCGTGGTGGGCACCCTGGAATGGGCCCATCCCGAGAGCTTCTCCTCCTTCCCCAAGCTCAACCGCCGTGACGCCGCCCTGGTGGACCTGCTGCGCGAGCGCGGCGTGCCCGCGTCGCAGATCGTCTACCTGCAGGACGAGAAAGCGACCACCGAGCGCATCCAGAGCTGGCTGGAGAGCCACCTGGCGGCGGCCGGCGAGGGCGACCTGCTGCTCCTCTACTACTGCGGCCACGGCGCCAAGACGGAGGAGGGCGCGGTGTACTTCGCCAGCTACGGCGCCGACGAGGTGGAGGATCCGGGCTGGACGGTGGCCAGCATCCCCGAGACCATCGAGCGCCATTTCCGGGGCTCGCGGGCGCTCCTCCTGGCCGACTGCTGCCATTCGGGCAGCCTGGCGGACGCGGTCCGCCGCCGCCCGCGGCGCGTGGCCTACGCCTGCCTGGCCTCCTCCCTGGCCAGCGAGCTGTCCACGGGCAACTGGACCTTCACCGAATCCCTGCTGGCCGGCCTGGCCGGCCCGGCCTGGGGGGTTGGCGACGACGACGCCCGCATCACCCTGGAGGAGCTGGCGGCCGAGATCGAGGAGACCCTGGCGGCGGCCGAGGGCCAGCTGTCCACCTTCGCCGTCCACGGCGCCTTCGACCCCCGCCTGGTCCTGGCCCCCGCCAGGCCGCGCCCCGACCGGCGCGTCGGCCGCTCGGTGGAGGCCCGTTCGGACGGGGAGTGGTACCCGGCCAAGGTCATCGACGCCCAGGACGGGCAGCTGCTGGTGCATTACCACGGCTACGAGGCCAGCGACGACGAGTGGCTGCTCCCGGAGGCCATCCGCGACCCCCAGCCGGAGGTCTACGCCCGTGGCTCGGCGGTGGAGGTGCAGTGGAAGGGGCGCTGGTTCCCGGCCACGGTGCTGGCCGAGCGCCTGGGGGTCCACCACATCCGCTACGACGGCTTCGGCCCCGAATGGGACGAGTGGGTGGCCAAGGAGCGGATCAGGGGCTGAACGGTCGCCGGCGCGCTGGCACAGGGTCGGCGCCACCGGCGCCAACCCTATCGACACAACAAGGTGCTGGCCACCTGCCGGTACACCGCTTCCAGGTCCGCCGCCCCCGGGGCCACACGAACGCGGCCGGCCGCGCCGGCGAGGCGCGTCAGGTAGGCTGCGTCGAGGTCGCCGCCCAGGCCGATGACCCAGGTGGCGATGGCGGCGGCGCGGGCCTGGGAGGCGGCGGCCACGGCGGCCTCCTCGTAGCCGGCGGTGGGTCGGCCGTCGGTCAACAGCACGATCGCCCGGTCGGCATCGCCCCGCGCGCGGCGGCCCGTGATCTCGGCGGTGGCGGCGGTCAGTCCCAGGTCGATCCGCGTGCCCGAGGCCAGGCTCAGGGCGGCCAGACCGGAACGGATGGCAGTTCGGCTGTTGGTCAGGGGCCGCAGCAGGCTCGCCGCCGCGTTGAAACCGATGACCGCCGCCCGGTCGCCGCCTTCGCGGAGGTTGAGCAGGTCGGCGAAGGCGCCGGCCGCGCTCTGGGCCGCGGCCAGCTTCGCGCCGCTCATGGACAGCGAGCTGTCGATGACCAGGGCGACGTCGACCGGCCGCCTGGACTGGGTGCAGCTGTCGCGGCGGAGCAAAGGCAGGTAGAGTCGCCGTGGCATGACGCCGGTCGGCCCCGACGAGGCGGTCGGGGAGGCGGTCCGGGAGGATTCCCTGGTGACGGTGGGCGAACCGGTCAGCGTCACGGTCACCGAAGGCCCGGGAGACGGTGTCAGCGTCGGCGGCAGCGGCGTCGGCTCGACCGTCGGCGTCTCGGGGCCGATGACCTCGACCACGGGCACCGGGTAGATGCTCTGGCCGCTCTGGTCCAGGCCGTCCACATAGTCCGCGAAGGCCTCCACGTTGGTCGGCCAACGGCCGGCCTGCAGCGGCTCGAGGCGGTACAGGAGCTCCGGTGGCCCGGTGAGCGGGATCGCGTCGAAGGTCCAGCGCAGGAGCGCCTCCGGCCGGCCGCCCTCGGGCAGGATCTCGGCCGGAGGACGCACGCTGCCGGGCAGCAGGCGCATGTTGGCCGGAATGCGGTCGGTGATCACCAGGCGCTGCATGAGCAGCCGCGCCGAGAGCTCTCGCCCCTCGGCCGCCAGGACGCCCACCAGTTCGGCCGGCGTGCCGGCGGGGCGGTAGCCGTCCGCGGGCCAGGCCAGGGCGGCCAGGAGCGCTTCGTCGGGCGGATGCCCCGCGCCGAAGCTGTCCATGCCGACACCCGTCGTGAGCACCCGAACGCCGGCCTCGCGCAGCTGCCAGCCCTCCCAGAGCGCATGCTCGCGGTCCGTCACCGGCACCGTGACCGAGGGCAGGTCTCGCAGCCAGCGATCCATCTCCCAAGGTTCGAAGGGCGGGTCGAAGGTATCCGGATCCTGACTCAAGGTCGCCAGGATGTGCAGGCTATCGGGGCGGCTGGGCGAGATCAGGATCATGGCCTTGCCCGCGTCAGCCCTTCCGGCAGGCCCGAAAAGCGCCTCCCGCCCCGCGCGCAGGCCATCGGAGATCCGGCCCTCGCCCAGGCAGCCGTTGGGGAAGAGGAAGCTGCGCATGTAGCCCAGTTTCTTGAAGTTCAGGTCCAGGCAGAGCTGGAGGGGCAGGCAGTCCGTGCGAAAGGTGCGCGCCACCTCCAGCAGTCGGGCGCGGTCGGCCGTCAGGGGTAGGAGCAGGCGCGCATCGCCCTGGTCCTCCTTGAAGCTGACGATGGCCATCCTGTCCTGGGGAAGGACCATCGCATCGATCAGGGCCACCAAGGCTTCCCGCGTGCGGGCCAGGCGCTCGCCGGACATCTGGCAGCTGTTGTCCACCACCACCACCAAGTCCAGGGCCGCATGCCGCGAGCCGCAATCGCCATCCAGGCGCAGCCGGACCTCGGTCGTCTCGCCCAATAGCAGCCGCACCGGACTGGCCACCTTCTGCGGCAAGAAGCGACAGGGTCCGATGGCCGGCGTCGCCGTCGGCGGCGGCGTGACCGCGGCCGCCGCGGTGCCGAAGACCAGCACCCGGTCATGGTCGCCGTCCGTGACCATCACCCGACCATCCGGCGCCACCGCCAGGTCGCGGTAACGCCCGGGTCCGGCATGGTCCGCCACGCGCCAGGCGGCCACGGGCAGGGCCCGCGGCGGGAGGGTCGGCCGGGCCGTGCCCGTCGGCCGCGACAGCGTGCGCGTAGGGCGGGGCGAGGGGCCGGGCGTGGTCGGACGGGTGGCCGTCGCCGTCGGCTCCGGCCCCTCCTCCGGCACATACTTGAGCACCCAGCCATCACCCGTCAGAACAAAGATGGGGCCATCGCCCTGGACGGACAGGGACTCGGTTCGCCCCTCTGCCGGGCCGACGAGGCGCATCTCACCACGGTCGTGCCCGAAACCGTCGAAGACCCGCAGCGCACCCTCACGGGCCAGGACCCAGAGCTGGCCCAGGGCATCGTAGTCCAGGTCGATGAAGCTGCGAAAGGCCGACGTGGCCCCGTCGAGCTGCGGCCCGCCCACCAGCACCCCGCGCTCCGTGCGAACCATCACCCGTCGCTTGCCGCTGTCGAGGGTGGCTATCGCGCCGCCGTCGCCCACGGCAATGTGCCACCAGCCGTCGTCGGGGATGCAGGGCCCTTCCGGACGCCCGGGCCAGGGAACGGGCTCGGCCCGCCGGCATTCGTTGGTGCGCTCGCGGCGGATGAGCTGGACGCGGTCCAGGATGTCCACCGACGGCTTGCGGCAGGTGACGGGGGGAAAGCCGGTCATGGTGTTGCCCAACAGGCAGGGCACGCTGAATCGCTGGACCTGGTTGCCCGTGATCACGGTGGCGACGCCGGCCGCGTAGTCCAGGTCCAGCCCGCGCCTGGCCTGCATGACATGCAGCCCGTCCTGGAAGCGACCGTCGCCCAACCAGGGCCGCAGCCAGCCGGCACTGTCCAAGCCGACTCCGGGAAGGCTGGGGCTGCCGGCGGCGATCCGGTTGGGATCCGTGGCATGGCGGTACTCGGTAGACCACCACCCGATCCAGCCAGCGCAGCGCGGGGGCATAGGTCGTGAACAGCCCCACGTCCGGGCGCAGGTCAAGGCGCTGGAAGCCCTCGTGGTTCTCTCGCTCCTCCACCAGGATGGCGCAGCCGCCGCTCAGCCCACAGCCGCGGTCGGCACAGGCGGGCGACATGCGCTCGCCCAGCGCTCGCCAGCGCTCGGCCGAACCCAGGTCCGCCGCCACCCCGCTGCCGGGGCGATCCGCACCGGGGGCCCCGCGCCGGAATCGAAGGAGGCCGCGGGCCACGGTCACGAAGACATCGCCGTTGACATCCTGGCCCACGTCCAGCGGCGCGCCGCCCTGTCCCGCGCTGTTGTCCAGGCGCAAGGTTCCGACGAGCGCCCCGGACGGGCCTTCTGAGGCATCGGCGTCGAGCCAGACCAGGCGCTGCGCCCCGGAATCGGCCACGGCCAGGTCCCCGTCCGCATTGACGGCGAGACCCAGGGGCAGAAGCAGCGTGCCGCCCGCGTCCCAGTCCGCCAGCCAGACGCCGTCCGCGTTGAAGACGCGCACCCGCCGGCCCGCGGCGTCGCTGACGTAGACCCGGGCATCGGGCTCCACGGCGCCGCCCGGACCCAGCGCCGGCCCGATGGCGATGCCCCGCGGCAGGCCGACATCCGGCCAGATCGCGAGCGAGGCGCCGGCGGGGCTCAGCACCTGAACCCGCCGGTTGCCGGTATCGGCAACGTAGATCCGCTCGCCCCCGCCGCTGACCGCGACGTCTTGGGGCGCCTCGAACTCACCGGGCCCACGTCCGCGGCGGCCCAGATGCTGCGCCGGCTGACCGGGCTGCAGGCCCGGCCCCGCGCCACGCGAGCTGGCGCGCGTGAGGCGGTGGTTGCCGGTCTCGGCCACCACGACCACCCCATTGCGATCGACGGCGATGCCCGCGGGGTGGAAGAGGTAGGGGCCGGTGGGAATGGCGGTGTCCCAGGTGTCGACCAGACTGTAGGCTTCCGGCAGGGGTGTGGGCGACGCGGCGGCAAGGGGCAGCGAGGCGCGCGGCATCCGGCCGACGGCATCGGTCGGCCACAGGGCGGCGCGGGTCAACAGCGTCAGCGCGGCCGTCAGCGCCAGCGCGGCCAGCAGGCGCGAGATCATCTGCATCTGCAAGAGATGACGGCGGAAAAGGGGCGCCGATACGGTCGATTGACGAAGTGGGAGGCGGACAGGACACGGAGCGGGCGGCGCCTTGGATCAAGGCAACAGGGGTGACGGGCTTTGTCCGAGGTTGTGGCTGTGGCCCTCCAGTGCTACGGTGCATCATCTTGACTCATGCGCAGTGGAGTTGACCCTTATGCCATCCCCCATGCCGCGCATCCCGCTGCAACCCTTCACCCAGGCCCGCGTCGCCTCGCTCGGGGACGCCGGCGCGCAGTGGGTGGCAAGACTGCCCGACATCCTCTCGGATCTCGCCGCGCGCTGGTCGATCACCATCGGCGACCCGCTCCCCGGCGGAAGCGCTTCCTATGTCGCCCTCGCCGCCACCGCCGATGGGCAGGAGGCGGTGGTCAAGGTCGCCATCGCCCGGGAAGGCCTCGACGACCAGGTCCGGACGATCGAGGCCGCCCGGGGGCACGGGTATGTCGTTCTCTTGGCCCATGACCTCGATCGGCATGCCCTGCTCATGGAGCGTCTGGGGCCATCGCTGGACCATGCCGGGATGCCGCCGGAGGAGCAGATCGAAGCCCTCGTGGCCACGCTCCGCCTCGCGTGGGAGACGCCACCTTCGGCCGGCACGACCGTTCGCCCAGGCGCTGACAAGGCCAGCCAGCTGCACCGGCTCATCAGCGACCTTTGGGAGCGGCTGGGCCATCCGTGCCCGGAGAACATCGTCGCGCAAGCCTTGGCATTCGCCGAGCGACGCGCGGCCGCGTTTGACCTGGGCCGCTACGTGGTCGTGCACGGCGACCCCCATCCGGGGAACGCGCTCCGGGTCCTCAACCCCCGCGCCGGCGCCGAATCTGGCTTCTGCTTCGTCGACCCGGACGGCTTCCTGTGCGATCGGGCGTACGACCTCGGCGTGGTGCTTCGCGACTGGAGTGAGCAGCTACGCGGTGAAGGAGCGCGGGAGGTCGCTGAAGGCTATTGCCGGCTGCTCGCTCGCCTGTCTGATGTCGACGAGCAGAGCATCTGGGAGTGGGGATACACCGAGCGGGTGTCGACGGGTTTGTACGCGATGGCGTTCGGGACGCGCGTGTTCGGGCAAGGATTGCTGGATTCGGCGGGGCGGCTCATCGACTGACCCAAGCCGCAATCCGTCCACCAACTCGGGGCAAGATCATTATCCTCTTCTTATTGTCACTTTTTCTCTAACTTCGGTATCCATTCTTCTTTGATCTTACAGTCATTGGTCTACCCGGGATTATTGAGAGGATACGGCCGACGCCTTCATCCACTAGCAGACTATTACATCCGGCCACGAAAGGTTAGTACGATACTTGTGGCAAGTATATAAGCTTTCCACTATAAGGAATTCGTTCTAATAGCGTGCCATCGTCCCCGACAGCCCACCCCCGCCCGTTCTTCAGCATTGCAAGTGCTCGTAGTGTAACGTCCACTCCACTCTCTTCAACTGACCAGTCTTTGCCATCGAAATGTATTATGATTCCGTTGCTACCAACGGCCCAGGCTGCTTTAGAATCGACGACATCTACTGCCCACAATCCTTGATGAACGGGGCTTTCAACCCATATCCAAGAGTCGTTGTTGTTGCGCCGTATGGCAGCACCAATATAGCCACCCACGCCCCAGCCAACATCTTTTTCAACATCAATAGACGTGAGTGGTGCTCCAGATGAGTCTGGTAATGCCACCCACTTGCCCTCTTCCATATACAACATCCTGTTGCTACACCGTCCAGTATGATCGCATTGCCCTGCGGCGATCCAACCTTTCATGGCTCCATCATCTTGATAAACTGAAATAGAATTCAGTGTGTCTGTAATAAGACGCGTCTCTTCAATCCACTTGTTGTTCTCAAAGCGCAGAATGGCTCCATTGCTACCAACGGCCCAAGCCGGCCCGTCGACTCTATCAGTGATGTCTCGAATGAGTGCCCCGACCAACGTAGGTGTATCATGAAATTCCCCACCCTCGATCCGCATAATTGTGCCCCAGTCTCCAAAGACCCAACCAGTCTCACTGTTTGCACCTGTCTCCACTCCATAGAAATCGCCTGCCATTTTCGATTTTATGAGCTTCCATTGATTTTCTCTTAGGACTAGCGCAGAACCCTCATCACCAACAGCAAAGACATCACTTCCTATATAAGCTACACCGCGCAGGACTTTGTCAGTGGGGGCAGACCATTTCCGCCATTCATACGTGTCAACGGCACCCCCCGCCGAGCGGTTCTGTGCAACTCCTCTTCCTACTAACGAGCTAAGCATGATGAACAGGCCTGCTATTACTCGCCAAATGCCCCCTGTGGATTGCCTATGATTGTGGGGCGCTTTGCATCCGCCCTTTAAAAGAGCATCTCGTCCATAATATTCGGTGTCTCTCTGTGTCTGCATCGGCATGATTCCTTATCCTAAGAATAGGACAGTCGTGCTACCCAAGCAAACGCTGGGTAGCACGACTGTCCACTGCCGTCGCCCTGAACGAAACTGCCCCACGTTTCTCACTCGTTCACGGGGCCAGTCTTCCCCTAATGCCGAGTGATCGTAACAAAGTCGCTTGAGATCGCTCCGGCGGTGTCTGTTGCTCGCAGTTCCACGATATGAACACCTGGCGTGAAAGGCAACATCGGAGCCACGCTCCCTGGAAAAGTGAGAACGGGCCCATAGCCGAGGAATCCACTCACAGTGCTGTACCAAGCCAGTCGATTGCCGCCCAGAGCCCCATCCTCTGGATCACGCGCCGCCCCAATCAGAGGCACCCTAAGAGGTAGACACATCTCTCATTCCCTTCCTCATGTCTAGAGCCGTGGAGGATTGCCGATCGGCTCCCGGGGAGGATAGCGCTTGATCGTCCCAGCAAGCCACCATATCGCGTTGCGGGACTCGAAGGAGCGTGGCGGAATCCACACCTTACCCGGTTCCAGACCCAGGCGGTGGCAGAACACTCGCAGCATTCTCGTCTCGTCGGCGTGTCCGGCGAGCGGCGTGTCGGGTACCAGGCACAGGCTGATCTTCGGCGTCACGCCCCGCCAGACGTCGCTACGGAAAGCCCTCGCCCCCAGTTGGAGTAGGCTGAGCCCTCCCTCGCCGTGCGCGTCGATGGACCTTCGGCCCAAAGCGAGCTCAAGGCAGGTCCCCACGGAGAGGAGGATGAGCTGTGCCATCGCGATGCCGAGGAGAATCCGCGCGACGCGCCCTACCACTACCCTGGAAACGCCCATGGCATAAGGGTAGTCACGGGATCGCCGACCGAGATATGCCTACCTGTGGAGCCTCGGAAGGTAGGCCCGGCCCCGAAACACCGGCCGAGTCGCCGACGGCTGCGGCGTCGAGGTGCTAGTGGCGGTGGCAGTGCCCGTAGCCGTAGCCGTAGCTGTTCCCACCACCGGCGTGCCGGTCGATGAGGGGTCGGTGGGCGTGGGCACCGTGTTCTCGCCAAGCCTGGCCTCGACGACCACCTCATGGCCGCCGGACGTGGGATTAGTCACGCGCACCAGCCGCACGTCGGCCAGCGACCAACCAGATCGCGCGGGGACGTCCGCCGGGAGGAAGGTGAAGGCACCGGCCATGTCGGCGGTCCGCGGGAAGGTCTGGCGGGAGGCCGGGAGCTCAAGGTCCAGGCGCACGGTCGCCTGGGCCGGCGCCCGGCCGAGGATGCCTGTCTCCAGGCTGTAGTCGAAGTCGAGGACACTCACTGCGATGTCGACCACCTCACCGCCGCCCTCCAGGCGGACCGTGTCGCCAGGCTGGGATGCGACAGCCTGACCGCCGGCGTCGGCGAGGCCCAGCTCGAATCGCCCGTCGGCCGCGGCCACCGTAACGCCGGTGGCGCGCGCTGCGCCATCCGGACCGAGAAGCCGGGCGGATACCGGCAGCCCCGCCGACACCCGCCCACCGACACGCGGCGTGCCCACGAAGATCCGCCCTTGCAGCCGATAGGTGTTAAGGTAGAAGGCGTGGCCGTCCGGAAGAAAGAAGCTGACCTGCATCCCGTCGCCGGGGCGCATGCCCGCGCCATTGCTGATACGGTAGCGCCCCTCCGCGCCAAGCACCTTCCCGCCGCCGCCAAACCGATAGCCTGAGTTCCGCCCCGGTGCGTCGCGATAGAAACATCGGTCGGCGGGATCGATCACCCAGACCTTCGCCCCGGGCGGCCCGTCGCCGTCCACCGTGCCCGTCAACGCATCCAGCCGCGCATGGGCCTCGGGAAGGTCGACGACCAGGGTGTCGAGTCCCGCCTCCACGCGCACCGACTGGCCGGCGCGGCTCACCGCGAGCTGCCCGTCGGGGCCGCGCAGCGTCAGCTCGAAGCGCTGGTTCGGGGCCACCTGGCCCGTCGCTTGCGCCAGCTCCGTCCCGCCAGCGTCGAGGAGTCTTGCGGTCACCGGGCCAGCTGGCAGGGAGCCGCAGACGGTGGCGCCGCCGTGCTGGACCATGGCCATGGGGACCACCCGTCGAAGGAGCGCCACATGGTCCTCCGCGGTCCGATAGCGGGCCTCCACCACGCTGCCGCGGATCAGACCACGGGGCGGGTCCAGGACGGCCGAGTACGTACCGTCCGCCCCGACTGTCGGGCGCACCACACCGGAGAAGCCCTCGAACATCAGGAACTCGGAGCGATTCGCCTGCACGGCGAACTCGCCGCCAGGGTCGACCGTGCCGGCCACCGTGCCCGTCGCGCCATCCAGGCGCATCGTCAGCCGGGGCACCCGCGCGGAGATCGGCTCGGCGGGCAGGCCATCCTCCGCCCGCACGGACACCTGATCACCCGCCTCCAAAGCCACCGGCGCGCCGGCCGCGTCCAGCGGCCGGGCCACGAAGCGCCCATCGGCATCGGCGCGCACGACGGCCGAGCCGCGGAGGCCCGCGCCGCCCTGCACGTCGACCGTGAGCGTGGCGTCAGGGGCCAGCGCGCCAGCCACCGTGTGCTCGCCCAGGTCGAAGATGAGCCCCGGCACGCCGCCCAGCCGCCGCAGGACATGGCCATCCAGGTCGGCCGTCAGGACCAGGCGGTCGTGAGGGCGCACATCATAGGCCGAGCCAAAGGCGTGTTCGAAGCGCCCGTCGGCGTCGGACCGCAACTGCACGCTCCGCCCTCCTTGGGCGATGAACAGGGGGTTCCGACGCACGTCGACCGTCACCGCCGTGTCCGGCCGAGTCCGGCCCACGATCCGGTCCTCGGCCGCGAAGACGGTAGCCGCCAGCGGATCGACGGTCATGGCCACAAGCTCGTCGCCCACCGCCAGCTCCATACGGTCGCCCGCCACGGGCAGCACCGTCGCCCCGTCCGGCCCGCGCAGCCGCAAGTTCACCATACTCATGCAACAGGACTCGCCAGGGAAGCCAGGGAAGGGCGGGAACCCGGCCGCTTGGGCCGCTTCCAGTACAAGCTTCCCCGCCGCGTCCGTCATCCTCAGCCGAGCCGTCTGGCCGGCGGGCACGTTGGCCAGGACGACGAAGGTATCCAGGAACGACACCCCCAGGTCGACCGCAAGGCGCGGCGCGGACCAGCCGGCCACGAACCGGACGCCGCGGATCACGGCGACGAGCTGGCCGCCCATCCCGCGTGCCAGTGCCCGCTGGCCGGCGAAGTCGGCCCGGAACTGGCCGCTGTCGTCGGTCAGGGCCGTCACACGGGTGACATCGCCCTGGTCGCCGTCGGCGTCATACTCGACGCTGACCGTCACCTCCGTGCCGGGCGGCGCCAGCCCGACGATGGCGCCGGAGGCCAGGTCGGCCCGCGCCGACAGCTGGGGGACCCGAATCAACAGCGGGTCGCCGGTGGCCTCGGCCATCTCCAGGACGTCCTCCGGCTGGATGGCCACGGGGCGGCCCGCCGGGTCGACGAGGTCGACGTCGAACGTGCCATTGGCGAAGGTCGTCATGGTCTGTAGGCCCCGCTCCAGCCCTGCGCCCGAGCGCAGGGTGACGGTGACAGGCGCCAGCGCGCTCAACGCCCACATGGCGGGACTCTCCGGCACGAGCCGCGGTAGACAGGTCCAATTCCGTGGCGACGGCGGCAGCGCCAAGCACCGAAGGCGGAGCCGGCCAAGCCCAAGTCGCGGCCTGCGCCAGCAGGGCTACCACCAGAAACAAAGCGGCGGTCTGATGTCGGCGAACCCAGGCATGAGGGGTGAACGCAAACACATGCATCGTCAGCTCCTGGGAGAGACATCGGATCAAGCCCGCCCGAGAGCGGGGCCTGGCTCTGGGAAATGGATGTCGAGGGGCGGACAGCGTCAGCAGCGCCGTGAACCAAGACGACGACCGTAGGTTGAGGGATATGGCCGCCGGCCCGCGGAATCGGTCGGCCAAAGGGCGGCGCGGGTCGACAGCGTCAGCGCGGCTGTCAGCGCCAGCGCGGCCAGCAGGCGCGAGATCATCTGCATCTGGAAGAGATGACGGCCGAGGTGGGCCGCCGATACGGCCGACCGGCGAAATGGGTCCGAGCGCCCCGTCGTCATGGGGCAGGCGAGGATCAGCTTGACCCGCTTGTCCGAACCGGTCACGCCCCGCCCGCCGCCATCGTCCTGGAGAGGCCGATTGTGGCGCGCCTGGACATCTCCCTACTCGGCGCGCCCGCCCGCTTCGCAGGAGCCCGCCATGACCCGCCCCGCCGAGCCCCAAGCATCCGCGCCTTCCGCTGCCGATCTCCTCGACCGCCCGACCCTCCTGGCCGCCTTCCGCGCCGCGTTCGAGCCCCTGCCCTACGCCCTGGCCCTGTGGGAGGGCGGCTCGGCAGCCTTCGACAAGGCGGACGAATGGTCCGACATCGACCTGATGCTGGCCGTGGACGACGACCAGGTAGAGGCGGCCGCGGCCGAGGTGGAAGCCCTGGTCACCGCCCTGGGCGGCGCGACGCTGCGCCACGTCCTCCCTCAGCCCACCTGGCACGGCCATTGGCAGGCCTTCTACCGCCTGGAGCGGGCGTCGCCCTTCCTGATGATCGACCTCTGCATCGTCAAGGCCGGGGCGCCCGAGAAGTTCCTGGCGCCCCAGATCCACGGCGCGGCGCGGGTGCACTTCGACAAGGCCGGCGTGACCACGGCGCCGCCCTGGGACGCGGCGGCGCAGGAGGCGCGCCGGCGGAAGCGGCTGGCGACGATGGCCACCACCTTCCCCCTCTTCCAGCCCCTGGTGGAGAAGGAGCTGCGGCGCGGCCAGGGCCTGGTGGCCCTGGCCTTCTACCAGGGAATGACCCTGCGGCCGCTCCTGGAGCTGCTGCGCATGCGCCACGACCCGGAGCGCTTCGACTTCGGCTGGCATGCCCTGGGCCGGGCCCTGCCGGCCGAGGCCCTGGCGCGCCTGGAGCCGCTGGCCTTCATCCCCGGCCCCGAGCGGCTGGCGGAGCGGCGCGACGAGGCCGAGCGCTGGTTCTGGGATCTGCACCGGGAGCTGAGCCGGGAGCTGGACCAGGCCTAGGCCGCGCCTTCACCGCCCCGCCCAGAAGGCCCCCGAAGGACAGGGAATCAGGCCGGCGATGGCCACGTAGATGGCGGCCAGCTCCTCGGCGCGCGGCGAGAGGTGGAGGCTGGAAGGGTCGTCCCCGGCCAGGCGAAGGAGGTAGGCCGCATCGACGTCCAGGCCCAGGCCGACCACGTGGAGGAGGATGTGGCGGCCGCGGATCTGCTCGGCCAGCAGCTGGGGCCGCTCGAGCACCTCCGGCGCCTGGATGCCGTCGGTCATCAGCACGACCATGGGCGTGGCTTCCGGACGGCGGCGCTCCAGCAGGCCCAGGGCCAATACAAGGCCCTCGTCGATATGCGTGCCGCTCTCCAGGACCATGCCGTCGATGGCCCGGCCCAAAGCCGCGGCGTCGCCGGTCAGGTCCACCAAGATCCGGCCCGTGGTGGCAAAGCCGACGATGGCCACGCGATCGCCGGGGAAGTCCATCGCGCCCAGGAATGCCTTGGCCGCGTTCTTGGCCGCGGCGAACTTCTCGCCTTCCATGCTGGAGGACAGGTCCAGAACCAGCACCACGTCGGCCACCGCGCGCTCCGGGTCGCAGGCTTCGCGCAGGAGGAGGGGCAGGTAGACCGGCTTGGGCAGGGGAGTGGAGGTCCTGGTGGCGCTGGGCGTGATGGTCGACGTGGCGGTAGGCGTCACCGTCGGCGGGAGCGTGCCGGTGGGGGACGCGGTGGGCGTGGATGTCGGCGTAGCGGTGGATGTCGAGGTCGATGTGGGGGTGGGGGTGGGCGGCGGGCCACAGACATCACAGAGGGCTTCGATGTCCCCCATGCTGGCGACGTCAGCATAGTACCTGACGAGCTCCGAATGGGCTGCCGCCCGTTGAACCGGCGCCGCGAGCAGCAGGCGGTACAGGTCGAAGCTGCCCGGTTGGGCCAAGGCCTCGTGGCTCGTGGCGTTGCCCGTGCGCATGTCGTACCAGAACAGGCCCTCCATGCCCAGCACCCGTTCCGACCTGACCTTCTCGACCCCGTAGGCTCCCGCGACCAGCCCGGGACCGTTCGCCGCGCAGGCCAGGCCGCCCATCGCGCTCTCCTGGTGGCCAAGCGCATTGGTGTCGCGCAAGGTCTCGGGCGCCGTGGTCACCTGGAAGACGCCGTCCTTCGGCCGCGCCACCAGCAGGTCGCCAAATCCCAGGAGGGTGAGCGCAATGACGCGATCGTACTTGGTGCAAGGGCTCACACAACCGTTCCCCGGAAGGTCGTTGATCCAGCCGAAGGTCACATCCCAGAAGCGGTCGCGCAAGGCCAGCACCAGGGTCTGGTCATCGGTGAACACCAGGTCCGTGAGCATCGGCTGGCCCCGCAAAGCTTCGAAGGTCGGGCCTTCATTCCAAGAGCCCCAGGGCAGTTCCAGCGCCGTGGCCCCTTGGAATTCGCCCAGATCCACCCGGTCCCGCGGGTAGCGCAGGTCCACGCTGGTCACCAGCGACATGCCCGATCCATCCGGGCGCGAGCGGTAGACCCGGGCCTCGAAGGGCTTGACGGCGCGGGCGTTGACCAGGCCGTGGTAGAGATAGCCGTCATGCCAGGTCAGGCCGAAGGGCCGGGCGTCGGCGGACCACGCCTCGGCCGCGGCGCCATGGTCGAAGCTGCCGATCAGGCGGCCGGTCGCCGTCTCATAGTGATAGATCCGGCGGTCCTTCAGGTTGACCACGAAGAGCTCGGTCTCGTCGGCGCTGAGGTCCAGGTCACCCAAGGCCACCTTGCCGACGAAGCGCGCCTGGTACTGGTCGTTGTCCAAGGTGCCGCTGCCCATCGACGGGTTGAGGACCCGCCCTCCGGTATTGGGCACGGTGGCGAAGGTCGTGATGTCCCCCGTCCGCAGGTCGATGCGGTAGATGCCCCCTGAGCCGGCCGGCCCATAGGGCAGGCCCCGCTTGTGGAAGGTGGCGGCGAACACCGCCTGCTCCCGCCGGCTGTAGGCCAGACCCCAGATCGCGCCCACCTGCTTGAAGCTGGCCAACTCATGGTGGATGCGGTTCTCCGGCGTGTCGCGGAACAGGATCACCGACGGCGCCTTGTTGTTCGGCGGCCGATTGGGGTCCGTCTGCCCCCGGTACACCGCCGCCACATGGAAGGGCGCGCCGGTCTGGCAGGCTGCGGCGAAGTCCGGCATGCCGGCGCTGCGGAGGCTGAGGAGGAGGAAGGCCAGCGGTCCGACGGAAAGGGCGATCAGCAGCATGGCCAGGCGCGGCGCGATGGCGGCGCGCTGGCGGCGGCGATTGGAGACCTCGGGGCTGCCTGAGCTCATGGCCGGCGTCCTTTCGGTATTCTGCTGGGTCGGATTTCCGACGGAGCCTGGCAGGGCTGCAGGCCGCGACGACTCGCTGCGGTGATGGACCGATACGCGGTGGGTGGCATTCTCGGACGCCTCGGTTCCCGCTGAACCCGTTTGCCTTCGGGAAGCATGGCGGCCTCAGCCGTCGATGGTAGCATGGTGATCGCCCTACCCAAGACGGATGTCGACGCAGCCGCGTCCGCCCCTCCCCACCGGATCGCCCCGATGGCCACGCTCAGCGCCGCACTTCAGCCGCTCCACCACCGCGTCCTCGTCGCCGGTTCCCGGACGCGTCCACCCCTGCTGCTGCTGCACGGCTTCACCGGTGACCTCCGCTCCTGGCAGGGCTTCGCCCTCGCCTGGCGCCGCGGTGAGGCGGCGGGCGCGGTCGGGGCAGGCGGGGCAGAGGGGGCAGTCGCTGCAGAGGGTACGGTGGACGCGGTCCACGCAGTCGGCGCGGACCGTAGGCGTCAAGGCGTCGGCCGGCGGACCGTGCCGCGGCGGCGGGTCATCGCCCTGGATCTGCCGGGGCATGGTCGCTCGCCGCAAGCGACGGATCCCGCGGCGCGGGCGATGCCCGGCGTCGTGTCCGCCGTCCTGGGGACCATGGACGCCCTGGACATCGCCCGCGCGCATGTGTTGGGCTACTCCATGGGCGGCCGGGTAGCATTGAGCCTGGCCCTGGCGGCACCGGAGCGGCTGGCCGGCCTCGGCCTCATCGGCGCCTCGCCCGGCATCGCCGACCTGGCCGAGCGCACGGCCCGCGCCGCCGCCGACGACGCCCTGGCGGCGCGCCTGGAGCGTGAGGGCCTGCCGGCCTTCGTCGACTACTGGATGGCGCAACCGCTCTTCGCCAGCCAGGCGCGGCTGGACCCCAAGCTGCTGGCAGGGGAGCGACGGCGGCGCCTGGAGCAGTCGCCCTCGGCCCTGGCGGAGAGCCTGCGGCGCTTGGGCACCGGGCGCATGCCGCCACTGTGGGATCGCCTGGAAACGCTGGCCATGCCCTGCCTGTTCCTGGCCGGAGCCGAGGACGCCAGGTTCCTGAGCATCGGACGGGCGATGGCGGAGCGTTCGGGGCGCATCACCGTGCGCCCGGTGCCCGGCGCGGGGCATGCGGCGCAGCTGGAGCAGCCGGACTGGGTGGCGGACTGCGTCCGGTCCTTCCTTGAAGCGTTCGATACCTGAGCGCTTGTCCTTGCTGGAGGCGAAGCGCTGGAGCCGTCGCCCCTTCAAGGGCGCGGCCGGCGCGCCACCGTCCGCTCGGCAAGGGCACGACAGACGCCAACCCCACCGCTTCGCTTCGCGTCACGTGGAAGCCCCGCGCCGACCGGTCCATAACCCATCGGTGGTGGCGGTCGTTCTGTATCGTGACGGCCTCCGTTCGCGGATGGCCGGGACTTTCCCGCTACGCACTGGAGTATTGCAATGCCCATCATTGACAGCCTCATCCAGACCCTGGGCTCCATCGGCACCCTGATGGCCGCGGTGGTCATCGTCAGCGTCTTCTTCACCGTCGCCTACATGCTCTGGGCCTGGCGCAACACCGCCCTGGGCAGCTGAGCCGCAGCCTCGCCGCCGGCGGTCCCGCGCCGGTCTTTGGTAGAATCCTGGGCCCGAGCCACCATCGCCCCGCCCAGGAGCCCGCCGTGAGCATCGACTGGCAGCCCGTCAAGGCCTATACCGACATCCGCTACGAGAAGGCCGAAGGCATCGCCAAGATCACCATCGACCGGCCGGAGGTGCGCAACGCCTTCCGCCCCCAGACGGTGACGCAGTTGATCGAAGCCTTCGATCTGGCGCGCGAGGACGCCGAGGTGGGGGTGGTCATCCTCACCGGCGCGGGCGACGAGGCCTTCTGCGCCGGCGGCGACCAGCGTGTGCGCGGCCAGGGCGGCTATGTCGGCGAGGACGGGGTGCCGCGCCTCAACGTGCTGGACCTGCAGATGCGCATCCGCCGCCTGCCCAAGCCCGTGGTGGCCATGGTGGCCGGCTACGCCATCGGCGGCGGGCACGTGCTGCACGTGGTCTGCGACCTGTCCATCGCCGCCGACAACGCCATCTTCGGCCAGACCGGCCCGCGCGTGGGCAGCTTCGACGGTGGTTTCGGCTCCAGCTTCCTCGCCGCCTGCGTCGGACAGAAGAAGGCCCGCGAGATCTGGTTCCTCTGCCGGCAGTACAACGCCCGCGAAGCCCTGGACATGGGTCTGGTGAACACCGTGGTGCCCGTGGACCAGTTGGAGGCGGTGACAGTGCAGTGGTGCCGGGAGATGCTCGACCTCAGCCCCATGGCGCTGCGCCTGCTCAAGGTGAGCATGAACGCCGCCCTGGACGGCCAGGCCGGTTTGCAGCAGCTGGCCGGCGACGCCACCCTGCTGTACTACATGAGCGAAGAGGGCACCGAGGGCAAGAACGCCTTCCTGGAGAAGCGCCAGCCGGACTTCGGCAAGTTCCGACGCTATCCGTGAGGCCGAGCGATCGCATGACCCGCATGGCCACCAGCGCGGCTCTCCTGCTCTGCCCGCCCTTGAGGTCACGACGATGACGGGCGCGACGATGGCCGCCCGGTCTGCGCCTCCCGCGCCGCCTCCGCCGCCGCGGATCTCCCCGGCCCGTGCCTGGCTGCTGGCCGTCCGCCCGCGCACCCTCAGCGCCTCCGTCGCGCCGGTGGCCGTGGGCGCGGCGCTCGCCGTCTACCTGGGCGACTTTCACGCCCTGTCGGCCCTGGCGGCCCTGGTCGGCGCGCTCTTCATTCAAGTCGGCACCAATCTGGCCAACGATGTGCTGGACTTCAAGAAGGGCGCCGACACCCCGGACCGCCTCGGCCCCACGCGGGTGGTTGCCGCCGGTCTGCTATCCGCCCGGGCCGTGACCTGGGGCGCTGCGCTGGCCTTCGCCGCGGCGACCCTTGTGGGTATGTACCTGGTAGCGCGGGCCGGTTGGCCAATCCTCATCATCGGTCTGGCCTCGCTGGCCTGCGGCTACCTGTACACCGGCGGGCCGCATCCCCTGGCCTATCGCGGCCTGGGCGATCTCTTCGTCATGCTCTTCTTCGGCGTCATCGCCGTCTCCGGCACCTACTACGTCCAGGCTCTGGCCTGGAGCCTTCGGGCTGCGCTCCTGGGCGTGGCGGTGGGCGCGTTGTCGGTGGCGATCCTCACGGTCAACAACCTGCGCGACATGGACAGCGACCGCGCGGCCGGTAAGCGCACCCTCGTCGTGCGCCTGGGCGCCCAATGGGGACGCGGCTACTACGCGGCCTCGGTGGCCCTGGCCTTTGTCCTCCCCGTGCTGATGGGCCTGGCCGGAGGCCTCAGTTCACGCCCCGCTTGGGGCCTGGGTCCAGCGGTCATGTTGGTGCTGGGCGCGCTGCCGCTGGCCACAGGCCCGATCGCCCAGGTGCGCTCCGGCGCCTCCGGCCGGGCATTGCTGCCGGTGCTGGGCATGACGGCACGGCTGCAGCTCTGGCACGCCCTGCTGCTCTGCGTGGGCCTGCTGGTGGACCGCTGGCTGGGCGGGGGGATGCAGGGCTGGCCGCCGGACTGATCGGACGGGGCGCTTGATGGCGGGGCATCGAGATCTTGGATCCTTCAGACCGTGTGGCGTTGAATCGGTGCAGCAACCAATCGGACAGCCCGCCGGCACCGTGGTATCATGCCCCCATGAGCCAGCCAGCCAACGCCCCGCTGCCGCCCGCTTCCCTTCCCCAGCCCCTCGACGACGGCCTGCACCCCTACCCCCCGGTCGACCGCTGGGAGGATTGGGTGGAATACGATGCGCGCGCCTGGCCGCGCAAGGTGCCGCGGCGCTACACCCTGGTGCCCACGGTCTGCTTCAACTGCGAGAGCGCCTGCGGGCTCCTGGCTTATGTCGATAAAGACAGCCTGGAGGTGCAGAAGTTCGAGGGGAACCCCCTGCATCCCGGCAGCCGCGGGCGCAACTGCGCCAAGGGCCCCGCCACCCACAACCAGGTCTATGATCCCGAGCGCATCCTCTACCCGCTCAAGCGCGTGGGGGCGCGGGGCGAGGGCAAGTGGCGCCGCGTCACCTGGGACGAGGTGCTGGACGACCTGGGCGCGCGCATCCGACAGGCCTTCCTCGAGCAGCGCCACAACGAGGTGATGTATCACGTCGGCCGGCCCGGCCACGACGGGCTGATGGAATGGGTGCTCTTCGCCTGGGGCTGCGACAGCCACAACAGCCACACCAACGTGTGCTCCGCCAGCGCGCGCGCCGGCTATGCCTATTGGACCGGCCTGGACCGCCCTTCACCGGACCATGCCAACGCCAAGGTGATCCTGCTCATCTCCAGCCACCTGGAGACGGGCCATTACTTCAACCCCCACGCCCAGCGCGTCATCGAGGGCAAGTTGGCCGGCGCGAAGCTCATCGTCTGGGACACGCGCCTGTCCAACACGGCCAGCCGCGCCGACCTGCACCTGTCGCCCTGGCCCGGCTCGGAGGCCGCCATGCTGCTGGCCATCGCCAGGCATCTGGTGGCTACCGGTCGCTACGACAAGGCCTTCGTCGAACGCTGGGTGAACTGGCGGGAATGGCTGGCCCAGGACCATCCGGACGACGCGCCGGACTTCGACAGCTTCGAACGCCGATTCCTGGAGCAGTACGCCCAGTTCAGTTTCGACTTCGCCGCCGCCGAGTCCGGCGTGCCGGCGGAACAGATCCTGGCGGTGGCCGAGGCGGTGGCCGCCTGTGAAGGCAAGCTCGCCGCCCACACCTGGCGATCGGCCACGGCCGGCAACCTGGGCGGCTGGCAGGTGGCGCGCTGCCTGTGGTTGCTCTCCGTCCTCACCGGGTCCGTGGGCGTGGAAGGCGGCACGTCCATGAACACCTGGGACAAGTGGGTGCCGCGGCCGCACCACCTGGCGCCCCATCCCGAGCGCTGGAACGAGCTCACCTGGCCGCAGGAGTTCCCGCTCGCCTTCTTCGAGATGAGCTTCCTCCTGCCCCACCTGTTGGACGAAGGCCGGGGCTCGCTGGACACCTACTTCACCCGCGTCTACAACCCGGTCTGGACCAACCCCGATGGGGCCATGTGGCTGGAGGCCCTCACCGACGAGCGCAAGATCGGGCTGCATGCCTGCCTCACGCCGACCTGGTCGGAGACGGCCTGGTTCGCGGACTACGTGCTGCCCATGGGCCATGGATCCGAACGCCACGACGTGATGAGCCAGGAGACCCACGCCGGCTGCTGGATCGCTTTCCGGCAGCCCGTGCGCCGGGTGGCCATGGAGCGCCAGGGCCGGTCAGTGCGCTACACCTACGAGGCGAACCCTGGCGAGGTTTGGGAGGAGACCGAGTTCTGGATCGAGCTGTCATGGCGCATCGACCCTGACGGCAGCCTGGGCATCCGGCGATCCTTTGAGTCGCCCTATCGACCGGGGGAGAAGCTGCATGTCCACGAGTACTACCGCTGGATGTTCGAGAACACCGTTCCCGGCCTGCCGGAAGCCGCAGCGGCGGCCGGGTTGGATCCCTTCGGCTACATGCAGCGCTACGGGGCCTTCGAGATCCGCCAGGGCGCCAGGGCCGGCTATGACGAGCCGTTGAGCCCGGAAGGCCTCGCCGATCTGCGCATCGACCCGGATAGCGGCATCGTCAGGACGAGCACGCCGGCGGCGCCATCAGCCAACATCACCCCGCATCCGGTGTTCGCGGCGACCGAGGCGGGCCGGCCCGTGGGCATCCAGATCGACGGCGAGCTGCGGCGCGGCTTCGACACCCCGAGCCGCCGCCTTGAGTTCTGGTCGCGAACCTTGCACGACTGGGGCTGGCCGGAAGCGGCCTTGCCCGTCTACATCCGCAGCCATGTCCATCCCAACGAGGTAGACCGCGAAGCCGGACAGATGGTGCTCATCCCCACCTTCCGATTGCCCAACCTCATCCATACCCGCAGCGGCAACAGCAAGTGGCTCTACGAGATCAGCCACCGCAACCCGCTCTGGATTCATCCGGAGGACGCCGCCCGGCTGGACGTGGTCACGGACGACCTGCTGCGGGTGAGCACGGACATCGGGCATTTCGTCCTGCCGGCCTGGGTCACCGAGGGCATTCGGCCCGGCGTCTCGGCCTGCTCGCACCACATGGGCCGCTGGCGACTGCAAGAGACTGCCATGGAGCGCTGGTCCTCCAGCCTGGTGGACCTGAACCGCAGCCCCGAAGGCCAGTGGCAGATGCGCCGCCGTGAGGGGACGAAGCCCTTCGCTTCCTCGGATCCGGACTCCAGCCGCATCTGGTGGACGGAGGTGGGCGTGCACCAGAACCTCACCTTTCCGGTGCACCCGGATCCGGTGACCGGCATGCATTGCTGGCATCAGAAGGTGACCGTCACCCGTGCTGAGCCGGGCGACCGAAGCGGCGATGTCTTCGTGGACACGGCCCGCTCACGCGCCGTGTACCAGGAATGGATGGCGCTGACCCGACCAGCCCGCCAGGTGTCGCCGGATGGCATGCGCCGGCCGCATTGGCTGCTGCGCCCCTTCCGACCCACGCGCGACGCGTACCGGTTGCCCTAGGACGTGACGGCCCGGCAGTCGACTGCCGGGAGTGTGGGGAAGGAGCGGACGGAAGGAGCCGCTGGCTCTCTCTACGAATCCGATCGCGGCCGGCAAGGGCGACCGTCGGAAGCCGTTCGGCCCCGAGCGCGCCCCACAACGAAACAGCCCCCCCGCCCTGAGGCGAGGGGGCTGTTCAGATTCAGGCGTTCAGGAAGGAGCCCGAAGGCCACCTCCCGCAGGGATCAAGGCAGCAACTGCCGGTAATTGCAGGTGCCCTTGATGCCCCAGCTGTTGAGGTAGGTGGGATCGCCAGGCGCCGAATCCCGGAGGTCGAGCGTCCAGTCACCTTCCGCCAGGGTCTTGTCCATGCCGGTAAGGGCCGAACCGGACTCGGTCTTGAAGGTGCCGGCGGCATTC
Source organism: Anaerolineae bacterium (assembly GCA_044228875.1). Lineage (GTDB taxonomy): Bacteria > Chloroflexota > Anaerolineae > Epilineales > Epilineaceae > Epilinea. Next base: position 22,184 of record JBGAUA010000043.1, read on the forward strand.
GTCGGCGCCAGACAGGCGCCGGCGGGCGAGGTGCCGCTGACCGGCGACGTGGCGTCATCGTCCAAGGTCACCGTGAGGTTGTCGTTCGATCCGCAGATGAAGTCGAAGAGGACCGCCGACTTGCCGCCGTGGGTCAGCGTCGCGACGACGTCACCCATGAAGGTGGTGGTGACCGCGATGTCGAGGTTGACATCCGTGACCCGGCACTCGGCCGGCAGACCGGACACGGTCAGCGTGCGGCTGAGCGTGAACGGCGTCACGGCGGGGACGAGCGTGCCGGCGGTGCCGGCGCCCAGGGTCTCGGAGGCCGAGAACGGCGACTCGAGCACCGCGTAGACCGGCTGGCCGGGGCAGCGCGGCACTTCGCCGCCGGGGCACCACTTGGGCGTCTTGCCCCCGACCGTGAGGGCGAACGGAATACCGCGGTCGCCCGCGGCCTCGTCGCCGGGGATGTCCTCGCCCAGGCGGGTGCCCGTGCGCTCGACCATCACCGCGCCGAGGCCCACCAGGTTGCGGACGAACTTGCCGTCCGGATCGAAGACGTCATGCTCCCAGAACGTCGCGGAGATGACCGCCGAGCCCTTGAAGCCGTTGTTCACGTAGCCCCAGGTCTGCAGGTCGATGTACTCCACCTGGCGATCGAACAGCTTCTGGCAGACGAAGTCCAGGAGGCCGTTCTGGTCGTAGATGTAGATGGCGAAGTCCGTGAAGCCCGGCTTGGCCACCAGGTTCATGATCGCCGTCTCGCTCGTCACACCCGAGCCGTCCAGGTCCTTGAGCAGGCTCGGGATGGCGATCAGGCCCACGCCGCTGAAGAGGTCGCCGGCGCCGGCGCCGGCCTGCCAGACGTAGGCCTTGTGCTCGACCAGCAGGTTGTAGGCGATGGCCTGCTGCGTCTCCGTGCGGGCCACGTCGCCGTACTTCATCAGCGTCGCCACGCCGACGACATCCGGCGCCTCGACCGTGTTCGACCCGGGCGTCCACCAGTCCTGGCTCTCCACGCGGATGCTGCCCACCCAGGCGCCCGGAAGGTCGGCCACGATCGGCAGGAAGAAGGTCTGCGAGCCGCGCGGGCAGACCCAGTCCACCAGCGTCGTGATCACGTCGCCCGAGCGGTCCAGGAAGTACACCTTCACCTTGGC
>JBGAUA010000044.1:0-23183 GCA_044228875.1 Anaerolineae bacterium
GCCAGCCTGGTAAGCGAGATCATGACGCTGGAACAAGTGAGCTAGCAGTGTTCAATTTACCCACAGCCTTTCACAAGGTGCAGATGGTGTTCCCCGCCGCCTGCGCCACCAAGAGGTGCACCGAGCAGGAGCGTGGCTCCGCCAGCACCGCCTCCGCGGCGTCCTCCAGGGTTCGTGAGCGCAGCACCTGCCAGGTGCGCACGTGCACCGGCGCTCCCAGGCGCGTCCAGTCGTCGGCCGTTGAGGTGAGCCCGTTGATGGCCACCCCTACGCCCGCCGCGTTCATCCCGATCTTGCCGCCGAAGATGCCCGCCTCCGTGAAGCAGAGCTGCTCCGGCAGGCCCGGCTCCGTGATGCGCAGGACGGCACCTTGCACCTCCGGGATCCAGTCCCAGTTCTGGCCCATGTACAGATGGCCGTCGGCCGTGCGCGGCGGCAGGAGGGCGAAGGAGGTGCAGCCGTCCACCATCGCCTTGGCCGTGAACTGGTGGTAGAGGATCTCGTAGCGCAGGTTCAGGGCGGCGATGCGCGCCAAGGGTTCGCCCACCCCTTCAGCGATGCCTTCCACGCCCGCGGCATAGGCCGGATGCCCCGCCGCAAGGGCCGGCCAGGCGATGCCCACCCGCTCCAGCACGTCCTCCGGAGGCAAGCCGGCCTCGTGCTCGAAGCGATGAAAGTACACCGCCAGGTTATGGCGGATGCGCGGCGCCAGGAGCCGGCCATGGGCCAGCCCCTGGGCGCGCGTGTCGCCGCTGAGTTCGATGACCGGCAGGACGCGGACCTCGTTCGCCGCCGCCATCAGCCTTCCGCCATGTAGCTCTCGATGGGCGGGCAGGTGCAGACCAGGTTGCGGTCGCCGTAGACATCGTCCACGCGGCCCACCGTCGGCCAGAACTTGTGGTCGCGCAGCCAAGAGGCCGGGTAGGCCGCCTGGGTCCGGCTGTAAGGCCGCGACCAGTCGTCGGCCATGACCACCGCGGCGGTGTGCGGCGCGCGCTTGAGCGGGTTGTCCTCGCGGTCCAGGCGGCCCTCGATCACCGCCTGGATCTCCTGGCGGATGCCGATCAAGGCGTCGCAGAGGCGGTCCAGCTCCTCCTTCGGCTCGCTCTCCGTGGGCTCGATCATGATCGTCCCGCCCACCGGCCAGCTGACCGTCGGGGCGTGGAAGCCGTAATCCGCCAGACGCTTGGCCACGTCCATCTCCGAGATGCCGCTCTCCGCCTTGAGGGCGCGCAGGTCCAGGATGAACTCGTGGGCCACCGTGCCGTGCTCACCGGTGTAGAGGACCGGGTAGTCGCCCTTGAGTCGCGCGGCCATGTAGTTGGCGTTGAGGATGGCGTAGCGCGTCGCGTCGGTCACCCCTTCGGCGCCCAGCATGGCGATGTACATCCAGGAGATGAGCAGGATGCTGGCCGAGCCCCAAGGCGCCGCCGACACCGGCCCGATGGCCGCGTCGCCGCCCGTGGCCACCACCGGATGGCCCATCAGGAAGGGGGCCAGGTGCGCCGCGGCGCAGATGGGGCCCATGCCCGGCCCGCCGCCGCCGTGGGGGATGGCGAAGGTCTTGTGCAGGTTGATGTGCATGACATCCGCACCGATGTCGCCCGGGCGGCAGAGGCCTACCTGGGCGTTGAGGTTGGCGCCGTCCATGTACACCTGGCCGCCGTTGGCGTGGACGATGCGGCAGATCTCCTTGATCGTGGCTTCGAAGACGCCGTGGGTGGAGGGGTAGGTGACCATGAGCGCCGCCAGGTCCGAGGCATGGGCCTCGGCCTTGGCCTTCAGGTCGGCCACGTCGATGTTGCCCAGGGCGTCCGTCTTGACCACCACCACCTCCATGCCGGCCATCACCGCCGAGGCGGGGTTCGTGCCATGCGCCGAGCTGGGGATGAGGCAGATGCGGCGGTGGTCGTCGCCGCGGCTGAGATGCCAGCCGCGGATGACCAGCAGGCCGGCGTACTCGCCCTGGGCGCCCGAGTTGGGCTGCAGGGACACGCCCGGCAGGCCGGTGATCTCCGCCAGCCAGGCCTGCAGGTCGGCGAAGACCTTGGCGTAACCCCCCGCCTGCGCCACGGGGGCGAAGGGATGCAGGCTACCCCAGCCGGGCCAGGTGAGAGGCAGCAGCTCCGCCGCGGCGTTGAGCTTCATGGTGCAGGAGCCCAGGGGGATCATGCTCGTCGTGAGCGACAGGTCCTTGGCCTCCAGCTTCTTGATGTAGCGCATCAGCTCGGTCTCGGAATGATGGCGGCTGAAGATGGGATGCGTCAGGTAGGCCGAGCCGCGGCCTAGGTCGCCGAGGCCCGCCGCGCCCAGCTCGGCGGCCAGGGTGGCGGCGCTCAGACGCTGATCCTTCCCGGCGGAAAAGACGGCCAGCAGGTCATCCAGATCCGCCACAGTCACCGTCTCGTCCAGGCTGACGCCCACCGAACCGTCCTCGAAGTAGCGCAGGTTGATGCGCCGGCTCTCGGCGGCGGCGCGCAGGCCGGCGGCGTCGACGCCGGCCAGGTCCACGCGCAGGGTGTCGAAGAAGGCCTCATGGCGCAGTCGGTGGCCCAGGCGCTTCAGGCCGGCAGCCAAGGTCCGCGTGCTGTCGTGCACGTAGGAAGCGATGGCCTTCAGCCCTGCGGGGCCGTGGTAGACGGCGTACATGCCCGCCATCACCGCCAGCAGCACCTGAGCGGTGCAGATGTTGCTGGTGGCCTTCTCGCGGCGGATATGCTGCTCCCGGGTCTGCAGGGCCATGCGGAAGGCCGTCTTGCCGCCCGAGTCCACCGTGACGCCGATGAGGCGGCCGGGCATCAGGCGCTTGTGCGCTTCGCGGGTGGCGAAGAAGGCGGCGTGCGGGCCGCCGTAGCCCATGGGCACGCCGAAGCGCTGGCTGCTGCCCACCACCACGTCCGCCCCCCATTCGCCCGGCGGGGTCAGGAGGGTGAGGGCGAGCAGGTCGGCGGCCACGACGCAGAGGGCGCCCACGGCCTGCAGTCGCCGGCAGAAGTCGGCGTGGCTCTCCAGGCTCCCGTCGGTAGCCGGGTACTGCACCAGGCCGCCGCAGTAGGCCTCGGTGGGGGTGAACGCGCGGTGGTCGCCCAGCTCCACCTGGATGCCCAGAGGCTCGGCGCGCATGCGCAGGACGGCGATCGTCTGCGGATGGCAGTCCTGGCTGACGAAGAAGCGCGCCCGCGCGTCGTCGTGATGGTGCACGGCCCAGGCCAGGGTCATGGCCTCGGCGGCCGCGGTGCCCTCGTCCAACAGGCTGGCGTTGGCGATCTCCATCCCGCACAGGTCGATGACCATGGTCTGGTAGTTGAGCAGGGCCTCCAGGCGACCTTGGGCGATCTCCGCCTGGTAGGGGGTGTACTGGGTGTACCAGCCGGGGTTCTCCAGGATGTTGCGCTGGATCACGGCCGGGGTGAAGGTGCCGCTGTAGCCCATGCCGAGGTAGCTGCGCCACACCTCGTTCTCGGCCGCCCGCTCGCGCAGCACGGCCAGCATGGCCTGCTCGCCGCCGGCTGCCGGCAGGGCCAGCGGGCGCCGGAGGCGAATGGCCTCGGGTACGGTGGCGTCGATGAGGGCGTCCAGCGAAGGCCGGCCGATGGCCGCGAGCATCGCAGGCAGATCATCGGCTCGCGGACCGATGTGGCGCGTGTCGAAGCGGTCGGGATGTCGCAGGTCGACTGACATGGTTGGGGTCCTTCAGGGCGAGGATGGTTGAGATGGGCGGCAACCGCGGGCGCCCGACCCGGAGGTCGGGTGCGGCGGTGGAAGGCAAGCGCCAGATTATAGGTTCAAGCCGGGGCATTTCCGCCGTCCCGCTCATCAAACACTCACCCATTCGGGCGCCCAAGACGTAACATCGCTGGCAGAATCGACGTCTATATAGGTGTGGGCGATGTCGATCCGGTCACGCGAGGCGACCATCGGTCGTATCAGGAGGCCGGGGCGGTTCAAGGACGGCTGAAGGGTCGGGAAACTCCCGAGCAGCCATCCGCGTAGACGACCCCATGAACGGATTCCTGCACCCATCGTTGAAGCCGAACCCTACCGTTGAAGCCGACCATGAAAACCCGCTCTGAAATGAATCGAGGTTCTGCCATGAAGCTTGAAGCCCCCGCCGCCTATTTCGCCGACGTCGAGAACCGCCGCGCCCTCGGGTACTTCCGTCTGCTGAGCAAGGTCATCGGCGGACGAGACCCCCACCCCTTGCGGGAGGACGACGAGGCGCAGGAGGTGATGGTGATGGAAGTGCCGGCCAGGCTTCGCCCGGCGAACCTCCGTCAGGCCGCCGTCGGCTGCAGCCAACGCTGATCTCCGGTCGGCCGATCCGGATGGGCCGGCCGATCGAACGCTACCCTTGAACCGATCCCTGCCACGCCGACCTTGCAGGTTGACGGCATCTTGATCTTCCCCCCTGGTGAACGAGGGCGCAGCCTTGGCTGCGCCCTCGTTCTGCGTACTTCCCTCGTCGGCATCGGCCCGAGCGGCGCGGGCGGGCGCCATGGCTGTCAGCCGCCGCCGCCCACCAGCACCACCAGGTCGTGCACCCGCCGCGCATAGCCGTACTCGTTGTCGTACCAGGCCAGTACCTTGGCCGTGTGCGCGTCCAGCACCAAGGTCGTGGTGGCGTCGAAGACGCAGGACCAGGGGGTGCCCACGATGTCCGAGCTGACGATCGGGTCCTCGGTGTAGGCGAGCACGCCCCTGTAGCTGGGGTCCTCCGCCGCGGCGCGCATGGCCTGGTGGATGGCCTCGGCGCTCAGGGGCCGCTCCGACTGGAAGGTGAGGTCCACCACCGAGCCCGCCGGCACCGGCACGCGGTAGGCCATGCCGTCGATGCGCCCCTTGAGATGCGGCAGCACCAGGCCGATGGCCCGCGCCGCCCCCGTAGAGGTGGGGACGATGTTCAGCGCCGCCGCCCTGCCGCGCCTCAGGTCCTTGTCGCCGCGGTCCACGAGAGCCTGCGAGCCGGTATAGGCGTGCACCGTGGACATCAGCCCCCAGCGCAGGCCGAAGGCCTCGTCCAGGGCGCGCACCAGGGGGGCCAGGCAGTTGGTGGTGCAGCTGGCGTTGGAGATGAGGTGGTGCTCATCCGGGCGGTACTGGTCCTGGTTGACCCCCAGGCAGAGGGTGACGTCGGCTCCGTCCGCCTTGGCCGGAGCGGTCAGGATCACCTTGCGGGCCCCTGCCTGCAGGTGCTTCGCCATGCCCTCGCGATGCTCGAAGACACCGGTGCTCTCCACCACGATGTCGACCCCCAGCTTGCTCCAGGGCAGAAGGGCCGGATCCCGTTCCTGGAACACCGCCACCTGGTGGCCGTCCACGCGCAGCCAGCCCGGCCCGGACGCCAGCTTGGGCGCTGGTGCGTGGTGAACGCTGTCGTAGCGCAGCAGGTAGCTGAGCTGGGCGAGATCGGCCAGGTCGTTGATCGCCACCACCTCCACGCCGTCGGGGTTGTCGAGGAAGGAACGGAACACCATCTCGCCGATGCGGCCGAAGCCGTTGATGGCCACGCGAACGGTCATGGCTTGTCTCCATAGCGGGGATCCGGGGAATGCCGGACCAGGATCAGCGGCCTCTATTGTAGCGGGGCCAGACGCGAGGGCCGCCCTGACTCGGGGTCGCCTTCCAGGCGCAACGTCCGGTGAACCGCGGGCAGCAGCCGACCGTCATGGGTGGCCAGGAGGACGGTTCGTCCCTCGGCGACCAGGGCGTGCAGGATGGCTGTCAGCCGCGCCAGATTGCCGTCGTCCAGTCCCCGGCTGGGCTCGTCCAAGAGCAGCAGCCGGGGATCCATGACCAGCAGCGCGGCCAGGGCGAGGCGCTGCCGTTCACCTGTCGAGAGATCTCGCGGATGCCGTTCGGCCAGATGGCCCAGGTCCAGCCGCGCCAGCCAGGCGTCGGGGTCCTGCCGTCCCGTCGGCGCCAGATCATGCGCGCGCAGGGTGATCATCAGCTCCTCGCGGACTGTCTCGGCCAGCAGCAGCTGCGCGGGATCCTGCGGCAGCCAGGCCATGGCCCGCGGCGAGTCCATTCCCGGACCGCGGCAGATCTGCCCGGCGGCCGGCGACAGCAGACCGGCCGCCAGGCGCAAGAGGGTGGTCTTGCCCACCGCCGAAGGCCCCGTCAGGGCCACCAGCTCGCCGGCGCGGAGGGCCAGGTGGACGCCGGTCAGCACGGGCCGGTTGCCATGGCCAAAAGCGACGTCGTCCAGCGTCAACAGGATCTCGCCGGGTGTCGTGGCCGGCGGCGCGGGAAGCGCCGTCGCGGCGGCGGCGAAGGTCGCCGGCGGACCGACCGTCGCGCCGCCGTCCGCTCGCAGGTCGATCCGTCCGTCGACGAGGCCCAGCACACGGTCCAGGCGATGCTCGCTGAGCAGCACGGTGCGTCCCTGGTCGGCCAGTCGGCGCAGGAGGGCCAGCACGCGCGCCGCCGACGCGTCGTCAAGCTGGCTGGTGGGCTCATCCAACACCAGGGCGCCGGGTGCCAGCGCCAATGCCGTGGCGATGGCCAGGCGCTGGCGCTGTCCGCCCGACAGGCTGTCAACCATCCGCCAGGACTGGTCCAGCAGGTCTACGGCCGCCAGGGCCTCGGCCACCCGCACGGCGATCCGACCCTGCGGCAGGCCCGACTGCTCCAGGGCGAAGGCCACCTCCTCCGCCGCCCGGTCGGCGACGAAGCCCAGCTCCGGATCGCCCGGCACCAGCCCCAGGCGTCGCCCCATCGCCTCCGGGCCGGCCTCGCGTGGATCCTCCCCCCCGACGGCCAGCCGCCCCCAGCTGCGTCCCCCCGTGGTGAGCGGCACCAGCCCGCATAGGGCGCGCAGCAGGCTGGACTTGCCGGAGCCGCTCGGCCCGCTGAGCAGGGTCAGGCTACCCGGCGCCAGGTCGAAGGACAGCGCGTCCAGGGCCGGTCGCGGCGCGGCATCATAACGCAGGCCGAACGCCGCGGCGGCGAGGATCTCGCCCTTCGGGCCATCCCCGATCCACTGACCGTCTTCGCCCCCCGGCCCCTGTATCCAGTCGACTTGGGGCGAGAGGCGTCCAGGATCGACCGCGCCGCCCTTGCCCCGTCGCAGCATCACCGCCGGCAGGGCCAGGCCCATCAGGCCCAGCATCACCGCGCTGTCGGCCGGCGGCAGGCCAAGCGTGGGGTAGGGTGACCAGCCCGCGGCGGCGGCGGCACCCGGGCGCAACAGGACCAGGGCCGGCGCCAGCCAGGCGCCGACGGCGACCAGACCATCGGCCGTCCGCCAGCGGGGCGGGGCCAGCCGGCTGACGGGACGGCGTTGGCCTTCGCGCCACAGGGCGGCCAGCAGCAGGCCGCCCCCGAGCAGCAGGATTCCTCGCGCCGTCTGCGTCGGCAGGCCCAGCAAGGACGCCGGAAGCCAGCCGACCAGGGCGACGAGGCCCAGGGCGGTCAAGCGGCGGCCTGTCACGTCCAGCCCCCGCCCACCAGCCACCAGGCCTCGCGCTGTCAACAGGTCCGCCAGGTTGAGGGCCCGTTCCAGGCCCTCGGCGGAGAGGGGGATCAGCAGGCCGGCGGCCTGTCGCACAGCTGCACGGCGCCCGCGACCGGGACGGATGCCCCGCGCCGCCTGCGCCTCGGCCAGCTCGCGCAGCCGCCGTCCGGCTTGGGGTGCCCAGGCCAGGGCGATGCCCGCGGCCAGGGCCAGCGGGCCAAAGGCGCGAGGCATCAGCCCCAGCAGTTCCCGTTGTCCCAACGCTCGCTGCAGGCCCATGAAGGCGGCCAGGAGCACGCAGAGCTTGAGACCGGTGAGCGCGCCGTAGACCAGGGCTTCGGCGGTCAAGGGCCCGCCGATCAGCGGCCAGGTCATCGGCAGGCGCAGGAGCACGGTGCCTCCCACATGGCTGAAGAGCCCGTTGTAGACGGTGGCGAAGGGAATCACCAGCCCCGCCACGCGGCCCACCGGCAGTCCGGGACGGCCCGCCGCGGCTCCGCCGCCCAGCGGCCGGTCCAGCGCCTGGCCCACCAGGGCCGCCGCGAGTCCGGCGCCGGCCAAGGACCAAGGGTTGCCGTCCAGGGACGCTGCCGCGGCCAGGCCCAGGGCCCAGGCCAGCCAGGCGCGCGGATGGAGCGGCGCGGCGGGCGCTGGAGGCAGCGCCGCGCCCGCCGGCGGTTCAGCCGGCCGCAGTTTCTCCCCCAGCCGACCCGGAGGAGGCGGGGCGGAGGGTGCGGGTTCCTGGGCGGCGGCGGGCATCTCTGCGGCGTCCGGCCCCGCCATACCCGCCATGCCGCCGCTCCTGCCGTCGACCACCGATTCCCATCCCCGCGCAGCGCGGCGCAGCAACAGCAGGACCGGCCGGCCCATGAAGAGGAGCAGCAGCACGTTGCCCGCAGCGCGGAAGGCGTCCCAGGGCAGGGCGCCGAGCATCAGGGCCATGAGGCGTCCCAGGGCGGCGACGGCGGGTTCGTCCGGCTGCTGGCCGCTGCCCAGGAAGACCCAGGCCCACAGGTTCATCAGCAGTCCGTAGGCCAGGCCCCAGAAAGCGCCCTGCGCCACCAGGAAGGCGATCTCCGCCCGCCGGGCCTCTGCGAAGCGTGACGGCCAGATGCGACTGAGCAGTCCGGCGCTCAGACCCACCCAGCCGGCGGCCATCATCTGGTAGGGCAGCCAAGGCCCCACCCCGCCGGTGATCAGCGCCGACACCAGGAGGCCAAGGGCGCCCAGCTGGAAGCCGAAGCGCGGGCCCAAGGTGTGCCCGGCCAGCAGGATGGGCGCGAAGACCGGGCTGAACTCGCCCGGCCCGGGAATGGCCACCTCGATGAAGCGCAAGGCAGCCAGCTGAGCGGCCAGCACCGCCAGCAGGGCCACGCGCCGCGCGTCGCCCAGGAAGAACAGGCCCTCCAGGGCCAGGGCGGCCAGGCTGGCGGTGAGCAAGGCGGCTTGGACCGCGGGGTCCCAGCCGCCGGCCGGCCGCCCTATGCCGGCGCCCGCCGCCTCCGCCAGGAGGGCGGCGGGCGGGCCCAGGAAGGCCACGATTCCCAGCAGCTGGGCGAGGGCGAAGAGGCGCGGGTCCTGTCGGATACCTTTGCGGGCGGCGGGGCGCGGCGCGGCGGTCACGGCTCAGGCGCCGGCGCGGCGGCCGCGCCACCAGGCCAGGCCCAATATCGCCAACACGCCCACGGCCGCCCAGGGACGGCGAGACGGTGGAGCCGACGGCGCGGTGGATGCGGCGGGAGGACGCGCGCGGGCCGGCACGCTGGTCGACATGGCGGGCGCCGGCGCGACCTTGGCGTCGCCGGGCGGCGTGTCGTCGGCCGGCGGGTCGGCTGCGGCGTCCGCTGCTGGGTTCCTGTCGATGGGGCCAGGGACGGCCGCCGACCCGGCAGAGCCTTCGGCGCGGGCCGCGGCCGTGGCCTCGAGCGCTGCCAGGTGGGTGGGATAGGCCGCCTGGGTGGCCAATCGCATGCGAGCGCGGATGTCCGCGGCCCAGGTGGGGTCGGCGACGAGCGCCGCGGACGTCCGCGCTGGGGTGTCGGCGGTCGCTGCGGGCGCGGCGGTCGCCGTGGCGCGGGAGGTCGGGGTCGGGACGGCGGTCGCAGCGGTCTGGCTGCGGGTAGGCGAGGCGGTCGGCGCGCTTGTCGCGCGCCGCGCAGCAGTGGCCGGGGGAGGCCCCGCGGACGGCGGCGCGACCGATGGGACGCTGACGGCGGTGGGCGAGGGCGGCGCGCAGATCTGGGCGAAGGTCAGGGGAGGCGGCTCGGCCCCGGCGCTGACCGAGCCCGCTCCCCAGGCCCAACCGTCCACATCGCCGGCCACGACGCGACGGGCGGTCGGACCTCGCTGCTCGTAGCGCCAGCGCCCCTCCTCCAGGCTGTGGTAGGCCCAGTAGCGGCAGCCATCACCCAGTTGCCGGCAATGGCAGAGGCAGTCTTCCCGGGGGCAGCCCTCCGTGTCGATGCGGCAGACCAGGGCGCCGAGACCCTCGACCTTGATCGCCATGTCCAACCCGGAGCGCTCCAACAGCTCCACGCCGGTCAGCGTGCCTTCCGGCAGGGCGACGCAGCGTGTGACCACCCGCCCGTCGCCGAAACGGACGACCAGGCCCGCTTGGGCCGGCGCAGGCTGGGCACGGGCGCCGGTCGCCGTGCCGAGGGCGAGGGCCAGCGCGAGAGATCGGGTCATGGCCTTCAGCCAGGCCATCGGCCCCTCTCCCTTCACCGGCGTTGCGTCAGGAGCGGCAGCCACAGCCGCCAGCGCCCCGCTCCCAGCCAGGGCCAGGGACGCCCGGTCAGGGCCTGGATGCCGGCCGTGGTCGCCAGGAGCGGGCTCGGTCCTTGGAAGCTGCCGTCGGTCGCCTGCAGGCCCATGATGGCGTCGTGGCCACTCCGGCGGCTCCAGCCGCCGGGATCACCGCCCATCCAGCCCGCGCCGTCCACCCAATGGCCTTGGGCGATCAGCCCCAAGAGGACCCCGGCGGTGGCGTCGACGCTGGGAGCGCCTTCGAAACCCCAGCCGCCGCTGGGCTGCTGGGCGCCGAGCAACCAGGCTTCGGCCTCCTGGACCGCCGGGCGGTCCCGCCCCCAGCCGGCGGCGGCGAGGGCCGACAGGGCCAGGCCGGTGCTGTCCGGATCGGCCGCCTCCGCGCCCCGGGCGTAGCCCCAGCCGCCGCTCGGGCTACCGGCGTCGGCCAGGTCCCGCGCCAGACCCTCCGGCAGGGGCTCGTTCAGTGCGGTCAGTCCCAGGATGGCCCAGGCCAGGTCCCAGCTGCTCTGCTCCCGAGCACCGACGGCAGCTGCGGCGGTTCGCGCCAGGTGGGCGCGCAGGTCGAAGCGCCCTTCGCCGCGAGGCAGGGCATCGACGTCGACATCCAGCACGCGCAGGCCTGCCGCCAGCTTGCCGGCGGCGGCGAGGCCGCGTTCGGCGTAGTCCGGGCCGGTAGCGACCAGGTAATCGCGAGGTGTGCGACCCGCCCGGTGGCGCGGCGCCGGATCCTGCCCGGCACCGGCCAGGGCCAGCACCGCGTCGAGGCTGCTGCCCGGCCCGAAGCCGCCGAAGCCGCCGTCCGGCTGCTGCTGGGCGCGCAGCCAATCCAGGGCGCGGCGCAGGGCCGTCGCCGCGCCGCTTGGTGGCAGGGGCCGGCCGGACAGGGCTGGCAGGGCTTGCAGGCTGGCGACCAGGTCGGACTCCTCGGCATCCGCGTTGCCGAAGCGCAGGCGTCCGTCGGCGGTCTGGGCGGCCAAGAGGAAGTCGATCGGGCTGGGATGGCCCGCGGCCCAGCGGCCGCCGCTCGGGTTCTCGCCGGTGGCCAGGATGCCCGCTGCGGCGTAGGCGGTCGAGTTGACGTTGCTGGGGCCATGATGCCCCCAACCGCCGTCGGCGCCCTGGCCGGCGGCCAGGAAGTCCAGGGCGGCGCGTAGGACGGGTACGTCTGGCGCCAGGCCGGCGGCGTGGGCAGCCTGCAGGGCCAGGCCGGTGCTGTCGGCCTCCGGCTCGCCGACGCCGTCGGCGCTCCAGCCGCCCGTTGGATCCGCCAGGCTCAGCAGGGCGCCGACCGCGGCCGGCGGCAGCGGTTCGCCCGCGGCGACCAGGCCGAGGATGGCCCAGGCCTGGTCCCAGGTGCCGGTGCCGTAGCGCCCGGAGGTCGGGTCATAGGCCGCCGCGAGGCGGGCGACGAGGTCCGCGCCCGCGGCGCGTCGCGGATCGCCTCCCGCAGCGGCCAGGCCGGCGACGGCTTTGCCTGTGGCCGCGGCGCTCCGGGCGTAGTCGGCGGCGGCGGCCTGCATGAAGTCGCGCAGTCCGGGGCCGGCGGCCGACGGTCGCAGCAGATCCATCGACAGCCCCAGACCGCGCGCTCCGAAGGCCGCCTCGGCGCTGAAGCCCACATGACCCGCCATGCCGCCCCGTCCGTCCTGGAAGCGGCGCAGCCACGCCAGGGCCAGCCGGCCGGAGCGCCAGGGCGCCGGCGCGGCCACGGGCGCGGGGCGGCCCCATGCCCAGCCCTCCAAGGCGCCGGCCGGGACCTGGAACTCGGCGGGACCGGTGCCGGCCGCGGACCAGACACCGGCGTCGTCGCCATGGTGGTAGCTCCAGTAGCGGCAGCCGCGCGCGCCCTTGCAGGCGCAGAAGCAGTCGGAAGCGGGACAGCCCAGGCCGTCGATGGCGCAGACCGCGCCTCCGTTGGCCACGACCGGCACGCCGCTGCCGGAGAGCAGTGTCAAACCGGTCATCCCTTCTACCCAGGGCAGGCGCTCCACGTGGATGCCGCCGTCGCCCCGGTCCACCACCAGGTCCACCGCCGGTGGGGCTGCCGCCGCGGCGTCCCTTCGGGCGGTCGGGGAGCCGGCCGTCGCCATCGCCAGACCCAAGGCCAACAACAGCGCCGGTGGTCGCCATCCTCTCGGGCGCGGCGTCTGTGTCACGTCATGGCGGCGCGCGCGGCGCCTATCGGCCTCACCCCACATCATGGCCCGTCTCCTCCTGTCCCGAGTCGCGCGGGACGCCTGGGCTCGGCCGGGCGCAGGGACAGGAGCGGGGGGGCGCGCGTGGCCGCGGGCCGGACCCGCCCAGCCCCTTGCGCGAAGGCCGGCGGTCGATCATGGCGGCGTCGCCGCCAAGGCCACGTCTGGTGGGGTGTCGGGCTGGCCTTCGCACGCGGCTGGTTCCACGTGGCTGCCGCCCGAAGGCGGCCGCGCTGCGACTTGAAGGCTTACCGTTGCGCGTCAGCGCCGGTGTTTCACCGGTCTTCCCCCCGGCGACTCCGCGATCCGCGGAGGCGCCGCCGACCCGCGCCAGATTGCCGGGTCGCGCCAAACAGGTGTCAATTCAGTCGATTCCAATCCTAGCACAGGAACCTTGGCCGCAAAGGCCGTTTTCTGATGCCGGTCTAGTTGAGCGGACCTCGGCTTTGTGCTAGGGTAACGTGGCCGGTTCAGGCAACACCGAACATCAGACCAAGGCAGGCGCATGGCTCTCGACGCATCCCGTCCCAAGATCGAGTCCACCGGACATCCTCAGGGCCTTGTCGGCCGCATCACCATCCTCACGGTGGTGATCGTGCCGTTCATCGCCACCCTCTACGCCATCTGGTTGCTTTGGAACGTGGCGGTCGGCTGGCCGGACCTGGTGCTCTTCGCCGTCATGTACCTGATCGCCGGCCTGGGGATCACCATCGGTTACCACCGCATGCTGACGCACAGCGGTTTCCAGACCTATCCCTGGCTGCGCGGCGCCTTCCTGGCCGCGGCCGGGATGGCCGTCGAGAGCGGCCCCATCACCTGGGCCTCCACCCACCTCAAGCACCATGCCCTCTCGGACAAGGAGGGCGATCCGCACAGTCCGCTGGAGGGCATCTTCCATGCGCATGTGGGCTGGATCATCGATGGCTGGCGCACGGAGCCGGAGAAGCACGGCCCCTGGCTGCTCAAGGACGAACAGGTGGGCTTCTTCGAGCGCACCTTCGTGTTCTGGGTGCTTCTGGGGCTGGCCATTCCCTTCGCGATCGGCGGACTGTGGTCGATGGCCGTCGGCGAGTCCTTCCTGTCGGGAGCCCTGACCGGCCTCCTCTGGGGCGGCGCCGTGCGCATCTTCTTCACCCATCACATCACCTGGAGCGTCAACTCCATCTGCCACACCTTCGGCAGCCGGCCCTTCGCCACCAAGGACCAGAGCCGCAACAACTTCATCGTCGGCTTCCTGGCCATGGGCGAAGGCTGGCACAACAACCACCACGCCTTCCCCAACAGCGCCGAGCACGGCATGGAATGGTGGCAGGTGGACCTGTCGGCCTATGTCATCCGCGCCCTGGAGAAGGTCGGCCTGGTCTGGGACGTCAAGCGCGTGACGCCGGAGCAGCTCAGCCGCCGGCTGGAGAACTGAGGCTCCCGGCGCCGATGGCGGGGAGACAGGGCACGCGGTGATCGCGACCGCCCGGCCCCTGCGCGTCGGGATCGACCTGCGGCTGCGGGCCTATCGCGGCGGCGGGATCGCGGAACACGGTGGCCGGCTTGTCGCCGGCCTGGAGGAACTGAACGCGGCCGGTCACCTGATGGCGGGGGACCGGCCGCTTCTGCCTCTGCGCTTGGAGCATCGGCGCGGCCGCGCCGCCTGGACGGATGCCCCCTTCGCGGCCCGCTGGCTCTGGACGCCGCCCCACCACCGCTTGGAGGGCATCAGCCTGCCGGTGGAGCTTCTGGGCCAGGGCTTGAACCTGCTGCACAGCCCGGACTTCATCGTGCCACGTTGCTGGCGCGGCCGGTCCGTGGTCACGGTGCACGACCTGGCCTTCCTGCGCCATCCCGAGCTGCTGACCGCCGCGAGCCGGCGCTACTACGCCCAGGTGCACCGCTCCCTGCGCCAGGCGGACGCGGTGATCGCGGTGTCGCGGCACACGGCGGGTGAGATCGTTGCCCTGACGGCGACGCCGGCGGCAAAGGTGCACGTGGTGCCCAACGCTGTCCATCCGCGCTTCGGCGCGGACGGCGACGAGGCCGTGGATCGCGCGGCTTGGGGACGTCACGGGCTGCTGGGGCCTGACGGCCTCCGCCCCTATGTCCTCTTCGTCTCGACCATCGAGCCGCGCAAGAACCTGGCCACCCTGCTGCGGGCCTTCGCGCTCCTGCGGCGCATGGCTCCGGGCGTCCAGCTGGTCATGGCCGGTGCCGACGGCTGGTTGAGCGGAGAGGTCCATGCCCTGGCGGCCGAACTGGGCCTGGGCGACAGCGCGCGCTTCCTGGGCCGGGTGACGGACGCGGACCTGGCGGCGCTCTACCGCGGGGCGCGCCTGCTGGCCCATCCGGCCCTGGACGAAGGGTTCGGCCTTCCGGTGGCGGAAGCCCTGGCTTCGGGGATTCCGGTGCTGGCCTCCAGCGCCGGCAGCCTGCCGGAGATCGCCGGGGACGCGGCGTTGCTGCTGGACCCGCGCGACGCCGGCGCCTGGGCGCAGGCGATGGGTCGGGTGCTGGACGACGGCGCTCTGGCCGCGCGCCTGCGGGCGGGCGGGCCGGCCCGCGTGGCCAGGTTCACCGCGCGAGCGATGGCGGAAGGCACCTTGGCGGCCTATGCGGCCGCGTTGGATGCCCGGAAGACCGTATGACGGCCGCCACACCCCCGTCGGCCATCCGCAGCGCACGACTCCTCATCCGCAGCTGGCAGGCCGGTGACGGCCCGCTGCTGAAGCAGGCCATCGACGCCAACCTGGCGCACTTGCGGCCGTGGATGCCCTGGGCCCACGACGAGCCCTCGCCGGCCGACGTCGTGGAGGCGCGGGTGCGGCGCTTCGCGGAGCTGTTTGCCAGCGGCGAGGACTGGATCTATGCCCTGTTCTCGCCGGACGGCCGCCGGGTGCTGGGCGGCAGCGGCCTGCATCCCCGCATCGGGCCGAACGGGCTGGAGATCGGCTACTGGCTGGACGCGGCGCACACGGGGCGGGGTCTGGCCTCGGAGGCGGCGGCCGTCCTGACCCTCGTCGCCTTCGAGCTGCCGCAAGTGGATCTGGTGGAGATCCGCTGCGACCCGCGCAACATCGCCAGCGCCGCCATCCCGCGGCGGCTGGGCTACCGGTTGGCGGAGGTCCTCGTCGCCGACGCATTGACGCCCGCTGGCGAGCCCCGCGACACCATGGTCTGGCGCATCAGCCGTTCGGAGGTGGAGGCCATGCGCACGGGGGCGGCGCTGCTCAGCCTGGGGCGACGCGATCCGGATGATCATCCTTTCGCCGCGCCCGGCTAGGTATTTGGACCGGGGGCGGTGACGAGGCGTCGTCCTACACTGTGCTGCGTAGATGTTCGGCCCGTCGTCAGGCGGGCTGACGGTTGCACAGACAAGGCAGGTAGCGATGAAGCCCACGATCCTGGTGCTGGGAGGCAACTTCGGCGGCATGACCAGCGCCTTCGAGTTGAAGCGCAAGCTGGGCAAGCAGGCCCGCATCCTGGTCATCTCCAAGACCCGTGATTTCCTGTACATCCCGTCCCTCATCTGGGTGCCCTTCGGGCGGCGCAAGGTGGCGGACATCACCTTCTCGGCCGAGGACACCCTCCGCCGCGGGGGCATCGACTTCATCCTGGATCAGGCCACGCGCATCGACGGGGAAGCGAGCAAGGTGGTCTGCGCCTCAGGGCGGGAGCAGGCCTACGACTACCTGATCATCGCCACCGGCGCGGAGTTGGTCTGGGACGCCGTGCCGGGTCTGGGGCCCAAGGCGCACACGCATTCCATCTTCAGCCCCGGCGACGCGGAGGCCACCTATGCGGCCTTCCAGGAATTCGTCAAGCATCCGGGGCCGGCCGTGATCGGCGCCGTGCCGGGCGCCAGCTGTATGGGGGCGGGCTACGAGTACCTGTTCAATTTCGATCGCTACGTGCGCAAGGCCGGTGTGCGCGACAAGGTGTCCATCACCTGGGTGACCCCTGAGCCGGCCCTGGGCCATTTCGGCATCGGCGGCATCAAGGGCGGCGAGACCCTGTTGAAGGCCTTCCTGAAGTGGCAGGGCATCGACTTCCGCGCCAACGCGGCCATCAGCGAAGTCACCGAGGATGCCGTTCTGCTCGCCGGCGGCGAGCGCCTGCCGGCCACCTGGAAGATGCTGGTGCCCCCCTTCCGCGGCACGAGTGTCGTTCGCGAATCCGCCGGCCTGGGAGACGAGAAGGGCTTCGTGCCCACCAATGACGGATACCAGCACGTGCGATTCCCCAACATCTTCGCCGCCGGACTGGCTGTCAAGGTGGCCAACCCCTTCCTGGGCGCCGTTCCCTTCGGCGTGCCCAAGACCGGCTATCCCACGGATGAGATGGCCAAGACCGCGGTGGAGAACATCACCAAGATCATGGCGGGCCAGTCGGAGCTCAGCTGCGTGACCTTCGGCAGCATTCCCGGCGTCTGCGTGATGGACGCGGGGAACAAGGAGGTCATCATCCTCTCCAACAGCCTCTTCCCGCCGCGCAAGTTCGCGGTGATGCTGCCCAACATCTTCGGCGACTGGATGAAGGTGCTGGTGGAGAAGCTGCTGATGCTGAAGTACCGCAAAGGCTGGTCATTCCTGCCTTAGCGGCCATCGCCGAGCGCGCGCAGATGGTTGACCAGATCCCATCGCTGCTTGTCGCTGAGGAGCGGCTCCCAGCCCAGCATCGCCGTGCCTTCGCGGCCCTCGGTGATGGTGTGGTACAGGGACCCGTCGGATTGGTCCCGCACATGGGCCGCGCCGAGGTCGGCGGGCTTGGGGTCGAGGCCGGCCGCGTCGGGCCCGTCCCCCTTGCCCTGCGGCCCGTGGCAGGCGGCGCAGTACTGGGCGAAGGCCGCCTTGCCCGAGGCCAGGGACCCGGCGGAGACGGGCACGGGATTGGGCTGGGCGGCGGTCTCCGCGGAGATGCCATGATCGGCGGCTGCGGACAGCATCGTCGCCGTCTGGTCGCCGCTCTGCGGTGCCTCGGCGGCCCTGTCCGGGTCGGCCGTGCCCGCGATAGCCACCAGACTGGCCTCGGCCAGGCGTAGATGGTCGCGGGCCTCGGCCAGATCCCGAGACAGCGCCTGTTCATCCGCGGTCATCGCGAGGCTCGGCGAGCCGCCGGCGCGGACGGACCAACGGCCCAACGCGAACAGACCCAGCCCCCCCAGAGCCAGGAACAAGACCTGAGCGGCCGTCGGCCGAGCGGCGCCCAACAGGGGAGCGGCGCCGGCCGTCGGTTCGGCCGCGTCGGCCCCCTGGCCATCGGTCGGGCCGGCGCCGCCCAGGTTCACGCGCTTCAGCCGCAAGGCGTTGGACACCACGGTTACCGAGCTGAGGGCCATGGCCCCCGCGGCCAGACCGGGGCTGAGCAGCAGCTTCATGGTCGGGTACAGGACGCCCATGGCCACGGGGATGAGCACCAGGTTGTAGGCGAAGGCCCAGAACAGGTTCTCCTTGATGTTGCGCATGGTGGCCCGCGACAGGCGCAGGGCCTTGGCGATGCCCTCGAGATCGCCGCGCATCAGCGTGATGTCCGAGGCCGCCATGGCCACGTCCGTGCCCGTGCCGATGGCGAAGCCCACGTCTGCCGCGGCCAGGGCCGGCGCGTCGTTGATGCCGTCGCCCACCATGCCCACCCGCCGGCCCTTGGCCTGCAGGGCCCGCACCTGGGCGCTCTTGCCCTCCGGCAGGACCTCCGCCAGCACGTTGTCGATGCCTGCCTCGCGGGCCACCGCCGCCGCGGTGCGGGCATTGTCGCCGGTCAGCATCCACAGGTCGAGGCCCAAGGCGCGCAGCCGGCGCACGGCCTGGGCCACGCCCGGCTTCAGCGGGTCGGCCACCGCGATCAGGCCCAGCAGCCGGCCGTCGGCGGCGACGAACATCGGCGTGCGCGCTTGATCGGCCAGGCGCTGCGCGTCCGCCTCCAGCGCGGAGGTCTCGATACCCATCCGCTGCATCAGCGCCCGGTTGCCGAGCAGCAGCTGCCGGCCCTCCACCGCGGCCTGGATGCCCAGGCCGGTCAGCGACTGGAAGCCCGCCGGCTCGGCGAGGATCAGGCCGCGCGTCCGGGCGTCGGCGACCATGGCCTCGCCCAGGGGATGCTCGCTGCCCCGCTCGGCCGAGGCGGCCAGGCGCAGGAGTTCCTCCGGCGTCGTCCCCGGCAAAGGCAGGAGGTCGGTGACCTGCGGCCGGCCCAGGGTCAGGGTGCCGGTCTTGTCCAGGATGAGGGTGTCCAGCTTGTGCGCCCCTTCCAGGGCCTCCGCCGAGCGGATCAGGATGCCCTGCGTGGCCCCACGGCCGGTGCCGACCATGATGGCCGTGGGTGTGGCCAGGCCCATGGCACAGGGGCAGGCGATGACCAGCACCGTGATGGCCGTCACCAGGGCGAAGACGCCCGGCTGGTACACGCTGTCCGGCACCAGGCGCGGCAGCATGACGTACCAGAAGACGCCGGTGGCCAGGGCCAGGAGGATGACCACCGGCACGAAGCGCGCCGAGACGGCGTCCGCCAGCCGCTGGATGGGCGCTCGGGAGCCCTGCGCCTCCTGCACCAGGCGCATGATCTGGGCCAGCACGGTGTCCCTTCCTACCCGCGTGGCCCGCATGCGGAAGGCGCCCGTCTTGTTGATCGTGGCACCGGTGACCGTGTCGCCCGCGCCCTTGACCACCGGGACCGGCTCGCCGGTCAGCATGGACTCGTCGACGGTGGAGGCGCCTTCCAGCACCTCGCCGTCCACCGGCACCTTCTCGCCGGGGCGCACCAGGATCACGTCGCCTACCTGCACCTGCACGATGGGCAGGTCCAGCTCGGTTCCGTCGCGGATGACCCGCGCCGTGCGCGCCCCCAGGCCCGCGAGACGGCGGATGGCCTCGCCCGTCTGCCCCTTGGCCCGCAGCTCCAGGTACTTGCCCAGGAGGATGAGGGCGATGACCGTGGCGGCGCTGTCGAAGTAGACCTGTGGCCCGCCGAAGCGATCGGGCTGCAGGAAGCCCCAGCCAAGGGCGGCGTCCACGAGGCTGAAGACGCTGAAGGAAAACGCCGCCGACGTGCCCAGGGCGATAAGCGTGCTCATGTTGGCCGAACGCTCGCGCAGGGCGCCCCAGGCCGCACGGTAGAACTGGGCCCCGGCCCAGACCTGCACCGGCAGGGCCAGGAGCAGCTGCAGCAGGCCCATCCGCAGGTGCCCGGCGCTGAAGCCCTCGGCATGCGCGGTCTCGCCCATGGGCCGCAGGAAGTCCGGCAACATCACGAGCATGATCAGCCCCGCCAGCACCAGGGCCACGACCAGCTTCCGGCGCAAGACCGCCAGCTCCAGGCGATTGCGCCGCTCCTGCGGGGTCTCCTCGGCCGCCTCGTCGACGAGGGTCGGGGCAAGGATGGGGCTTGGGACGGCGGGGCCAGGGCCGCGGGGCGCCGGAGCGCGTTGTGCCGCCGCCGGTGACGCCAAGATCGGGGCTGCCGCGGCAAGGTCGGCGGCGACCGACGCGGCGGCAGCAGGCTTCTCGTTCGCCACCAGGGTCAGGGGGATGGTCTCGGTGCCCGACGCCGGCGGGCGCAGGATCACGGCGGTCGTCTCTTCGGCCGCAGGCGCGTCGGCGGCTGCCGTCAGGTCCAGAAGGCTGGCCTCGTAGCCCGCGCGCTTCACGGCGGCGGCCAGCGCAGCCGGGTCCGTCTGCTCGGGGTCGAAGGTGACGCGGGCGGACTCGGCGGCCAGATTCACCTGGGCGGCCTGAACGCCCTTGACCCGCCGGAATGACTTCTCCACGATGTTGACGCAGGAGGCGCAGGTCATGCCCCCGACGTCGAAGGTGGCGGTCTGGTCGGACATGGCGCTGCTTCCTGGTTGGGTCGGATGGCGTCGGAGGCCCCCCCGGGGGGGGTGGGTGCGCAAAGCCTAGGCCCACCGATGGATCAAGGCAAATCGGACGGGGTCCAGGGGCAGGCGAGCCCGCTTGCCCCCCGCGGGGGGACAGGCTTCCAGGCCGTGCGGCTCGCGTCTGGAAACCAGCCTCCCGCTCGGGGGTACCGACTCGGCGGCTACCAGGAAGCGGCCAGGGCCTCCGCCTGGTCCTGGATCTCCTCTGCCGTACAGCGGCCCATGATGGTGTTGCCCATGGTGTGGCAGGGCTCCTCGGCCATGGTCTCCTTGTCTACCACGATGGTGTGCGCCGCGCGCAGCTCGGCGATGTCCTCCGGCGTGCAGGTGCCCATGACCTGGCCGAGCATGTAATGGCAGGCGGCGTCGGTCATCTCGGTGGTGTTGACCGGAATCAGCTCGGCCGCGCCCAAGGCCGCCTTCAGCGCCGCTTCTTCTTCGCATTTGCCCATGACCACGTCGCCCATCACGTGGCAGTCCGCGTCGGCCATCTGCGCGCGGTCCAGGGTGAGGACGACGGGCGGCAACTCGCCGTCGGCGGCGGGAGCCATGGTGTCGGCCGTGGGCAGGGCCGCGACGTCCGCCGGCGCGGTGTCCGCGGTGGGGGCCTCCTGGGCCGGCGCGGCGGCATCGGGGACGGCGGCATCCTGTCCACAGGCGGACAGGCTCAAACCAAGGATCAGGCTGAGCGGCAGATGCAGCTTCATGGGTCTCTCCTCAAAGGTCGGGCGATCCCTTCCCGAAGCCCGGGTCGGGACAGGACTGCTGGGGCGCGGCCGCTCAGCCGATAGGCTCGGCGCTGAAGCCGGCGCGCTGGATGGCGGCCAGGAGGTCTTCGGCCCCGACCTTGGCGGCGTCGTAGCTGACCTCGGTCAGCTCGGCGGCCAGGCTGGTGCTGGCGTCGGAGACACCGTCCAGATCTTCGAGCTCCCAGTCGATACTGGTGGCGCAGCTCTGGCAATGCATGCCTTGCACCTTGAAGCGGGCGGTGGTGGGGTTCATGGTCGGTCTCCTGATGGGGCGGGTGCCGGCGGTTGCGGCGCGGCCGGTCGAGGAAGGATGTCGATCGCCCCGCCGTACATGCCCATGCCGCAGACGAAGGACAGCTTGCCGGGCGGCTGCGGCGGCAGATCGACGAGGGTGGTCCGACCGGGCAGCAGCTGCCGCTCCAGGTCGAGGCCGGGGAAGACGATGGCGTTGGTGCAGCTGGGACGGGTGCTGCCGACCAGCTTGAGACGGATGGGGCGTCCGGAGGCGAGGCTGGCCTGGGCCGGGCGGTAGCCGTCGGCCTCGGCCTGGATGGTCAGCTCCTGCGGCGCGGCGACCTGGACCGGCGCATCGATCGACGCCCCGGTTTTCGGTGCGTCGTCCAGGCTCCAGCCGAGGAGCCGGAGGCCGGAGCGCAGGGTGATGATGGCGATGACGGCCACCAGCAGCGCCGCCACGGGGCGGAAGGCCCGACCACCGGACCGACCCAGGCGCCCGATCGCCAGGCCCAGGGCCAGGAAGAGCGGTGCGGTGCCCAAGGTGAAGACCAGCATGACCAGGGCGCCGGCCAGGGCGTCGCCGGAGGCCACGGCCACGGCCTCCATGGCCAGGGTGATGCCGCAGGGCAGGAAGACGGTCAATGCCCCCAGCGCGGCCGGCCCCCAGGCATCCCCGCGGCGCGAGCGGCCGCGGATGTAGCGCTGCAGGCGCTTGGGGGCCGCGGGCACCAGGCGCGCGACAACGGCGTGCAAGCCGAGGGTCTGCGCGGCCATGGACAGCATGTACAAGGCCGCGGCCAGCAGCAGCCAGCCCTGCAGGCGCAAGGGGATGCGCGCCCCCAGGGCGCCCAGGACGGCGCCCAGCACGGTGTAGGCCGCCGTCTTGGCGATCATGAACTGGGCGGCCGGCAGGGCCGTCCCCCAGGGACCGGCCTCCGGGTCGCCGCCGGCCGCCGCGCGGCTGGCGACCGTGCTGGCCAGCAGACCGCCCTGGACCGCCATGCAGCTCAGCCCGCCGACGGTCAACCCGGTGAGGAAGATGAGGCCCAGGCGTCCGGCGGCATCCGGCCCCGCCAGCCATTCCCCGGACAGATCGACCCAGCTGCCCAGCCAGAGCAGGGCGCCGAGCGCCAGCAGGCTGAGCAGGGCCGCCAGCCAAACCCACCCCCGGGGGGGAGGGGATGATGACGCGGACGGAGGGGGTTTCGTAGCCATGGGACCGGATCCATTATCGGGAGCCGGCCGCCGTCTGTCAACCGTTCGGGCCGGATGCTCAGGCGCGGCTCATGAACGCGGATGTGTCGCCGCGCCGGCCGGACAGGGACTGGTAGACCGCCCAGGTGGCTCGCGCCGTGCGGTCCCAGGTGAAGGCGGCTGCCCGTCGCGGCCCGGCCGCCCGCAGGCGCGCAGCCAGCTCGGGATCCGCCAGGACGCGGCCCAGGGCGGCCGCCCAGGCGCCGGCGTCCTGCGGGTCGACCAACAGGCCGGCCTCGCCCACCACCTCGGGCAGGCTGCTGGCGTCGGCGGCCACCACCGGCGTGCCGCAGGCCAAGGCCTCCAGCGGCGGCAGGCCGAAGCCTTCGTAGCGCGAGGGGAAGGCGAAGACCGCCGCCCCGCCCAGGAGCGCCGGCAGGTCGGCTTCAGCAACCGGGCCCAGGGCGCGCCAGGCGCGCTCCGGCAGGCCTGTGGTCCGAGCGATTTCGGCGGGGTGGGGGGCGAAGGGATCGTCCGGGCGTGGCAGGCGGCCGCCGATGAGCAGCGGCACGTCACTGGCGGCATGGACGGCGCGCCAGGCGGCCAGCAGGGTGACCAGGTTCTTCCGCGCGTCGAAGCCGCCCAGGTAGAGGCCATAACGGTCCGGCAGGCCCAGGCGGTCGCGGAGGGCGGCCGAGACGGCCGGCGTCGGCGGCCGGAAGGCC
>JBGAUA010000045.1:0-22980 GCA_044228875.1 Anaerolineae bacterium
GGACGCCCACCACCGCGGCGGAGGGGGCCGCCGGGCCCCAGCTGCGCGCGCGGCTGGGGGCGGGGGGCGGGGCGGCTGGGGGGTGATTGCGCAGGGTCAGGGCGAGGGTGTAGCCTCCGGCGGCTGGGATTGATACTCCTATCCCCCATGTCACAAAGTGCACGCATGACGATGGTCGTCCACCAAAGCCACCGGCCCGATCCGCTTACCCCTCCACCCCGCAGGCCAACCGAACCCCCAGGTTGTAGTTCCGCGCATCCGGGTACAGGGTGTAGCGCATCGTCGTTATCACGTGCTCGCGGCCATAGCACCAGCCGCCGCCGCGGGCCACGCGGATCATCTCAGGGCCGGCTGCCGTGTCCTCACGGCCGTCGTCTGCGCTGTAGGGGTAGCGGAAGGCGATACGGTCTAGGCGGTCGCTGGCCAGGTTGAGGGTCCAGTCCCAGGTGTTGCCCGTCATGTCCACCATCCCCTCCGGCGTGTCTCCGGCCGGGAAGACCCCGATGGGGGTGATGCCACGAATATGGGTCTCGATGGCGTTGCAGGCCGTGGCATCGAAACGGTCCCCATAGGCGTAGAGTCGCCCTTCCGGCCCCCGCGCCGCGGCCTCCCATTCCGGCTCGCGCGGCAAGCGGAATGGCTGCCCCGTTTGGGCCGCCAGCCAGTTGGCGTAGGCCCGAGCCTCGAACCAGCTGACGCCTACCACTGGTTGGGTGGGCTGGTTGAAGCGTTCGTCACGCCAGTATCGCGGCTCGCGCAGGGCCCCCCCGGGGTACAACTCGTGCAGCAAGGCCTCCAGGCCTGCCTCGTCCATGGCCAGCATCTTCTGCCAGCGTTCGTAGGTCTCCTGGCTGAACAGGCCCGAGCGCTGCTTGGCCTCCAGCTGCTCCGGATGGGCGCGGTAGACCTCCAGCCAGTAGCGGTCGATGCGGCGCAGCCCGTCCATCGTGCCCTCGCCCTGCTGCCAGGAGCGAGCGGCTGCCGTGTCCCACCAGCGGAGGTCCTCATAGCCGTCCGCGGCCATGAAACTGGACCATTCGGCGTTGCTCACCGGCAAGAGGCCCAAGGCAAAAGCCGCCAGGGGTACCTCATGAGCCGGCCGCTCATCCGGGTCATCGCTGTCGTCCCGGCCGATGCGGTAGGGGCCGGCGGCGAAGGCGGCCAAGGGCGGCACGAGGGCCCTGCCGTCAGGGCCGTCCACCGCCGTCAGCCGCGGGTCGCCGAGGCTGCCCAGCACCTGCCCGGCCTCGATGCGCGCGCGCAGGTCGGCGCGCGGATCCCGGCTGCGGGCCAGGAGGCGGGCCTGCAGGTCCGCCCTGAGGGCCGGGTCCAGGCGCAGCTCCGGTTGGGCAGCGCAGCGGCCCGCCAGCGGCAGGTTGACCTCCGCCACCGTGCGAATCAAGGTCTCCGGTTGGGCGGTCATGGCCACAGCCAAGACCACCGTCTCCTCCCAGCCGGTGCGCGGGAGGAGGGGCAAGGGATCTGCCGCGGCGATCTGGGCCTCGACCTCAGCCAAGGTTGGGCGAACGTCCTCCGACTGCCAGGCCGAGGTCACCAGCGTGGGCGCCTCCTCCGGCCGCAGGGCCAGGCTGCGGGCGGCGAAGTATTCCTGCAGCAGCTGATGGATGAAGAGCACCGCATCGTTGACCGGGTCCTCGTCCAAGACCGCGAGGGCCGTGCCGGCCTTCAGAATGTCCTCGGCCGGGCCATCGCCCAAGAGGTCCAAGGCCTCGTCGAGGCTGACCTGCACCTGGGCAGCCTTGTGCTCCGGATGCCCGATCTGCAGGTCGTAGGCCAGCCGGCCCAGGCTCTTCAGGAGGGGGCCGCGCTCCGGCAGGTCCCAGGCGTCGCGCCATTGCCAGCCGGTGATCCGGCGCAGGTCGCGCAGGTCCAGGAGGTGCCCGGGCTGGAACACGGCGGCGCCCCGCTCCACCTCACGGCGCAAGGCCTGGCGCACGAAGCCGGTGAAGAGCCCGGCCCGCCCTTCCGGCACGGCGCCCTCCACCTCGGCCTGCTCCGTCAGCAGCTTCAGGAAGTAGGGCGAGCGGAGCAGGGCCAGCTGGGGCGAACCGGCCAGGTGCTCCCAGAGATGGCGATGCTGCGCCGGGCTGTAGAGCTCCAGGAAGCGCTGCACCTGGCTGTCGGTCAAGGGTTCGATGCGCACCTGCGGCACGCGCATGCTGGGCGAGGACAGGGGCGCGCTGTACTCCAGGCTGCGGCAGGACAAGAGCACGCGATTGCCGGGGGTGGCGGCCAGGCGATGCAGGAAGTCCTTCCACAGCCCCACGGCCCGGTAGTAGTCCGCCTCGTCGCTGGCCGGCATCTCGTTGAGGGCGTCCAGGAGCAGGACCATGCGCCCTTCTTGCAGCAGGCGGTCCATGGTCGGCAGCTCGGGGAAGCGCCGCGCCCAGGACTCGGCCAGCCAGGCGGCCGGGTCCTGCCGCGGCTGGCCGGGCGCGAGCGCCTTGAACTGGCTGAGCTGGATGAAGAAGGTGACAGTGTCCGGCGCGCCCTTCCCCGCATCCCGCAGGCAGTCGATGGCGATGTCCAGCTCCAAGCGGCGCAGGAGGGTGCTCTTGCCGCCCCCGGGCGGGCCCAGAAGCACCAGAGCCGGCTCTGGCACCGCACCTAGGACGCCGCGCAGGTCCTCGAATTGTTCGGCCTGGGGCTGCCAGCGGCCACTGGTTACCTCTTCGCCGCGGTCGATGAGCAGGGTGAGCTCGACGAAACGCCCGTCCAAGCGGTACTGCGCTTGGGACCATTCGGCGATGCGGCCCAGTCGGTACTCGGTCAGGTTGGCCGGCCGATGCCGCGACAGCTCGTTCAGCTGCTCGGTCGTCAGGGTCACCGTGTGGCCGGCGTTCTCGTCGCGCAGGGCATCCAGTACTCGCTGCAGGGTGTCGGGCACGCTGTCCGGAGCCGCCTGAGGAGCCAAGCCCTCGGCTACCAGGATACGGTCGCGCGGGTGCACTGGCTCCAGGCTATGCGGCGGCGTCACCAGCAGGGACAGATCATCGGCCTCCAGGGCGAAGAGGGTCTCGGTATGCTGCAGGTCCCGCAGGCGATGGGTGCCCAGGGCCACCAGGCGGCAGCCGGGCGGCAGATCCTCGCGTGCCAGCTGCTGCGCGGCCAGTGAGAGCAGCACCTGGCCGCCCTGCCCCGCGGATTCGATGCGCGCCGTGCGATTGACGGGGGGGCCGAAGTAGTCGCCGTCGCGCTCTGTGGCCACACCACTATGGATGCCGATGCGCACCTTCAGGCCCGTCAGGCCGTCATCGATCTCCGCCCAGGCTTCGCGGGCCAGGGCGCGCTGGGCCTCCAGCGCTGCGCGGAGCGCGGCGGGAGCGGTGGCAAAGGCCACACAGAAGGCGTCCCCCACGGTCTTGAAGACGTAGCCGCCGGCGCCCTCCATGGCCTGGCGCAGGAGGCGGTCGTGGACCTCCAGCGCCCGGCGCATGGCATCGGGTCGCCGGTCCCAGAGCGCGGTGCTGCCTTCGATGTCGCTGAAGAGGAAGGTCAGGGTCCCGCTGGGGGGCGGGTGGACGGGGGCGATCATGCGGAGCTCGCTGGTCCTGGTCGCTGGGTGCTGGTGGCGAATGGGCAGGTGGGACGCCCATCTTATCATCAGGCATGGCCGGGGGGAGGCTACGGCCGCTGCGATCGGCGGAGAAAGGGTGATAGCTTGCCGCCGCCCGAGGCCTGCGATACACTGCTCCTTGCCGCGGCAGAGCAGGTGTGCGCTTGGGTGAAGTGCAGCGTCCCTCGCTGCGCGGCGCGATCGCGTGAGTCAAGGCCCTTTCGGCATCGTCCATCACCAGCAAAGGAAACCGCCCATGACCCTCCTTCGCCGCCCCCTTCTTGCCGCCCTCGTTGGCCTGGCCCTGGCCGGCACCCAGGCCGCGTTCGCCCAGGTCGCCCCCCCACCTCCCACCTGCGTCCCCGCCGGCCTGTCCAGCGGTGCCGTTCTGGCCGCCGGCAGCCCTCTCGGCCACGGCAGCTTCCGCGAGTACCGCTGCACCGTGGTGGCAGGCAAGACCTACGACCTGGTCCTCAGCTACACCGGAACGGGACAGACCCCCAACGACATCGGCAACTACGTGGGCCTCAAGCTCTACAATGACGTTGGCGGGCAGGTGACCTTCCTCGCCAACAGCGTCCCCAACGGTTTCCGGCGCGAGACGGTGACCCGGACGCCCCTCGCCAACGAGACCTGGTACCTGAAGGTCGAGAACCTGGCCTTGGGTGCCACCTACGACACCACGGCCGGCGTCGACGCGGTGCTGCCGGGCGGCGGCGAAGGCCCCTGAGTCAAGCCGATGGGTGGGGTGGCAGCCGGGGTGATCGCGACCCATCCGCGGCGCTCCGGCCGCCCCCGCCTGTCAGCCCCCCAGCAGGTCCTGCGGGTAGCGTGCGCCCGCTCCGTTCTCCAGGCAGGGGATAGGAATCTCAATCCCAGCCGCCGGAGCCCCCAACGCGTAGACGCAGCGGCTACGCATGACATGGCGAGCGTTCACCGCAGCCCATAGGCCCGGAAGTTGTCCCAGCGGGCCTCGAAGCCCGCCGCCGCGCTGCTGGCATAGAGGGCCACCCGACCAGCGGGTGCCGGCAGGTCGGTGACCAGGCTGATCCGCTGGCCGTTGGCGTACAAGCGGGTCAGGCCCGAGGCCCGTACCAGCATCAGGTGGTTGGCGACGGTGCCCGTGCGCAGTGCCGCCGACGGCGCCGGGCGCAGCAGGGTCTGCCAGGCTCCGGCCTGGCGCCGGTACATCGAATAGCTACCGTTGTTGTCGATCTCGAAGAGATGGAAGTCGTCGCCGGCCTGGTTGAGCCCGAACACCAGGGCCGCCGCGCCGCCCGCGGCCTCCGGCATGCGCACATCCGCCTCCAGCACCAGATCGCTGAGCAGCGGGCTGTTGGGAGGCGCCGACCAGCGCCAACTGTCGGCTGTCGTAAAGCGCAGTCGGTACTCGCCGCCCAGGTAGCCGAAGACGCCGTTGCCGTCCTGTCCGTCCAGCCAGCCGCTGGCGGCGTTGCCGAAGTCCTCGGCGACGCGCAGGTCCCGGGCCAGCTCGAAGGAGGATGTCGCCGATGACGCCGCGCCGGCAAAGGTGACCGTGCCGCGGAAGTCGAGCGGGCCCGAATTGCCTTGGGGTACCGTTCGCTCCAGCTTGAACCAGTTGCTGCCCGGCGGCACGCTGACCGTTCCGGACCAGCTCAGCGCAGGCAGCACTTCGTCGGCCGCGTTCTGCACCGCAAAGTCGAAGTGGGCGTCGACTGGGCCACTGCCGCTGCTCTGCACCTGGGTCCAGAGGACGATGGCGTCGCCGGGCACGAAGGCCGTGCGCATGAAGTTGATGTCCGCGCCGGTCGTCAACGCGCTCAGCGCAGTGAGGGTCGGTGCTCCGCTGCCAGGCGTCGCGCTCGGAAGCGTCGTGGGCGTTGCCCCGCTGGCCGTCGGCGCGGGGGCCAGGGCCGTCAGCGTCGCGGCCACCGCCGTCGCCACCCGGTCCGGCGTCAGGCTGGCCGTCGCGGTCGCCCCCCGCGTGGCCGTCGGTGCCAAGGCGGTGAGCGTGGCGGCCACCGCCGTGCCGATGGCGTCGTAGGTGGGGCTGGGGCCGCGGGTGGGTCCGGCGCTGGGTGATGGCCGCGGCGTCGGTGGTGGTCCGGGCGGTTTGGTGGCGCTGGGGATGGGCGTGCGCGGGTTGGCGTTGCCGCTCTGCAGGGCGAAGGGCAGATGGACCGTCTCGCCGCGGGTGCTGAAATGCCACGACACATCCGCGCCGAGAACGCGGCCGTCCGCGGTCCGCGCCGCGCCGCTGAGGCGGGCCTGGTAGGTGGCGGCCTGGTCCAGCGCCAGGGTGGGGGTGAAGATGAGGGTGCGGTCGATCGGATGGTAGGCCCCGTCGCCGGGTACCGGTCGGCCCGCGGCATCGCGCAAGGTCAGCAGCCCTTCGTCGATCATGCCGGGGTCCAGCGGATCGCGCAGCCGCGCCTGCACCAGGCTGCGCAGCGGGACGCCGCGCGCGCCGTCGGCCGGGGCCAGGGCCAGCAGCACCGCCGGATTGTCCAGGCCGAAGACCAGCTCCTCGACTGCGGAATGGAAGCCGTCGCTGGCCACCAGGCGTAGCCGGACCGCCGGCGCGTTGCCCAGGTCGGTCGAGGCCAGGGCCAGAGACGTGGCCTCGCTGTCGATGACCAGCGGCTCCCAGGTGCCGCCGCCGTCGACGCTGAAGAAGAGGGAGTAGGTCAGCGGATCGCCGTCGGGATCGTTTCCGCTCCAGGCCACATCGAGCCGGCCGCGGTAGACGCCGCCGGCGAGCGGCGCGCTGAAGCGCGGCCGCGGGGCATCGGCCGAGCGCCGCCGCCGCGCCAGCTCGCCGCCGCCGCGGCCGTCGATGATGGCCACCGTCGCCGCCGCCGGGTTCGCGGGGACCGTGAACAGGAAGCCCGCCAGGGCTCCGTCGCCCAGCGGCTTGAAGGCCGCGTCGAAGGCGTAGCGGCCCAGCAGGGCACCGTCGGTATCGCGGAGCTCCACGCTGAAGTCACCCGCCCCGCCGCCCGCCAGGGTGGCCGGACCCGGCACCGCCACCAGGGGGTCGATGCCGCCGGTCAGCCGTCCGGCCGCGTCGCGGCGCAGCGTCCCCGACACCAGCATTGCGGCGGCGGCGTCCTCGTCCACCGCCAGCGGCAGGGATCGCCGGAGCGGGCGCCCGCCCGCCGCCGGTCCGGGACCGTCATCCGCCGCGGCCCGCGGCGGGCAGGGCGGCGGACCGGCGCAGGACCGCTGCGTCCAGAGGTCCAGGAAGCGCTCGTACTGCGCGGTGGACGGCCAGGAAGGCCCGAAACCGACCGCCAGGTTCATGACCGAGATCGGCGCCCCCGTCCAGCGTTCGTCGTCCGCGTGGACCAGCCGGTCGTTGAGCAGGTCGTAGCCATCCAGCGTGTCCCGTTCGGCGCTGGAATCCTCCAGGCCCTCGATATCGCCCAGCACATGGACCAGGGCCTCGGGCGAGGTGCCGGCCTCCATCAGCGCGATAGGCAGGGTGGACGCGCCGATCCGGCCCGGTTCGGACCCCGAGCGGTAGAACCAGATGCCGCTGTGCACCGCGTCATGGTAGACGGCCGGATGGGCGGCGACGTCCGGATGGTCGGCGAAGCGGTCGAACCAGCCGGGCGGCACCAGGGCGACGATGTAGCGCCAGCCGAAGATGCGGGTCATGAAGCCGGCCCGGCCCAGGTGCTGGGTCCAGTGCAGGAACTCGGTCCAGGGCGCACGCTCGAACTGGCAGGCCTCGGGATCGTGGCAGCTGCTGTCGGCCAGGTAGCCCAGGCGCAGGTCCAGCCGGGTCAGGGGCAGGAGGTTGGCCGCCGGTTGGGCCAGGCCCAGGAGCCAGGCCTCCTGCTGACCGCGCGACATCCGCCAGTCGGAGCCGGGGAGGCGGTCGCTGACCAAAGGCACGGCCAGCAGGCCCATTCTGCGCGCCGCGCCCACCTCCGCCCAGCTGTTGACGTTGGCCGTCAACGGCTCGGCCGTCACCACCACCTCGGGGTCGGCGTGCGCGGGTCGCAGCTCGACGCGGAACTCGTGGCCCCCGCGGCCGAAGGGCGGCTGGAAGACGAAGTTGGCGGTGTTGCCCTTGCGCGCCGCCGCGTCCGGCACCGATGGCGGCCATCGGCCGGGATAGAACACATGCCGCAGGTCCCGCTCCTCGCCGCGGCGCGGGACCATCAGGCGCACATCGACGCGCTCCTCGTCCAGCTCGCTGTCGGCGGAGATGCCGGCGTCGACGCGCAGCACGAAGGGCTTGAGCGCCAGCGTCGCAAAGCCGAACAGGCTCTCCCGCGGGTTGTCCACCACCTGGGAGAGGATGATCCGCGGGTTGAGCTTGGGGAGGGTCAGGAAGCGCAGGGCAAAGGGCCCGGCCAGGAGGCTGCCGTCGCGACCTCGGACGCCTTCCGCTCCGCCGGCCACCCGCACCGTCACCTTCAGGCCCATGTCCGGGATGGGGTCCTGTCGGAGGCGAACCTGGATGGTCGATGCCACCGCCTCGGCAGTGGCCCCCAGATCCCCGTGCCACAGCGTTTCCACCGTGACGTTGCGCTTGTTCACCGAAGCCGGATCCACGGCCCGGTCGAACTCCAGGTCCACCGTGTCGCCGGTGTCGCCGGGCTTGAGCTGAACGTCGCGCGCAGCGGCCAAGGGCCAGGTGCGCAGCAGCTTCAGGCCCTTGAAGCGGACGCCGGCCCCCGTTTCGCCCCCATGGCTGAGGTTGGCGGCGTAGAGGGTGGCCTGTTCGCGGCCCATGAGCCGTTCTGGCGGCGGCGGCTCGTAGAAGCCCTCCACCCGCCCGCCGGCGTCGGTGGTTGCGCGCCCGTCTACCATGGTCGCGCCGATGAAGCCGCCCATGTCGGGCGGGTCCACTCGGAACTGGATGAGGTCGCCGGCCACTGGACGGCCGTCGAAGTCCTCGACCGCCGCTGTCACCCGGATCGCCCGCCAGACAGGCTCGATGGGGATGTCGGCCGGGTCCACGGCCAAGGAGAGCGTGTAGCGCGCGATCTGGAGCGACAGGCTGCGCCGCAAGCCACGCGCGGGGAGCGTGGCGACCACGGCCACCGTGTCGCGGCCGCGCAGCTCGGCGACCGCGGGCGCCTGGAAGCCCACCCGGACCATGCCCTGGGCATCGCTGACACCCGTGGCGGCGGAGAGACGGCCCATGTCCGGCGGATCGAGCGCGAAGCGGACCGTCTCCCCCACCGCCGGGCGGCCGCCGCCGTCGCGGACCGTCGCCGTCAGCATGGATTCGGAGGGCGCGGCGCCGCTGGGCGGTAGCCGCCGCGTGTCGCCGTCCAGGTCCAGGCTGTAGGTGGGAACGGCCGTGGCCGGCGCATCCTGCCGCTGGTAGTAGGCATAGACCTTGATCCGCCAGTAGCGATCGCCGGGCGTGGTCGTCCCCAACCCTCCGCGGAAGAGCAGCACATGGGCAGGTGGCCAGGATGTCGGATCCAGCGGCAGGGTGGCCGGTACCGGCGGCATCGTGACCGCCAGCCCTACCGTCTTGCCCCCGACGTCGTCAAGGTACTGCGACTTGTAGGTGCCGGCGCAGACCTGCGGCAGGTAGCATTCGCCGAAGGCGGCCAGGGTCGCCGCGTGACGGCCCGTCCGGCCGGGCGTGCTCACCGTGCCTTCCGCCTCGCCGCCGATGCTGAAGGCGACGCCGGGTACGATCGCCTCCGGCAAGGTGATCTTCAGGGTGCCGGTGGCCACCTCGGGGCCCAGGTTGGGGTTGTTGTAGCGTCCGCCCCAACGGAACAGGTGCTCGCTGCCGCCGGCGATGGTCCGGCGACTGGTCTCCAGGTCGTCCTCGGTCTGGACCACTTCGAAATGGTCCAGGAGCCAGGGCTGCGGTGCCTGGGCGCGCGCGGCCGGTCCGAGAAGGGCGAGGGGGGTGAGCAGGAGCGGCAGGAGGGGCCGGACGAGGCGGACACGGCGTCGGAGCCGTCCGTCGCGACTGAGGCCCGTGGGTAAGGTCGTCGTCGATGGACCCATGTCTTGTCCCTCCACCCATCTTGGGCTCGCGAGCGCGATCGCCCTGCGATGAACGTGCGCCGCGCTCCAGCCGCCGTTTCTTGCGCTGGCGGGTGTGCTTGCCGCCCATGCGCGACTATTTGAGGCGTTTGACCGCCGCCACCGCTCCCACGACCATGACCATGAGCACGCCCCCGCGGCTGAAGCCCAGGTCCCGCGCCAGCAGCGCCGGCAGGCCGAATCGTCCCAGCAACAGCAGCAGCAGCCCGCCGCCGAGGACCGCGGCGATGCCCGCTGCGGCCTGCAGCCGCCGGCCGCGCCGGCGGCCGGCGCCCCAATGGGTGGCGTCGCCGATGAGCATGCCGGCCCCCCAGGCGATGAGGATGCCGATCCATCCCAGGCGCGCCGAGACGAATCCCATGGCCAGCGCCGCCACCATGGCTGTCCCCGTCCCGGCCGCCAACCCGCCGAGCAACTGCGCGCCGCTGACCTTGTAGAGCGGCGAGCGCAGTTCGCGGGCGCATTCCTTGCAGCGCAGGCCCACAGGATGCTTGCGCGAGCAGGCCGGGCACATCGGGCGGCCGCAGCGGCTGCAGGACAACAGGGTCTCGCGCTCCGGATGCCAGGTGCAGCTCCGGGCTTCCGGTTCGCCGCTGTCGTCGGCGAGGATGCCGCGGCCGTACTTCTCCACCAGGAGCTCCAGGCCGGCCTGGGCCTCCTCATCCTGGGGGCGCAGTTCCAGCACCCGCTGAAAGTAGACCCGCTTGAGGTGGGGGTCCGCTTCCACCGAAGCGCGCCAGAGCCAGCCGTCGGCCACCAGCGGGTCGCGGCGCGTCAGCTCCTCGAGGAGCCCGCGCGCCGCATCCGTCTCGCCCGCGCGCGCCGCGCCGATGCCGCGCCGGAGCAGTTCCGCGTCTTCCAAGCTGTCCAGGTCGAGCCGAGGTCTGGCCATTGGGGGGTCTCCAGGAAGTGCCGGTTGTCAGCCCAGCCGCTGAACCATGGTGTGGTAGAAGTCCGCCGGCTCGCCCAGGCGCAGGAAGCGCGCCGGCCGGTCGTGGGCGGCCACACGGATGGTCGCGCCGTCCGGCAGGCGAAAGTGGCGTTGCCCGTCGAGTGAGCAGATGGCCTCCTCCTCCGAGCGCACCGTGACCTCCACGACCGACGCGGCGGGCATCACCAGGGAGCGCAGCGGCACGGGATGCGCCACCACGGGCGTGAGGACGATGGCCCCCATCCGCGGGTCCACGATGGGGCCGCCGGCGCTGAGCGAGTAGGCGCTGGAGCCCGTGGGGCTGGCCAGCACCAGACCGTCCGCCGTCAGGCGGATGAGAGGATGGCCGTCCACGGCCACCTCCAGCCGCACGGCATGGGCCACCCGTCCACGGCCGATGAACACATCGTTGACGGCCACGGCCCCCGTGCCGGCCACGAGCGGTGGTGTGCCGTCGCGCCGGACGCCCGAGGCGTCCAGGGCCGGTTGGAGGTCTGTCGCGGCGCCTGCCTCCAGCATGACCCGGTCCTCGATGCGGCCCTCGCCGGCCAGGACCCGGCTGAAGGCCGCCGGGGCGTCTGCCGGTCGGATCTCCGTCAGGAAGCCCAGGCGGCCGAAGTTCACGCCGAGCACCGGGATGCCCAGGGGCGCCAACAGTCCCACGATGCGCAGCATGGTGCCGTCGCCGCCCAGGACCGCGGCCCAGTCCAGCCCCGCCAGACGGCCGGCCAGCAGCTCGCGCGGTTCCCAGGCGTCCAACAAGCGGGCGCTGGCGCCCTGCTCGCCCAGGGAGGCCACCAAGGCCTTGGCCAGGCTGCGGGATTCCTCCACCCGACGGTGGAAGAAGACCCCTACCTCGCCGCGCCCGGCGAACAGGGCGGTCATGCCTGCCATCGTGGCGCGGCGGCGACGTCGGTCACGGGCTTCTCCTCGGTCTTGGAGCGGCGGCCGAAGACCATCACGGCCGTCAGCAGGGAGACGATGGCTCCCCAGTTTACCGCGTCCGGCCGATAGGTCCACCGTAGCGACCAATCGCCGGCCGGCAGGGGCAGGGCCATGACCGCGGCCCAGGCGGCCGCCGGCCGCAGCGTGAGGCGCCGGCCGTCCGCCGCGGTCGCGCGCACCCGCCACCCGCGGTCATAGGCCTGCGACCATACCAGCCAGCCCGGGGCCGGCAGCTGGGCCGTCATCCGGGCCGAACCAGGATCCAGGCCCGTCAGCCGCGCCGTGGCGCCCTCCAACGGCGCCGCTCCGTCCTGGCAGGTGGCCGCGGCCAGGGTATCGCCGGGGGCGAAGTCCAGCCGGCGCAGGGGATCGTAGTCGGCGGACAGCCAGGGCGCGTTGCCTTCAGCGGCCGGCGCGTCTCGCCTCTCCCCGCTGACGCCGTGCGCGGCCGGCGGGCAGTGGACGACGCTGGGAACCCAGACCGGCGCAGCCGGCAGGCCCACCTCGTACAGGGTGGCCTCGCCGCGGGTAACCATGGCGGTCAAGGGCGCGTCGCCCGGCGCTCGTGTGGTGGCGACGTAGCGCACGCCGAGGATGCGCCACCAGACGATCTCCGGCGCGCTGTGGACCAGGTCTTCCAACGCCGCGAGGCGCAAGGGGCTGTCGCCGGTGCTGTCGTAGAGGCCCCAGAGGCTGGCGGCGTTGGCGCCCCCGGGCAGCAGCGCCTCGCTGGACACCCGTCCGTCCCTGGCATGCGGCAGGAGGGCCGTCAGGAGCGGATCGGCCTGCGGGTTCGCCCCATCGGCCGGACAGAGCGCTCGGCCCCGGTTCACCGACGCCAGGTCGAAGGCCATGAGGCCGGCGAGCAGCCAGGCGGCGATGCGCGGGCTCAGCCGTCCGCTCGCCGCCGCGGCCAGCGCCGCCCCGCCGAGGCCGAGGACCAGGGCGCTGAAGGCCAGGGCCTGGGCCAGATGGGGCGCCAGGGCCGTCCATCCGGAGGCCGACTCCGGGCTCGCCGCGGTCGTCGCCGGCCCGCAGGCGGAGGCCAACGGGGCCACCGGCCGTCCGTGGAAGGCGGCTGCCAGGACGAGGCTGCCGAGGCCCAGCGCGGCGGTCGCCGCCAGGATCTTGCGCGCCGACTGCCGCAACGCGGGCCGGCCACCGCGCTGCAGCGCGTCCAGACCCAGCCCGGCGGCCACGGCCAGGCCCAGCGACCACAGGACAGCCGCACGCTCCTGGTGGCGGAAGAACGTCAGGCCGGGCAGGAGGCGCAGGATGGGAAAGAGCGGGTTGTTGCCGCCCAGCGCCAGGAGCCAGCCGCCCGCGGCGAGGCCCAGCCAGAAGCGCCCCGGCTCTGCCCGGCGCCAGGCTGCGGCCGCCAGGGGCAGGGCGAGGATGCCGACGTAGAGCGGCGACCACTGGCTGACCACATGCGGCGCCAGGATCTGGACGGCGTCGGCCGGCGGCAGGCCGGCGGCGATCTCCGCCGCCGACAAGGCGCGGGCGCTTCGGGTCAGGAAGGCGGCCGCCGGCAGCCATTGGACGGCGCTCAGGCCGGCGCTTCCCACCGCCCACAAGCCGATGCGGCGGGCCGCTTCGCCCGCGCCCAGGCGGTGGCGGCGCGCCAGGACCAGGGCCCAGGCCAGGCCCGCCCAACATCCGAAGAGCGCGGTCTGCGGATGGCCGGCCAAGGCCATCATCAGGCTGGCCAAGACGACGGTTCGGCCCTGGCGACGCCCGGCGCCCGGTGCCATCCAGCCGGTCAGCGCCCAGAGGAGGAGGGGCAGCCAGGCGGCGGTGTCCAGCACCGCAAGCTGCTGCAGTGGGTAGCCGGTGAGGTAGCCGCCCAGGCCGAAGGCCGCGCCGGCCAGGGCGGCGCCGGGCCAGGCGCTGCCCAGCCGGCGCAGGAGCAGCACCGTGGCCAGCCCGCCCAGAGCCAGGTGTAGCGCCGCCTCCAGTTCCACGGCCCAGACCGGCAGGGGATCACGCCAGAGGCCGATCAGGGCCTGCGGCAGGCGCAGGGGGTAGAGCACGGCCAGCTGGGGATCGGCCAGGGCAGGGGTGCCCGCCAGCTGGTGCGGGTTCCACAGCGGGAGATGGCGCCCGGCCCATGCCCGGGCGACGAAGGCGCGGTAGGGATGGAACTGTCGCAGGAAGTCGCTGTCCGCTCCTCCGATCTGCATCCGGTCCACCGCTCCGCCCCACCACAAGGGCCAGAGGAAGAGGAGCGCCATGGCAACGGCGACCGCGGCCGGCAGGAGCCGGTCCGCGCGGCCTGACCGGCCGCCGGCTTCGGGCGGTGGAGCGGCGAGGGACATGGCGACATTATAGGGCGGACAGCCCGTTCCAACCTTTTGGCCGCCGGCGGTGTTAAGGCTGCAGAGGAATCGGGAAGCGCGTGCCCGAGCCGGGCGCCGGTGAATCGTCGGTCGACCGTAGCCCGATCGTGGCCTCGGCGACGCGCAAAGCGGGAAGAGAAAGCTTAAGCTTTCGAGGTCCTTCACCAGACCGGAAGCCCGTTCCCCCCCGGCTTCCAATGTTGAACGGCACCTTGAACGGATCCTTGTACCCCCTTTGAACCCTGTTGCCGGGGCGGCGCGGCGCGATGCACATTAAGAGTTGTTGAATCAGGTCCAACCCCGCGTAACCAAATCCGCCGCCGCGGCGTCTAAAGGGTATGACGGTCGGGCGAGCCGCAATCCACCCTCGGAATCTTGAACGCCCTACCGATCATGGTGGCCTTGAACCTGTAATCGACGCCTTGCTGACCGCATCCGAATCGTAGGAGTGTTGCAATGACCACTGGAATGTTCATCCTCGTTATCATGCTGCTTCTGGTGTGGTGCGACGCGCTGGTGCTTACCGGCCGCTGAGCACGTAGAGCGTCGGGGGGGGGGGGGGCCGGCGGGGGGGGGGGCGGGGGGGGGGGGGTGGGGGGGGTCGCGCCCGGGGGGGGGGGGCCGGGGCCCCCCCCGCTTCTGTGGGGCAAGCCAGTGCCGGCTGTGGCGCACCGACCAGACGGCATGGCTTGCGCCGCCGGGGCGATCCCGCGGGCGTGCTACAATCGCCGGCCATGCGGCGCGCATTCATCGACCTGGCGGACGGGCTGGTCACCGGGCTGGTCTTCGGCCTCGGTGGTGTCGCGCTGGCTCGGCTCCGGGGCTTGCCGGCGGACCAGGCCGCGTCGGGCCTCTTCGTCGCCGGCGCGCTGATTGCCCTGGCCGCCATGGTCTGGGGCATCCTCAAGCGCCCCTCGCCACCCGGCCTGCTCGCCCGTTGGCCTCGACCGGCGGCCGCGCCGCCGCCCAGCCGCCAGATCTGGCTGGACCGGGCGGTGACCAGCGGCAACCTGTGGCTGACGGCCGGCCTGGGGATGATCGGCCTCTCCTTCCTGCTGCTCTTCCTGCCCTGATCGGAGTCGCACAATGGACGCCTCGGCGCGTGACGCTCTGGCCGTCGGCCCGCAGCCCTTGCCCGAACGCTTCGCGGCGCTGCTCCTGGAGGCGGATCCGCGCGAGGCGCCGCCGCGGCCACGAACGCTGGGGCCCGACGATCTCCCGGCGCAGGGCCCCGTGTGGGTGGCGGTGGAATGGTCCAGCCTCAACTACAAAGACGCCCTGGCGCTCACCGGCCGGGGGCGGATCCTGAAGGGCTACCCGATGGTGCCGGGGATCGACCTGGCCGGGCGGGTGCTCGACGGGGGCGACAGCGCCTGGCGGCCGGGCGACGCGGTGGTCGTGACCGGCCGAGGCATCGGCGAGGAGCATTGGGGCGGCTACGCCGCCTTGGCGCGGGTCCAGGCGGAGTGGTGCGTTGGGCTGCCGCCGGAGCTCGACCCGCGCCGGGCGATGCTCATCGGCACGGCGGGCTACACGGCCATGCTCGCGGTGATGCTCCTGGAGGATCACGGACTCAAGCCCGGTGACGGCGAGGTGGTGGTGACCGGCGCCGCGGGGGGGGTGGGCGGTTTCGCGGTGGCCATCCTGGCCGCGCTGGGCCATCGCGTGATCGCGTCCACCGGGCGGCTGGAGCAGGCCGACTACCTGCGCGGCCTCGGCGCCGCGGACATGATCCACCGGGACGAACTGGCGGGCGAACCCCCGCGCGCGCTGGGCAAGGCGCGTTGGGCCGGTGCCGTGGACAGCGTGGGCGGCGGCACCCTGGCCACCCTGCTCGGCCAGACACGCCGCCACGGCACGGTGGCCAGCTGCGGCCTGGCGGGCGGGGCGGAGCTGGCCACGACGGTCTTCCCTTTCATCCTGCGCGGCATCAACCTCTGCGGCGTCGACTCCAACCACTGCCCTCCGCCGCGACGGGCCGAGGCCTGGCGCCGTCTCGCGATGCTGCCGGCGCGGATCCTGGCGCTGATCGACGCCGGAACGGTGTCCCTGGACGCCCTGCCCGCGGCGGCCGAGCGGGTGCTGGCGGGCGAGGTGCGGGGACGCCTGGTGGTGCGGGTGGGGCAAAGCGGTGAGGGCGGGGACTGAGGTCCGACGCGGGCCGCGGTCGCCCTCGGTCGGCGCCAACGAAAACGCCGGGGCGCGGCTTGCCGCGCCCCGGCGTAGAGGAATCCGTCATCGGGCCGCAGCCCGGCGGCTACGCGACCGGCCTGGCGCCGGTCTGCCGCCGCGTGGCCGGTCCGGTCAGTCCTCGTCCGGGATCACAAAGGTCTGGCCGGGATAGATCAGGTTCGGGCTCTTGATCTTGTCCTTGTTGACCTCGTAGATCTCCTTCCAGCGGGCGCCGTTGCCCAGGAAGCGGGCGGAGATGGCCCACAAGGTGTCGCCCGGCACCACCGTGTAGGTGGTCTCCTCCTTCTCGGCGTGGGCCTGGGCCTGCTTGGCCACTTCCGACTCGTACTCGCGGCGCATCTCGCGCAGGCGGCGGCGCTCGGCCAGGAGCTCCATTCGCTCGTTCTCATCGGCCGCCTTGGCCGCCTTGGCCAGCTCGGCATCCCGCTGGCGGATGGCCACCTGGATGTCCGTCGCCGGGGTCTGATCGGCCTTGGTCCCGCCGGTGACCGCGGCGCCCGTGCCGCCGGCCTTGGCCGAGGACGACTTGTCATCATCCTTCTTTCCGCCCAGGCCCGGAAGCGTGGGGCCCAGGGGCTTGCCGGGCGCCTTCTTGGTGGTGCCGGGAAGGGGCGTGTTCAGAACGTCGATGATCTTGCTGAAGATGGACATGGTCGACTTCTCCTTGCTTGGCGGCCGGGGCCGCGCGATGGGGGATAGGGGTCGTTATCGCCGGCCCCGGGTCGGCGACCGAGTCGGCGACCGGGTCGGCGATCGATGGCGCGGATGCGGGCTCAGCCCTTGCCGCTGAGGATGTTGCGCAGGATGCTCATGCCCACCTGCGTGGCTTCGCCGGAAAGGGAACCGTCGCCGTCCCGATCGAGCATGCCGGCAAGACCACCGAGCGGATTGCGGCCGCTCTGCGGAACGTCGTCGGCGCCGGTCATCGGGCTGCGCGGCTCCAGGCGCGGCAAGCCGCCCTCCCGCTCGATGCGGTTCTCTTCCGCGGTCAGGTAGCCGGCCAGGTCGTCCGGGTCCATCTGCTTCTGCCGCTGGGCGCGGCCCAGATAGGCCAGCACCAGGGGGGCCAGAAGCGGCAACAAGCGGGTCAACAGGCTGGGATCAAGACCGGTCTCGCGGCCGACCTCGCGCTCCACCGCCGGGCGCCGGCTGCCGAGGATGTGCTCGAGGATGGCGTTCCCCTCGCTGTTGTCGGTGCTGCCGATGAAAGCGCCCAGATCGTTGAGCAGCCCGCCGTCATGGTCTTCTTCCAGGGCCTTGTGCAGCGAATCGGCGCCCTTGGGCTTGCTGCTGTTCCTGGCCAGACCGCCGATGATCACCGGAATGGCGACCCGAAGCGCCTGCTGCGCTGTCCGCTGGTCCACGCCCAGCTTGTCGGCGACCACGCCGACCAGCGCCTGCTCGCCCATCTGCTGGATGAGGGAGTCCATCATCGATGCCATGGTTATCCTGTGCTTCTCGCCATGTGGCGTTGGGTCCGTCCGAGGGGGCCGGCCGTGCGATGAGCCTGGCCGGCTCAAGCGCTTCCACCGTCATCACCCCGGGCGGCAACTGGACGATCGGCTGAAGGTCGCGACCCAACCTCTTTGACACGTCAACCGTGCCGCAAGGCCATGTGCCGGCCCCCGAACCGTCCGCGACCGGACAACCCTCAGCGCCTTTCGAGTCTAGCACGCTTTGGGCCGGTCGACGTCAGGGCCGCGATATCGGAGATCGGGCGGGCCTCAATCCACCGGCACCCACACCAGGGCCACCTCGTCCACGACGACGTCGCTGGTCTCCAGGCCGATCGTCAGCGTCTCCACCCGGTCGGCCGACGCCGCCCAGCGTTCGTCGATCTCCACCAGGGTCGCGGCAAGGTCCTGCTCGAGGCGCGCCATCTCCTCCTCGTGGTCGCTGAGCCGTTCGCGCAGTTCCTCCAGCCGGTCGCCGGCGCGGCTGGCGCTGGCCTGGCGGCTCTGGATGCCGCCGACCGAGCGGGCGACGCGCGACAGCTTCGTCACCGTGCTGCGTCCGCCGAGGAAGGCACTGAGGATGGCCCCGGCGCCGCTGAGGATGGTGGCGTTGCGCCGAGACGCGACGTCCTCCCTCAGCGTCTCCTCGCGGGCCTCCTTCTCCCGCACGTCCTCCCGCAAGCGGGCGATGCGCTGTTCGACCTTGGCCCGCAGCGCCGCGGCTTCGCGGTCGGCCGCCGCGTCGGCGGCCTGGGCGCAGCGGGCGGCGAATTCCGCGCCGGCTTCGCCGGGGCGGCTGAACAGTTTGAGGGCCGGGCAGTTGAACAGCTCCAGACTGCGTTGGCGCAGGAGGTAGCTCTTGATGCGCGACTCGGCGTCGCGGAAGTAGGCTTGAATGTCCAAGCGGGCTTCCGGCAGGCGATAGACCGCACCGACCGGAGCTTCGCTGCTGAAGTCACGCGCGTCGTAGTCCACCTGGACGCCGGCCGCGGGATCGAGCACCTCGGCCAGGGGCATGAAGACGGCCTCCCATTCCTCGCGGCTGTCGACGGCCGCCTTGGCATCGTCGAAGCGCAGGTGCACCCGGGCGGCCAGGGCGGCCTGCAGGCGACGTCCCCGCGGCGCGGCGCCGACCCGCGCTGCCCAGGGCGCGTCCGGGCGCAGGTAGCGGACGGGAATGCCGGCGGCCACCCGCGGCGCGACCGGGCTCTCGTTCTCGGCCAGGGCGGGGACGGCGGCGGTCACGGTTGCCGCGCCGGGCAGTCCGCCGTCTTCGACGGCGCCGCGGCCGACAGCGGCTCGCCCAGTGTTCGTGACGGCGTTTCGCAGCGGATCATCCTTGGTCAGCACCTGCAGCTGTGTGCGCGTCAAGGGGCCGCGGAGGTAGCTGATGGCCCAACGGCTGCTGAAGAGGCGGGGGCCGCCGGCGCCGGCGCTGTGCAGGATGAACTGCCGCTTGGCCAGGTTGCCGATCTGCGCGCCGAGAGCGCCCAGGTCGGTGCCGCCGCTCGCCGCGCCCAGGCCGTCGATCAGGCGGGCGCGGTCGCGCTCGGTCTGCAGGCGGCCGATGCACCAGGTGCCGGCGTTGGACAGCGCCTTGTAGTCCAGGTCCACCGGGTTCTGGGTGGCCAGTACCATGCCCACCCCGAAGGCGCGCGCCTGCTTGAGGATGGTGAGGATGGGCTTCTTGGCCGGGGGGTTGGCCGAGGGCGGCGCGTAGCCGAAGACCTCGTCCATGTAGACCAGGGCCCGCAGGTCGCTGGTGCCGGACTGGGTGCGCATCCAGGTGACCAGCTTGCCCAGGATCAGGGTGACGGCGAACTGGCGCTCTTCCTCGGAGAGATGCGCCAGGTAGACGATGGCTGCGCCCGGCCGGCCGTCCGGCGCGTGGAGCATGGCTTCGATGTCCAGGGGCGGGCCGCTGAGCCAGGCGCTGAAGGAGGGCGAGGCCACCAGCCCGTTGAGGCGCATCGCCAGCTGCAGCCGCTCGCGTTCGGGGAAGAAGCTGTCGATCTCGAAGACGCCCAGCTTGCGGATGGGCGGCTGGTGGATCTGGCCGATCAGCGTGGGCAGATCCAGGTCCTCCCCGGCGGCCCAGGCGCGCTCAACCAGGTTGGACAAGAGGATGTGCTCGCGGCTGGAAAGGGGGTCGGCTTCGACGCCGGCCAGACCCAGCAGGCTGGAGGCGAAGCCCTCGATCTCGTCGCGCAGGATCTCGAGATCGGCGCCGGCCGCGGGCGCCCGCAGCGAGCCCAGGATGTTGAGGGGCACGCCGGCGGTGGAGCCGGGGCTGTACAGGGTCCAGCGCACGCCGTCCCTGAGGCGCCGCATCCGTTCCCGATCGATGCCGTCGGCGGCGAGGCCCTGCGCCCAGGTGGCCGCGGCCTGGGCGGCGAAGTCGGGAACCGACAGCCCGGCGCGCGCGGCGTCGCCCTCGTTGACCCAGGGCTGGAAGTCGGCGGCCGCCAGGTCGGGGAAGTTGAGGGCCAGGTTGGTCATGTCGCCCTTGGGGTCCAGGATGATCGCCGGTACGCCGGCCAGCAGCGCCTCCTCCAGCAGCACGACGCCCA
Organism: Anaerolineae bacterium; assembly: GCA_044228875.1. Classification (GTDB taxonomy): domain Bacteria; phylum Chloroflexota; class Anaerolineae; order Epilineales; family Epilineaceae; genus Epilinea. The sequence goes on from JBGAUA010000045.1 coordinate 20,022, forward strand.
GGCCGGTCTTGCCGGAGCCGGTCATGCCCACGATGACGGCATGCGTCGTCAGGTCCCGGGCCTCCAGGGCCAAGGGCTCGGTGCCGGGCTTGCCGCCGGCGGGATCGACGGGATGGCCCAGATACAACTGGCCGGGCTTGAGGTTCATGGGGACTGTCTCCTGGGGCGCGGCGGCGGTCGTCGCGCGGGTCGCGGGGCGGCGCGCAAGGGGCATTATACCCGTCCGGCCACTGGACGACCGCCGCCGTTCTGGCTATCCTCTGCGCCGCAATCCCTGTCCGCCATCCGACCATCGCGAGGTAGACCCATGAGCGTTCCCGCCGAACTGAAGTACACCGCCGAGCACGAATGGGTGCGCATCGCCGACGGCCGCGCCGTGGTGGGCATCACGGACTTCGCCCAGGCCCAGTTGGGCGACGTGGTCTACGTGGAGCTGCCCAAGGTGGGGGATACCCTGCGCGCCGGCAAGGCCTTCGGGGTGGTCGAGAGCGTCAAGGCGGTCTCCGATCTCTACAGCCCGCTGACGGCCAAGGTGGTCGAGGTGAACCAGACCTTGCTGGATGTCCCGGAAACCGTCAACAGCGCTCCCTACGGCGACGGCTGGATGGTGGCCCTGGATCTGGAAGGGGCCGAGGGCGTGGATGCGCTGCTGGACGCGACGGCCTACGAGGGGCTGATCGGGGGCTGAGGCCCAGGCCCGGCCGTCCGGCGGGGCGCTTCCGGCGTTGCGGCCCCGCGCGTCCGGCGTCTCCCGGCAGCGGCGCGTCGTCGGCGGCGCTGGCCAATCCGCCCTTCCTGCGGTATAACCCACCCGCGCCGCAGGCCGGCTTGGCGGGCGCCCCGCTTCGCCCGATCGACGAGACCGCGCATGTCCCTCGCCCCCGCTTCCGCCCCCGATATCGCTGCCTTGGAGGCCACCCGGCGCCAGCTGGCCGCCTGGAGCATCCGCATGTGCGCCCGCGCCGGCAGCGGCCATCCGTCCACCTGCCTCTCGGCGTCGCACCTGCTGACCGGTCTCTTCTTCGGCGGCTGCCTGACCTACGACGTCGCCCGGCCGGATTGGCCGGAGCGCGACCGCTTCGTGCTGTCCAAGGGGCATGGGGCGCCCATCCTGTATGCCGCCCTGGCGGAGAAGGGCGCCTTTCCGACCGCCGACCTGATGACCCTGCGCGAGCTGGGCAGCCCCTTGGAGGGGCATCCCAACGCCCGGCGCCTGCCCTGGGTGGAGGCCTCCACGGGATCCCTGGGCCAGGGGCTGTCCATCGGCCTGGGAATGGCCCTGGCCGCTCGGCTGCAAGGGCGCGCCTTCCGCAGTTGGGTGCTCATGGGCGACGGCGAGTTGGACGAGGGCCAGGTCTGGGAGGCGGCGATGGCCGCCGCCAAGTACCGCGCGGCCAACCTGATCGGTATCGTCGACCGCAACGGCTACCAGCAGACCGGACCGGGAGACCTGGTGCTGCCGCTGGAGCCCCTGGCTGACAAGTGGGCCGCCTGCGGCTGGGAGGTGCTGGCCATCGACGGCCATGACTGGCCGGCGGTGCTGGCGGCGCTGGAGCGGGGCGTGGCCCCCGACCGCGATCGGCCCCTGGTCATCATCGCCCGAACCGTCAAGGGCTTCGGCGTGCGGCGCATCGTCGACGATCCGGGCAACAAGTTCCACGGCGTGCCGCTCCTGGGCGACGACGCCGAGGCGGCCGTGAGGGAGGTCATGGGGGGATGAAGATCGGCAGCAGCATCGGGCTTCGCCTGGGCGAGCCCACGCGCAACGCCTTCGGCGAGGCCCTGGCCGACCTGGGGGCCACCGAGCCCCGCCTGGTGGTGGTCGACGGCGACGTCGGCAACTCCACCCGCACCGAGCTCTTCGGCGAGCGCTTTCCCGACCGCTTCTTCAACGTCGGCATCGCCGAGAGCAACATGGTGGGCGTGGCCGCCGGCCTGGCGGCCAGCGGCCACATCGCCGTCACCGCCAGCTTCGCCGCCTTCCTTACCTGCAACGCCTACGACCAGATCCGAATGGCCGTGGGCTTCCCGCACACCAACGTCAAGCTGGTGGGCAGCCATTGCGGCATCTCCATCGGCGAGGACGGGCCCAGCCAGATGGGCATCGAGGACCTGGCGCTCATGACCTCGGTGCCGGGCATGACCGTGCTCTGCCCCTCCGACGGCGCCAGCGCCCGCGTGCTCACCCGCCTCATGGTGGAACGCGACGGCCCGGTGTACATGCGCACGGGCCGCCCCCAGGCGCCGGTCGTCTACGCTTCGGCGCCCGATCTGGCCATCGGACGTGCCGAGCGCCGGCGCGAAGGCGCCGACATCACCCTCATCGCCTGCGGCCTGATGGTGGCCGCGGCCCTGGAGGCGGCGGAAATCCTGGCCGCCGAAGGCGTCGATGCCCGCGTAGAGGACATGCACACCATCAAGCCCCTGGACGTCGCCGCCGTCGTGGCCGCGGCCCGCGAGACGCGCGGCATCGTCACGGCCGAGGAGCACCTGCTCGATGGCGGACTGGGCTCCGCGGTGGCCAGGGTGGTCGCCCGCGAAGCGCCATGCCGCATGGGCTTCGTCGGTCTGGACAACACCTTCGCCATGAGCGGCAAGCCCGACGACCTCATGGAGCACTTCGGGCTCAACGCGGCGGGAATCGTCGCCGAAGCGCACCGGGTGTTGGGGGCTTAGGAAGAGGAACCCCGCCATAACAGTCGCGACCGGCGCCCCGTTACTCCCGCACGAGACGTTCGCGGATTCACGCACTGCCCTGACCTGCCCCGTCAAGACCGCAGCGCCTCCTGACTTCAGCCGTACTGGCCGTATTTCCAGGGAGAAGCTAAGGAGTGTGGGCGATGGTGGACTGTTCGCTGGGGTCGCGGGTTGACCGCGGCCAGGTAGGGGGGCGTGGGCCGAAGCGGGGCCGGGCATTGTTGGCCGGGGTCTTGGCTCTCGGGGTCTGGGGTGGATGGCT
>JBGAUA010000046.1:0-22481 GCA_044228875.1 Anaerolineae bacterium
GGGGTGATGGGTGGCCGTGGCCTCAGGATGGGACCTATAGGACGAATAGGACGAAAGGGACCCATTGGACAAGACGGCCTCATCCGCCGGCCCACCGGTCGGCGCGCGGCCGATGGGTGTCGACGGCCGGTCGGTCGCAGGCGTCGCGGCAGGTTCCTGCGGGACCTTGGTCGCATCCGTCCCATGTGTCCTATAGGTCCCATCTGTCCCATTCGTCCCATCAACCCCATCGGCCCCATCCGACCACCGCTCCAAGGTCGCCAGCCGCGCCAGCCCCAGCACCGCCACCAGTGCCAGGAGCACCGGAGCCAGCCGCAGCCCCGGCAACGAGGCCGGTAGCCAGGCCAGGCGCCGCCGCCGCTCAGCAGGCCGATCCAGCCAGGGCGGCCGCGTCGGCGCGACGCCGCCCTGGCGCAGGCCGGCCAGGCGCCGGGCCAGGAGCAGGTCGGCGCGCGCTTCGGGACCGTCGTCGGCGGTGGGCGCGCGGCCTTGGATCGCGTCTTCGACGCGGCGGGCGAAGGCTTCGGCCTCAGGGTGTCTCGACGCGGGATGTTTCATGGGAGGCTCCGTTCCAGCAGCTGGCGCAGGCGCCGCAGGCTGCGATGCAGCCGGAGGGCCACGTTGCCCTCCCGCTGCCCCAGGGCGGCGGCGATGCTCCGGTGATCCAGGCCGGCTCCGAAGCGCAGGGCGATGATCTCCTGGTCCACGGTGGCCAGCTCTCCCAGGGCCTGGTGCAGCCCCGTCCAGCCCAGGCTGTCCTCCAAGGCTTCCAGGGCCTTGTCCGGCGCGCCCGTCGTCGGCTCCAGGCCGGTCGTGGGCCGGCGGCGGCGGCGATGGTCCTGCACGACATGGCGGGCGATGCCGAAGAGCCAGGCCTCGGGCGGACCGCGCCGGGCGTCGAAACGGTCGCGCTGGGCCCAGGCGCGGCTGAAGCTCTCGGCGGCCGCGTCCTCCGCCTCGCCCTCGCCGGCCAGCCGGAAGCGGGCAAAGTCCAGGAGCTGCGGCCAGCGCCGGCGGTAGAAAGCCTCGAAGGCGTCGGCCGAGCGAAGGTCGGCCGACGCCGCGGTCGGCGCCGTCATCGCGCCGAAGCGCCGCGGCGAGGCCGAAGGGTCCTGGAGTCTGGCTTCCACATCAGAGGGTTCGCGCCCAAAGGCGCGGATCTTTCATGCGGTCGCCGATCCGGCCGGCTCCGACCGCGCCCGGCGGTGCGGTTCAGGCCGCCTGCAGCCACGGCGCGGTCGGCCGCTCGAGCCCGCCCTGCTCCTCGCGCAGCATCCGGCCATCCTCCATGTGCACCACCCGGTGGCAGTACTCGGCCAGGCGGGGATCGTGGGTGACCACCAGCAGGGTATGCCCGCGGCTGTTGAGCCCGTCCATGATGCGCATGACCTCCACGCCGGTCTTGCTGTCCAGGTTGCCCGTGGGCTCGTCGCCCAGGATGATGCGCGGTCGGTTGGCCAGGGCGCGGGCGATGGCCACCCGCTGCTGCTCCCCGCCGGACAGCTCCAGCGGACGGTGCTCGATGCGATCCCCCAGGCCGACGGCGCGCAGCAGGGCGGCGGCGCGCTCCCGCCGTTGCGCCGGCGGGACATGGGCGAAGACCATCGGAAACTCCACGTTCTGGCGCGCGGTCATCGTGGGCACCAGGTTGAAGCTCTGGAAGACGAAGCCGCAGTAGCGGCGGCGGTAGTCGGCCAGGGCGTTCTCGTCCAGGCCGTCCACATCCCGCCCATCCACCCGCAGCCGGCCGCCCGAGGGCCGGTCCAGGCCGCCGATCATGTTGAGGAGGGTGCTCTTGCCACAGCCGGAAGGGCCCATGACGGCCACGAACTCGCCGGGCCAGACCAGCAGGTTGCCGTCGACCAGCGCCTGGACGCGCTGGCTGCCCAGCATGAAGTCCTTGGCCAGGTGCTCCACCTGGATGATCGGGTCCGCGCCGCCGGGGCGATCCATCGCGGGGTCGAAAGGAGCCCGGGCCTATTGCCCGAAGGAGCCGAGAAGGTTGCCCAGGGCCACCCCGGCCGCCCCGGCCAGGACGCGCATGCCCACGAGCAGGGCCACCGCGCCGATGGCCTTGCCCTTGGACACCCGCGAGACCGCCAGCACAGCCACCGCCAGGAGGGCCAGGTACCACAGGTTCCACAGCTCGATCTGGCCCAGGAGCGGGCCCAGGTAGCTGCCGCCGACCTTGTCGCCGAAGGGGTCCTGGGCCACCAGGCCCGAAAGGCCCGCCGGGCTGATGTCGAAGTTTCCGGCCGCGGCGCCGGCCAGCTTGACCACGCCGCCCAGTATCAGCGGAGCCTTGGCCCAGGAGGCCACGGTGAACACCTGCCCGAAGGCCTGCTGGCCGCCGAGCACCGTGCCCACGAAGTGGAGGACGGCGGCCGTCAGCAGGGTGCCCAGGAGGATGCCCAGCGGGATGCCCACCACCCCCATCAAGGTCTGCACCAGATTCATCCCCCCGCTCAGGCCGCCGGCCATCACCGCGCCGCTCTGCGCCGCCGCCTCGCCCATCTGCGCCTGCGCCTTCGCCAGCTGGGCCTGCAGGAGGGCGCCGGCAAGGCGGCCGCGCATGGGGGTCTGCAGCGCGAAGGTGCCCAGGTTGAGCAGCGCCAGGAGGCCCAGGGGCCAGATCCAGCGCCGCCAGCCGGGATGCTCCGCGAGACGCCCCATGGCGGCGGCGGGGCTGACGACGCAGTCGAGGAGCAGCTGCCAGGGCCTCAGCCGCGCCGGTTCGGCCGGCGTCGGCGGCCGCTCGATGGCGTCCAGGTCTGATTCGTCGAAGGCCATGAGGGGCTCCGGAAGTTGGGCGACGCGGTGTGCTGGGCTCGGCCACGGCGGATCCTGCCGGGGCGGAGGCGGGGCGAGTATAGCGTGAGGCGAAGGTGGGAGCCAGGGGCGGAACGATCACCGATCGTTCCGCCGGGAGCTTCAGCGATCGATTCGTAGGTGCGGGACTGCCGGGCGTGACGGACGCCCACCAACGCCCCCTGGGTCAACGTGTGGTCGTCGGACGCCCCCCCGAAGCCCCTTGGGTCAACGTGTGGTAGCGCCTCACTGCCAGAGCGCGGAAGGTCTCCGTCCGCCCGTCCGGCCAGACGACCGCCACGTCGGCTGCCGTCGCGCCGTCCGGCAGGGCCAGGAGGACGCGGGGGTCCTTGGCCGAGGCGTAGCTGCCGTCCGTGGCCGCGCGGCGGAGCTGCGCCGCGCCGGGCGGATGCTCCGGGGCGAGCAGCCGAACGGTGGCGCCCAGGGCGTCGCGACGGCCGCCGGGGTCCAGGAGCCGCAGGCCCAGCCAGGGATGCCTGCCGGCGGCGTCGTTGCGCAGCAGGAGGGCCGGGCCGTTGTTGCGGGTGACCAGGAGGTCCGCGTCGCCGTCGTTGTCCACATCGCCGGCGGCGACGCCGCGGCCCACGGCGGGCAAGGCCAGCTCCGGGGCCGCCTGGGCCGTCACGTCGACGAAGCGGCCGCCGCCCTGGTTGTGGTAGACCCGCGACGGTTGCTGCAGCGGATAGGGTTCGCCGGCGGCCACCTGCTCCGCCTCCAGGACCACGGCGCCGTTGATCACCACCAGGTCCAGCCAGCCGTCCATGTCCAGGTCGACGTCGGCCACGCCGAAGGAGGTGTCCGGCAGGCTGCTCCGGCCGAGGCCGGCCGCCTCCGTCTGGTCGCTGAACAGGCCTCCGCCGTCATGGCGGTACAGGGTGTTCGTCTCGCCGTCGAGGCTGGTGAGGAAGAGGTCCATGTCGGCGTCGCCGTCCCAGTCCGCCGCCGCCAGACCCATGCTGGCCTCGGCCTTGCCGTCGCCACCCACCGCGACGCCGGCCTGCGGGGCGCGATCGACGAAGCCGCCGTCCGGCCGGCCCAGCCAGAGGCGGTTCTCCATCTGGTCGTTGGCCACGTAGAGGTCCAGCAGGCCGTCGCCGTCCAGGTCGGCCGCCTGGGCGCCCAGGCCGCTGCCCGGGAGCCCCAGGCCCAGGCGGCCGGCGGCGTCCTCCCACATCCCGGCGGCACGGTTGAGATAGAGATGGGCCGGGAGCGGCCGGTAGGCCTTGGGGCTGCAGTAGTCCACCCGGCCGGACGCGGCATAGCAGGGCTGGTGGGAGGCGTAGCGGTAGTCCACGTAATCCACCACGTACAGGTCCAGCCGGCCGTCGCGGTCCAGGTCGGCGAAGCCGGCGCCGACCGACCAGGCCCCGTTTCCCGTGCCGGTGGCCGCCGTTGCGTCCGCGAAGCGCCCGCCGCCGAGCCCCGCCCAGAAGCGGTTGCCGTCCCAGTTGGTCACGTACAGGTCCAGGTTGCCGTCGCCGTCCGCGTCGCCCGCCGCGACGCCCATGCCGTAGCCCGTTTCCATGATGCCGGAGGCCTCGGTAGCGTCGGCGAAGCGCAGGCTCGCCGGATCGCCCGCGTTCATGCCGTTGAGGTAGAGGCGGTCCCGCCAGGCCAGGGGCGAGGCCAGCGCCGGATCGGCGGCCGTCGGCGCGGCAGCGGCGCCCGGGCTCAAGGGTGCTCCCTGCGCCAGGAAGGCATCCAGATCGCCGTCGCCGTCCACATCGGCCAGGGCCGCACCGGCGCCCATCATCTCCGGGAAGTAGCGGTCGCCGGTCATCCCGTTGTGGTGACGGAAGTCCAGCCCGCCCGCCGCCGTCACGTCCACCAGCCAGGGAGCGGCCGGCGCGGCGGCCCCCTCGGGGTCGCCGGCCGCGGGCGCGTCCGGGCGGGCGCCGCCGCAGCCGGCGGCCAGCAGCAGCATGGTGGCGGCCGCTCGGGCGCCCGCCAGGCGTCTCCGCTTCACGGTGCCTCCTTCTCGCCGCGCAGCAGGTGTTCCGGCCAGGGCTGCCGGCAGGGCCGACCAGCGCGATAGGCCTCCAGCTGCGCCGCGAGGTAGGGCAGCCAGGTGGGGCCGAGTTCCCGGTCGCCGCGGTAGGCCTCGACGGCCCGTCCCTGCGCGGCGGCCGCCTCGCCGAAGCGTCCCAGCTCCGCCAGGGCCATGGCCAGCAGCTCCTGCGCCTGCGCCGCCCGCTCGCCGTCGGCCAGGCTCTGCGCCAGGGCCAGAGCCGCCTGGCCGTCGCGCGCCGCCGCGTCGGGCGCGGCGGCCAGGACGCGGATCAGGCCGTCGGCGGCCGCGTAATCCGCGGTCGCCTGCTCATGCCCGGCCTCGGCCACCTGCCGGGCCTCCGTCCAGGCTCCGGCGGCGGCCAGGCAGAGCAGGAAGCGCTGGCGGGCGGGCAGATCGGCGGGCGCCTGGGCCAGATAGCCGCGGTAGGCGTCCATGGCCGCCGTGCAGCCGCCGCGCTGCAACTCCAGCTGCAGGCGGGCCTGGAGCAGGTCGGTCTGGTCCGGCGCCACCGCCACGGCGGTGGCGTAGGCCGACGCGGCGCCGTCCAGGTCGCCGCGCGCCTGCCGCAGCTGGGCCAGGTTGCCCAGCACCTTGGCGTCCGCGGGCGCCTGCTGGTAGGCCCGCTTCAGCTCCGCTTCCGCCTCGTCCAGCTTGCCGAGCTGCATCAAGGCGGCGCCCAGGTTGAGCCGCGCGCTGAGGTTGGCCGGCTCCAGGAGCAGCACCGCCCGGAAGCGCTCGGCGGCGGCCTCGAACTGTCCACCCGCCATCAGCTCCGAGCCCTGGAACAGCTTGGCGCCGGCCGACTGCTGCAGCTCAGCCAATGCGGCGATGCGCGGATCGGCCAGGCCGACCCGCCGCTCGCCGCGCAGGGCCAGGTGGGTCTCGCTGCGCTCCTCGGCCCCCAGCTGGCGGTAGGCGTCGGCCAGGCGCTGGTGGATGAGGTCGGCCTCGGGCGCGGCGTCCAGCGCCAGCTCCCAATGGGCCACGGCATCCTGCGGCTCGCCGGCCGCCATGCCGATCTCGCCCAACAGGAAGTGGGCCGCCGCGCCGGCCTCGCGGTCCGCCAGGAGCGGTTCCAGAACCGCGGCGGCCTCGTCGGCCCGGCCGGCGGCCACCAGGGACTCGGCCAGATGCAGCCGGGCCGCCCGGTCGGCCGGGCTCAGGCTCAGCGCCCGCTGGTAGTGGCGGATGGCGTCCTGCTGCCGCCCGTCGCGCACGGCGGCGTAGGCGCGGTAGTAGGGCCAGTCGGAACGGCCGGGGTCAAGGGCCTGGGCGTTGGCCAGGGCGGCCTCCGCCGCCGGCAGCAGGTCCTGGGCCAGAAGGCGCCGCCCGGCCTCGGCGTAGGCGGCGGCCAGGGCCGCGCGGTCGCGGGGCCGCGCGGCCTCCTGCGCCTCCACCGCCGACCGCGCCTCCCGCAGCAGCGTCTGGTCGGCGGACGCCAGGCCGGCGGTGGCCGGCCAGGGAACAGGCTGGGTCTCGACCGGCAGCAGGCCGCGCAGGGTATCCCGGCCGAGCCAGGCCAGACCGGCCGCGAGGAGCAGCGCCGTGACCAGCGTCGCCGCCGACAACCGCCTGCCGGCCGCGCCGGCCGTCGGCGCGGCCGGCAGCCGCGGCGCACGGAACGGGCGGCTCATGACCGCAGCTCACGCGCCGGGGCGCCGGGGGCGCGCATGACCAAGACCGGCCGATCGAGGGTGGCCAGGATCTCGTGCGCCAGGTCGCTGAGCAGGATGCGCCGCCAGCCCGAGCCGCGATGGGCGCCGATCACCACCAGGTCGGCACCCATCGCCTCCGCCTCGGCGGCCAGCTCGGGCGCCACCAGGCCGTGGCGCACCTTCAGGCGCGCTTTCACGCCGACGGCGCCGAGCAGGGCCTGGTCACGGCTGAGCACCTGCCCGGTCTCGTCCTGCTCGGCCATGAGGTCGGCGGCCTGGGCGTCCAGGTAGCGGCTGTCCTCCACGGTGGGGCCGGCCGGCATCTGGCTCATCACGTGCAGCACGGCGACCTCGTGCGCGCCGCGCACCAGCTCCGGCAGCCGGGCCACGAGCTGGTCCACCAGCGGCGCATCCTGGACCCCGCTGTCGCAGAGCAGCAGGCGCTCCAGGGGGCCGACCCGGCCCTTGACCACCACCACCGGACAGGGGGCATGCTCCAACACCCGCGCCGCGGTGGACCCCAGGAAGAAGCGGGTCATCAGCCGATGGTGCTGCCGCTCGCCCAGCAGCACCAGGTCGTAGTCGCCCTCCTCCGCCGCCGCGACGATCTCCTCCGCCGGATGCCCCACCCGCCGCTCCTCGCGCCAGCTGCCCGGCGGCAGCCGCTCGCCCAGAAGCTCGCGGGCGTGGCCCAGGATGCCCATGGCCTTCCAGGGCGGGTCGCCCTCCTTGACCACCGTCAGGGCCGTCAGCGCCGCGCCGCGGGTCGCCGCCAGCTCGGCGCCCAGCCGGAGGGCCAGCTCGGAATGGGTGGAGCCGCCGGTGGCGGCCAGGACGCGGATGGGCATGGAGCGCTCCTTGCGACCGGCTCACAACGTCAGGAGGAGGATGGGCGCCACGAAGAGGCTGAACATGCAGGCGGCCAGGTGGCGGCGGCTGGCGAGCGCCCAGTCGACCGCGCGCAGGAGGGCGCGCTCATAGACGCTGTAATGGATGACCAGGACCAGCAGGGCCACCGCGGCCAGGGAGAGCATCTCGGCCAGCACCACCGTGAAGGCATCGGGGTTCTGGACCAGGACCGACACCAGCAGGGTGTCGATGAAGGTGGTGATGTTGGCGCCCATGATATAGGGCGCGACGTTCTCGCGCCGCACCAGGCCGCGGTCGGACAGGGGCACCAGGAGGCCCAGGCTGATGCTGACGGACATGCTGATCAGGGTCACCAGGCTGCCCAGGGCGAACATGACCCAGGGCTTGTAGGCATAGCGCCCCAGGCCGCCCAGCTGGCTCTCCTTGAGGCTCATCTCCGGCAGGCAGCGGTCGAGCAGGTTGAAGCTGCCGAGGATCAGGGCCAGGCCGGCGAGGAAGACGCCCCAGCTGGGCAACCGCGCGCGCAGGGTCTGGCTGATGGGTTCCAGGATCCCGTCGAAGAGCCCCTTGAGGTCGGCGCCGCCGCCCAGCTGCAGGCCGTCCAGCCGCCCGCTGGCCAGGAGGCCCAGTCCGACGGGGATGGCCGGCAGCTGGATGGACCAGGCCACCGCCAGGCTCAGCAGGCCCATCGACAGGCTGGCCATGCGGCCGCGGCCGCGCAGGATGTACAGGAAACCGATGAACAGGACGATGAAGCTGGCCCCCATGCGGCTGCCGACGATCATCCCGTAGGCCCCGAAACGGTCCAGGATGCCCTGGTCCAGGAAGGTCAGGGCCGTGGCGGCCACGGGCGAGCCGCTCATCACCAGGTAGCTCGCCAGCCAGCCGAAGCCCAGGGCGTCCGCGAAGCCCTGCACCCGCAGGCGGTCCTGCACCAGGGGCGCGAGGCTGCGCGCGCCGTCCTTCATCAGGGTGATGGCCAGGATGAAGCAGAAGAGGCTGAAGGCGAAGAGGGGCAGCTTGTACCAGTGCAAGCTGCGCCAGCTCAGCATTCGCTGAAGCCGCAGGCCGTGCAATGCCGGCAGCCCTCGTCGTTGACCACCGCCGCCTCGCCGCAGTCCGGGCAGAGGTCGCCGATGCGTGCCGCCGCCCCGAGCGCGGCCGCCGGCGCGGCAGCCGGTTCCGCCACGTCCCGCATCCCCGCCGCAGCGTCGTGAGCGGCGTCGGCGGCCGGCACCGCGCCGCCCTGCGCCAGGTAGTCGCCCAGAGCCTGCGCCACACCGTCCGGCAGGCTGCGCACCCGCTGCGCGCCGTAGCCCAGGGGCCGCCCGCCGCCGATGCCGCGCAGCTGCGACGCCACCTGCCGCAGGCGGGTGTGAGGGTCCATCAGGGAAGGCAGGCGCAGCAGCAGGGTGATCAAGCGGCCGATCGCCTCGGCCACGGCCGCGGTGTCGGAGCCGGCCTTGCCCACGTTGAGGAAGACCTCGAAGGGCTCGCCCGCGCATTGCTCGTTGACGGTGACGAAGGCCTTGCCCAAGGGGGTCTCCACCATCGTCGTGCCGCCCGCCAGCCGCCGCGGCCGCGGCCGCTTGGCGGCCGCCGCGAGGGCCGGCGCTGGAGCATCGGCCGGCTGCCGCCGGGCCGCCTGGGTCTCGCGGGTCTCCAGCACCACCTTGTCCCGCGAGCCGGTCACGTAGACGGTCAGGCCCTTGCAGCCCAGCTCCCAGGCGCGCATGTAGACCTCCGCCACCTGGTCCTCGGTGGCCCCGGGCGGGAAGTTGATGGTCTTGGAGATGGAGTTGTCGACGAAGGCCTGGACGGCGGCCTGCATCCGCACGTGGTCCATGGGCCCCACGTCGCCGGAGACGACGAAGGTCCGGCGCAGGGCCTCGGGCAAGACCGCCAGGCCCTGGCAGCTGCCGCTGCGCAGCACCTCCGCCAGCACGGCGTCCCGCGCCGCGGCGTCCAGGCCCGCTTCGCGGAGTGCCCGCTCGAAGAGGGGACTGCCGTAGGTCAGGGTCGTGCGGCCGTCACCGGCGGCGTCGGCGTCCACCACGTGGCGCTGGTAGGCCAGGGCGAAGACGGGCTCGCAGCCGTAGGCCTCGCAGCCGGCGACGCTGGCGATGGTCCCCGTGGGCGCGACGGTGGTCTGCGCGGCGTTGCGGATGCCGTGGCTGGCGATGCCGTCCTCGATCTCCCGCCAGTCCAGCACCGGCCGCCCCCAGTCCCGGCCGGAGGACTCCAGCGGACGGGGCGGCGTCCAGCGCAGGGCGGCGGGGTCGTAGACGCTGCCCCGGATGGCCGGGAAGGGCCCGCGCGCCGCCGCCAGATCGATGGAGCTGCGCATGGCGTGGAAGCGGACGAACTCCATCACCTGACCGGCCAGGTCGCGGCCCTCCGCCGAGTCGTAGGCCACGCCGAGGGCGTAGAGCAGGTCGCCCAGGCCCATGATGCCCAGGCCGATGCGACGGGCGTCCAGGGCAGCCTCCCGGAGGCGCGGCACGGCCGGCACGTAGGCGTTGGCGGTCACCACGTCGTCCAGGAAGCGGGTGGACGACGCCACGGTCCGGCGCAGCAGCTCCCAGTCCACCCGCATGCCGTCGGGCGTCTCCAGCAGGTGCCGGGCCAGGTTGACGGAGCCCAGGCAGCAGTTCTCGTAAGGGCCCAGCCATTGCTCGCCGCAGGGGTTGGTGGCCTCCAGGGTGTAGCGGTGGGGGACGGGGTTGGCGCGGTTGGCGGCGTCCAGGAACAAGAGGCCGGGCTCGCCGTTGTGATGCGCCTGGCGGACGATCCGGTCGAACAGCTCGCGAGCCCGCAGGCGGCGGTGGACCTTGATGGGGATCCCCGCCCGCTCCGCCTCCTCCAAGGTGCCCTTGAAGCCGCGGGCGGCGGGGTCCTCCAGGTCGACGAAGCGCAGCGACCAGGGCCCGTCGTCACGCACGGCGGCCATGAAGGCGTCCGTGATGCCCACGGAGATGTTGAAGTTGGTGATGGCCTGCTCGTCGGTCTTGCAGCCGATGAAGGCCTCGATGTCCGGATGGTCCACCCGCAGCACGGCCATGTTGGCGCCGCGCCGCGTGCCGCCCTGGGCGATCTCGCCGAACGCCGCGTCGTAGACCCGCAGGAAGCCGATAGGCCCGGTGGCGCGCCCGGCGGACGTGTGCACCCAGCCGCCCTGGGGGCGCAGCCGCGAGAAGCTGAAGCCGTTGCCGCCGCCGGTCTGCTGGATGAGGGCGGCGTCGCGCAGGGTCTGGAAGATGCCGGCCGGATCGCGGCCCATGTCATCGGAGATGGGCAGGACGAAGCAGGCGGCCAGCTGTCCCAAGGGCGTGCCCGCGCCGGTGAAGGTCGGCGAATTGGGGAAGAAGCGCAGCTCGGTGAGGAGCTCGAGGAAGTCGCGCTCCGCGGCCGGCGCGTCCCCCCCCAGCTCGAGTTCCGCCGCGGCGACGCCCCGCGCGACGCGCAGGAACATCGCCTCGGGCGTCTCCACCGGCCGCCCGTCCGGGCCGCGGCGCACGTAGCGCTTGAGCAGGATGGCGCGGGCGTTGTCGGTCAAGGGCAGGGCGTCGGAAGACGCCACGGTGTCAGAAAGGGCCACGGCGTCGGACGGCCGCGCGGGTTCGGCCGCAGGCGCCTGGATCGTTTCCAACATGGGTCACTCCGTTTCGGGCTGTTCAGCCTGTGTTGTCGACATCGACCGCGCCGGGCCGGCACCTGGATCCGGAGTCTACTCCCGCGGGCAGGGCCGGGTCAACGGTCCGGGGGATGAAATGGGGTCGCAACCGCGGAACCCGAGGGCCGGGAGAACCCGCTATCATTGCCCGCTCATGTCAACGTCCCCCGCCGCATCGCTTCCCCTCCGGCACCACACCGACTTCGCGCGGCTGTGGGCCGGCCAGACCATTTCGGTCTACGGCAGCCTGGTCACCCGGCTGGCCCTGCCCTGGCTGGCCATCGGCCTGGGGGCGCGGCCGGCGCAGCTGGCGCAGCTGGCCGCGGCGGAGCTGGTGCCGGCCTTCCTGGTGGGCCTGGTTGCCGGCGCCTGGGTGGACCGCCTGGCCAAGCGGCCGCTGCTCATCGCCTGCGACCTCCTGCGCGCCGCCCTGCTGGCGGTGGTCCCGGTGGCGGCCCTGGGCGGCTGGCTGAGCCTGCCGCTGCTGCTGGCGGTGCAGGCGGCCGGCGCGGTGGCGACGGTCTGCTTCGACGTGGCCTACGAAGCCTACCTGCCCAGCCTGGTCAGCCGCGCGCAGCTGCTGGAGGGCAACAGCAAGCTGACCGCTTCGGCGGCCGTGGCCGAGTTCTCCGCCTTCGGCTCGGCGGGCTGGCTGGTCGCCCGCTTCACCGCCCCCTGGGCCATCGCCCTGGATGCCGTCAGCTTCCTCGTGTCGGCGCTCTTCCTGCTGGCCATCCGCGCCCGCGAGGGGCTGGGGGGGAAGCGGGGCGGCATCACCGAAGGCGACATCCCCGGATCCGCCGCGGCGCCGACGGCGGATCCGCAGCGACCGCCCGGGCATCTGGACCTGGAGCCGGCGACGCTGGGGCATCCGGGCGCGGCGGAGCCGGCGGCGGGCCGTCTGGGCTGGCGGGCTTTCGCGGTGGAGGTGGCCGAAGGTCTGCGCTTCGTCGCCGCCGAGGCGCACCTGCGCAGCCTGGCGGTGGCGGGCATGCTGCTGGCCTTCGGCTTCCGCTTCGGCGGCACGGTGTGGATGCTCTACGTCACCCGCGAGCTGGGCGTGGACACGGGTCGACAGGGCCTGATCTACGCCGTCGGCGGGCTGAGCAGCCTGGCGGGGGCCTTGCTGGCCTCGCGGGTGATCGCCCGCCTGGGCCTGGGCCGCGCGCTGCCGCTGCTCCTGGTGCTGGCGGCCTTCGGCCAGACGCTCATCCCCCTGGCCCCCAGCGGCGCCGCCCTGGGCATCGCCCTGATGGTGGTCCAGCAGCTGGTCACGGACCCGGCGATCACCATCTACGAGGTGGCCGCCGTGAGCCTGCGTCAGCGCCTGACCCCGGACGCCCTGCTGGGCCGGATGAACGCCAGCCTGCGCACCCTGGACTTCGGCGCCAGCCTGGCCGGAGCCGCCGCGGCCGGCCTGCTGGGCGACCGGATCGGCCTGCGCGCCACCCTCTTCGGCGGCGCGGCGGCGGTGTTGGCGGCGGGGATCTGGCTCCGGGGGTCACCGGTGCATGGCTTGCGGGAGGCGCGGGCGGCAGCCTGACGGCCGGGCCGCGGCGAACCATTGGACGGGTTGCCGGAGCCGAAGGGCACACGGAACGAGACGGGCCACTCGAACACGGAGGCAGTTGCTTTGAAGCATCAGGAACACGCCGGCGCTCACGCCGACCAGAGCCGCGAGATCGCGGCGGAGCAGTCGCAGCTGGATGTCATCTACGCGCGGCTCGACGAGGTGCGCGAGGATCTTCGGGTTCGGCTGGACGCCACGCTCCGGGCGGACGCCGGCGGGACGAACCTGGGTCTGTCGGAACGCGACGCGCTGGTGGCCCTCTACGAGGAGCGGCTGGCCGGCCTGGCGGGCGCCGATGAGCGCCTCTGCTTCGGCCGCCTGGACCTGCGCGACAGCAGCCGCTACTACGTCGGCCGCATCGGCCTGGCCGACGACGACCTCGAGCCCCTGCTCATCGACTGGCGGGCGCCGGTGGCCGCGGCCTTCTATCAGGCGACGGCGCGCGAGCCGGGCGAGGTGGTGCGCCGGCGACACCTGACCACCCGCGCCCGCAAGGTGCTGGCCGTGGAGGACGACGTGCTGGACCTGGACGCGATGGACGCGACCGACCGCGGCCATCTGGTGGGCGAAGGCGCGCTCATGGCCGCCGTGCAGGCGGCGCGAACGGGCCGCATGGGCGACATCATCGCCACCATCCAGGCCGAGCAGGACCGCATCATCCGCGCCGACCTCCGCGGCGTCCTGGTGGTGCAGGGGGGCCCGGGCACGGGCAAGACGGTGGTGGCCCTGCATCGCGCCGCCTACCTGCTGTACACCCACCGCGAGCGCCTGGCCCGCAGCGGCGTCCTGATGGTGGGTCCCAGCTCGGTGTTCCTGCGCTACATCGAGCGGGTGCTGCCGGCCCTGGGGGAAACCGGCGTGGTCATGCGCACGCCCGGCACCTTGTTCCTGGGGGTGGAGGCCACCGCGGAGGACGCGCCGCCGGTGGCCCTGCTCAAGGGCGACCTGGTGATGGCCCGGGTGCTGGCCCGCGCCCTGCGGCTGCGGCAGCGGATCCCGGCGGCTCCGGTGGTCCTGGATGTCGACGGCACGGCGATCAGGGTCCAGCCGGCGGCCTTCGAGGCGGCCGTCAAGCAGGCCCGCTCCAGCGGCAAGCCGCACAATTCCGCCCGGCCGCTGTTCCTGCGCCACCTGCTGGACCACATGGTGGGGCTCCTGGCCGCCGCGGACAGCCCGGGCGCCCGACCGGACGCCGAAGAGCGCGCCGGCCTGCTGGAAGCCCTCCTGGACGCCGACGCGGTGCGGCAGGCCCTGGACGAGGCCTGGCCCAAGCTGCGGCCGCAGGAACTCCTGGCGGACCTCTACCGCGATCCGCGCGCCCTGGCCGCGGCGGCGGCGGAGCTGACGCCCGAGCAGCGCCGCCTGCTGGGGCGCGAGGCGGAGGACGCGGAGCGCTGGACCATCGCCGACGTCCCGCTCCTGGACGAGGCGGCCGAGCTGCTGGGCGAGGACGACCGGGCCTCGCAGCTGGCCGCCCGCCTGACGGCGGCGCGGCGCCGCGAGGAGGTGGCCTTCGCCCAGGAGGCGCTCAACTACGCCGGCGGCATGGCGGCGGCCTTCGTCTCCGCCGAGACCCTGGCGGACCGCTTCGCGGACTCGGGCCCCCGGCTGACGGTGGCCCAGCAGGCGGAGCGCGACCGGAGCTGGGCCTTCGGCCACATCGTGGTCGACGAGGCCCAGGAGCTGTCCCCCATGGCCTGGCGGCTTCTCATGCGCCGCTGCCCCTCGCGCTCGATGACCCTGGTGGGCGACATCGCCCAGACCTCGGCGGCGGCGGGCGCGGATTCCTGGGCCCAGACCCTGGAGCCGCATGTGGCCGACCGCTGGCGCCTGATGGAGCTCAGCGTCAACTACCGCACGCCGGCGGCGGTGATGGCGGTGGCGGCGGCGGTGCTCAAGGCCGCCGGCATCGGCACCCAGCCGCCGGAATCGGCGCGGGCGGGCGAGGCCCCCTGGGCGCTGCGCATGGCGGCCGGCGACACGGCGGCCCTGGCGGCGGTGGTGCGCACGGAATACGATGCCCTCGGCGAGCGGCGGATGGCGGTCATCGCCCCCACCACCGGCCCCTGGGCCGTCGAACACCTCGCCGCGGCGCTGAGCGACGCCCTGCCCTCCGGCGCGGTGGGCCAGGGCGACGGCGCCCTGGACGCCCCGGTGGCGGTGCTCTCACCACGCCAGAGCAAGGGCCTGGAGGTGGACGTGGTGGTCATGGTGGAGCCGGCCGACATCCTGGAGGCCTCGGCGCGCGGGGCCAACGACCTCTACGTGGCCATCACCCGCGCCACGCAGCGGCTGATCGTGGCCCACGCGCGGGAGCTGCCGGCGGGGATGGACGGGGTGGAGGGGGCGGCGGGGTGAGTGGGTGCTGAGAGATGCCCGCCTCGGGCACGGTCATGTGTTAGGGGCGGGACCGCCGGGCGTGTGGATGCGGACACAAGGCGACGGATGTAGCCATGCAGCCGCAGTTTCATGCTCTGGCGGGTGTGCTTGCCGCCCATGCGCGACCATATGCCAGAGAATCCATGACCGATCGAACGTCTGACGTTCGATCGGTCGGCCGTTCGGCCTCCCGAAGCCCCTAGCCCGCCGCCGCCAAGGCCGCCAGCAGCGCCTCGTCCTGCTCCGGCAGCACCGTGCGCGGGTCCAGGAGCACCGCGCCGGCCGCCACCAGGGCCACCACCGGCGTGGCGCCGCCGCGCAGGCGGGCGGCCAGGCGGTCCGGGTGGGCGTCGAGGAGGGCCAGGAGGGTGCTGGGCAAGGTCTCGCCCGGCAGGGAGCCGCCGCCCACCGCCGACTCGCCGGGGCGCAGCTCAGCGGCGACGCCGTGCAGCGCCAGCTGCGCGCGCCAGGCCTCGGCGCGCGCGGCCAGGCTTTCCTGGCTGGCGCTGATCATGCGCCATACCGGCACCTCGCGCGCCGCCTCGCCGCGGGCGTAATGCGTCAGGGTGGCGTGCAGGCCGGCCAGCGCGTCCTTGCCCGGGCGCAGGGCGCGGGTGAGCGGGTGGCGGCGCAGGCGGGCCACGGCCTCCGGCTGCCCGACGATGATGCCCGCCTGCGGCCCGCCGAGCAGCTTGTCGCCGCTGAAGGTGACCAGCTCGGCCCCGGCGGCGACCGAGGCCTGGACCATCGGTTCCGGCGCCAGGCCGTAGGCCGCCGTGTCCAGTAAGCTGCCCGAGCCCAGGTCGTCGACCACCGGCAGGCCATGCTCGCGGCCCAGTTCGACCATGGCCTCCAGCGTGGGCGTCTCGGTGAAGCCCACGATGCGGTAGTTGCTGGTGTGTACCCGCAGGATGAGGCCCGTCGTCTCGTCGATGGCCGCGCGGTCGTAGTCGGCCGCACGCGTGCGGTTGGTGGTGCCCACCTCCACCAGGCGGGCGCCGCCGGCGGCCATGACGTCCGGGATGCGGTAGCCGCCGCCGATCTCCACCAGCTGCCCGCGGCTGACGATGACACCCCGGCCCTGGGCCAGGGCCGAGAGCACCAGGAGGGTGGCGCCGGCGTTGTTGTTGACCACCAGGGCCGCCGGCGCGCCCGTGAGCCGGCAGAGCAGCGGCGTCACCAGGTCGTGCCGCGAGCCGCGCCGGCCCGTGGGCAGGTCGTACTCCAGGTCCGAGTAGCCGGCGGCCGCGGCGCGCATGGCCTCCGCCGCGGCGGCGCTGACCGGCGCGCGGCCCAGGTTGGTGTGCAGGATGACGCCCGTGGCGTTGATCAATGGCCGCGGCCGCGGCGCCAGCCATGCCTCCAGGCGCCGCAGCACCGCGGCGCAGAGCGCCTCGCCTTCCGCGACGGCCGCCGCGTCCTCGCGACCGGCGCGCAGCGCGTCGCGCGCGTCCTCCAGCGTCAGGCGGGCCGCGTCCACCACCAAGGGCCGTCCGTGGCGCTCCCGCGCCGCCGCCAGGCGGGCGTCATCGGCCAGGACGTGGACGGCGGGCAGATCGCGGTAGGCGGCTGCGGGGCTCATGGGGCGAGAGTATAGCTCGCCCCACCCCCACCCGTCTCCGGCAGGAAGGTCCGTGCGTTGCCCACCCAGAGGTGGCTGTCGGCGCAGCTGCCGCCCCAGACGGTCTGCCCCAGGCTGGCCATGTACCACATGCCGCCCTCCTGCCGCGCCTCGGTGGTGATGCCCCACTGGCCGCCGGACTGGCGCAGCAGCTCGCGCACCTTCAGGCGGGCCGCGCCGCGGAAGCCGATGCGGATGAGCCCGTCGGCGTCCGTCCGGCGCTGGTGCACCCAGGGATCCTCGCCGTCCACCAGCTCCAGGATGTCGAACTGGATGCCCTCGAGCATGGGCTCGCCCGCGTCCAGCCGGCCGTCGCGGTCCAGGTCGTTGAACTTGTGGATGACCACCGTCGGCGTGCAGGGATCGTCCGGCTCCGGCGTGCGCCGATCGCCCGGGCCGGGGGTGCGCGGCGGCACCGTCGCCGGGATGGGCGTCGCGCTGGGGCTGGGCGTCGGCGTGGGACTGCCGGTGGCCGTCGGTGTGGCCGTCGGCGTCGCGCTGGGCGTGGGGGTCGGCGACGCGGTCGGCGTGGGGCTGGGCGACGCCGTGAAGGTGGCCGTGGGCGTGGGGGTCGGCGACGCGGTCGGCGTGTCGCTCGGCGTCGGGGTGTGGCTCGGCGTCGGCGTCCGCGACGGCGTCGGCGTGTCACTGGGCGTCGGCGTGTTGGACGGCGTCGGCGTGTCGCTCGGCGTCGGCGTGTTGGACGGCGTCGGCGTCCGCGACGGCGTCGGCGTGTCGCTCGGCGTCGGCGTGTTGGAGGGGGTCGGCGTGATGCTCGGCGTCGGCGTCCGCGACGGCGACGGCGTGTCGCTCGGCGTCGGGGTGATGCTCGGCGTCAGCGGGGGCGACGGCGTCGGCGGGTTGGACGGCGTCGGGGTGATGCTGGGTGTCGGCGTGTTCGTCGGCGTGTCGCTGGGCGTCGGCGTGCGGGTCGGCGTCGCCGTGCGGGTCGGCGTCGGGGTGTCGCTCGGCGTCGGCGTGTTGGACGGCGTCGGCGTGTTGCTGGGCGTCGGCGTGTTCGTCGGCGTGGGGCTGGGCGTCGGCGTCGGCGTGTCCGTCGGCGGCGGCGTGTTGCTGGGGGTGGGGGTTTCCTGCACCGGGCTGTCGCAGCAGAAGTCCAGGTCCACGTCGTCCAGGAAGAGCTCCACCCCCGGCGCCACGTCCCAGCGCAGGCTGAAGGTATGCGGCCCGGCGGCGCCCGCGTTCATGACCGCGGTGTAGCTGTTCCATTGCCCGACCGGTCCCTGGGTGGCGTCGGTGACCACCAGCTGCGCCGCGCCGCCGTCCATCTGCGCCCGCAGGCTGAAGGCCCCGGCGGTGGCGTCGCGGCGGAAGAGCTTCAGCTTGAGGGTGGCCTGCGTCGGTCCGCCGGGCAGGCTGACCACGCCGTGGCTGATGCCGCCGGACACGCCGGCGCCGGTGCTGCGAAGCTGCAGGGAGGCCGTGCCGATGGCCGGGAAGCGCGGCGCGGTCACCCGCCCGCCGTAGGTCGCCGGCAGCCAGTCCGCCGGCGTCTCCGGCCGACTGCCGGCCATCTCGAAGTTGCCGTTGTAGCCCGAGTAGCTGTTGCCCTTGCAGCTGCGCGAGACCAGGTCCGGGTGGATGGCGCAGTTGACCGGCGCCGGGGTGGGCGTGCCGATCTTGTCGCAGCGCCAGAAGCCCCACTTGTGCTCGAAGTAGCGACCCGCGCCGGGCCGGGAGTTGCGCACCAGGTCGAAGTCGCGCTGCTCGACGCGCCGGACCACCGCCACGTTGGGGCAGACCGTGTAGCAGCGCGGGTTGGTGGTCACCAGGCGCAGCTCGTAGGGCGGCGGAACGGACATCAGGAAGTTGTGGGTGATGTCCAGGCGCGGCACGTCGCGGCGGAGCGTCACCTGGGCGTAGACCTGCGTGGGGTCGTCCGCGTTGCTGATGACCACGTAGAGCGGCTCCAGCGGGCAGTGGATGGCCTCGAACACGTCGCCGTCGGACCACAGCCCGTCGCAGCCGGTGCACTTGTAGGGCCCCTTGCCCACGGTGTCCACGAAGGCCCAGACGCGGATCATCCACAGGATCTCCTTGGAGATGGCGGTGGGCGCGACCGTGGGCGTGCGGCTGGGCGGCGGGCTGGGGCGGGGGGTCTGGGTGACCGCCGGCGGCGGGGTGTCGGTGGCCGGCGACGGGGTGTCCGTGCGGTTCGGGTCGCGGGTGGCGCTGGGCGTCCGCGGATCGGGCGTCAGGGTTGGCGGCGGGGTGAGGGTGGCCGTCGGCGCCGTCGTGGCGGTGCTGGAAGGCAGGGGCGTGGCGCTGACGGGGATGGCCGTAGGGCTGGCGAGCAGCGGCGTCGGGCTCGCCGGTGCCGTCACCGAGGGCGGCGGCGGCACGGTGACCGAGGCCGTGCGCACGATGGTCGGCAGCTCGGTCGGCTCGCCGGTCTCCGTGGCCTGGTCCAGCTGCGCCGCGGCCGGGCGCGGCGCGGCGACCCGTCCGGCCAGGATGCCCAGGCAGAGGCTGGCCAGCAGCAGGGCCCAGGCCAGGGGCCGCCGCTCGGCCGCGGGGCGCTGGAGCCCGGGCCGCCGGGCCGGTCGCCGACGGTCCTCGGCGGCGAGGGCGTCCGATTCTTGGGGAGGCTGTGCGCTCATCGGGCTTGCCAGGGTGACGGGGCAGGCGACCCCCGCCTGCCGGCGGTGCGACTGCGGGCGGTCTGGATCGCGAAAGGTTCTCCGGGCGCCGGCGGCTCGGCCGCTTCCACGAAGCGGGCGGACCCCCCGGCGCTGCTGTTCAGGAACGGCGCCTGACCCCTAGCGCGATGCGCGCAGGCTCACGGGGCCAGGCGTCGACCGCGTGGGAAGGCTGTCACCGGGACCGGCAGGGGCAGGTGCAGTTACAATTGCATTAACCAGTATAACGCATTTTGCGCGCCAAAGACACGGGTTTGGGGTGCAAAGCCCAAAATTGGTCGCTTGCGGGTTCGGCGAGCGACCCAGTGCCGGAAGCGCCGCGGAGCGCCCGCCGCCCGCCCGCCGCCGCATCTAGGGCATAATGCGCGGGCGCCCTCGCCCGTTAAGCCCCGTGCCTGCCGCGTGCCGGCGCGGCGCGCTCGCATCCGGCAGCCCCGCCGCCCCGTCGATCGCCCGAGAACCTCCAGAACCACGTCGACCGCCCAGGACAGCAAGGACGCCATGCCCCGCCCAGCCAAACCCACCCGCCTGCCGCGGCTCGGCGTCGCCGGCCTCGCCATCCTCCTGGCCGCCGCGATCCCCGCGGCCGGCGCCACCTGGGTCGGGGCCACCGGGGTCGACGCCACCGGGGCCGGCGCCAGCGGTGCCGCCGCCATCCGGCGGCAGGAGCCCCTCCCCACCGCCACGCCCTGGGTGCCCGCCGGCAGCTGGACCGCCTTGCACGCGCCCGGCAAGAACCCCTTGTGGACCGGAGGGCCCGGCCACAACGCCCCGGTCTGCGGCGAGACGGGCAGCACGGTGGGGCCGAGGAACAGCACCCCCGCGCTCTGCGGGGTGCACGGCCTGCGGGACGACAAGGGCGACTGGCTGCTCTGGGCGGTAGGAGAGCACGGCATGCTGGCCCGCTACCAAGGCGGCAGCTGGCAGAAGGTCGACGACCTCAGCCCGGCGCGCACGTCGCCGCGCACCTACCACCTCCACGACGTCCAGGTGCTCTCGCCGACCGAGGTCTGGGCCGTGGGCTGGGTGGAAGGGGATTCCAGCTGCATCAGCGAGGACGGCGTCTGCGGCGCCGTCCTGCGCTACGACGGCCAGCGCTGGCAGGCCCAGGAGCGTTCGCGCATGGGCATCTCCGGCTGCATGGCCCGCCTGAACGCCATCGACATGGCGACGGACGCGCAGGGCACCTTCGGCTGGGTGGTGGGCGACCGGCAATGCGGCAACGGCGGCGCCCTGTACCTGCGCTACGACGGCAGCGCCTGGAAATGGGTGCGCGTGCCCCAGGCCTCGCGCGACCTGCACGACGTGCGCATCGTCCACCGCGGCGACGTGTGGGCCATGGGCGAGTTCGGCATCGAATCCCATTTCTTCGAGCCCGTCGCCAACCCCGCCTGGTCCGTCCTGGGCAAGTCCGGCGCCGACGACCTGTTCGCCGTGGACCTGGTCGACGCCACCTTCGGCTGGGACGGCGGCGCCAACGGGCGGCTCAACCGCTACATCGGCAGCTGCCACGACGACGACCCGGGCACCCAGTGCTGGTTCGACAACCAGGCCAGCCCGGTGCAGAACCAGCAGGGCAACAAGCTGACCCAGGAGGTCTACGCCATCGACCTGCTCAGCCGGACGCAGGGCTGGCTGGTAGGGGAGCAGGACAGCCGCCGCAGCTTCATCGCCCACTTCTACGAGCAGAAGCGCTGGAAGACCCTGGCGGTGGCCGATGATCCCGGCGAGTCGCTCTACGGCCTCTTCGCCCCGGTCATCGACTGGGCCGTGGCCGTGGGCGACGAGGGCAGCATCGTGGAGTACCGCGCGGCGCCGCCGACGGCCACCGCCACGACGCCCAGCCCGACGGCCGGCGCGAGCCCCGGCAGCCCGACCAGGAGCCCCACCCCCAGCACCACGGCCACCGCCACCGTGGAGCCGACGGCCACCGCCGACCCGGGCGCGACGATCAGCCCCAGCCCCAGCGCGACGCCGCAGGCGACCACGCCGCAGGCGACCACGCCGCCGCCGACCGCCACCGGCACATCGTCGCCCTCACCCACCGCCGCCGCCGACCGCCTGTGGCTGCCGCTGCTCTTCCGCACGCGCCCGCGGGCGCGCTAGGGCGGCTTCGCCGCTCGAGCGCCCGCCGGCGCTCGGTCACGGCCCCAGCTTGAGCGCCGGGTCCCCGAAGAGCAGGAAGGTCAGGGCCACCTCGCGCGCGCCGGGCGAATCGGGCGCCACGGCGCGCCAGGCCGCCGCGAGGGCGTCGCCCAGGCGGGCGGTGGCCGGGTCGCCCAGGGCGGCGGCCAGGGCCGCCGCCAGGGGCGCCTGATCCGCGGCCAGGGTCAGGCTGCTGGGCGCGATGACCGCCGCCGCGCCGCCCCGCGCCGACAGCAGCAGGGTCTCGGCCAGGGCCGGCGCCGTGGGATGGGTGAAGGCTCCCGTCAGGCAGCTGAGGTTCACCACCAGGCCAGGCCGCGCCGCGTTGGCCAGGGCCGCGGCGGCGCGCTGGTCCAGCAGGCCGCCGCGCCCCCATTGGTGGCGGCTGCCATGGCCCAGGTAGACGGCCAGCCCCAGGCCCTCGGCCAGGGCGCGGCGCAGCGCGGCGCCCACCCGCTCGGCGTCAGCCGCGCCGTCGCCCCCCGCCGCGGCCGCGGCGGAGCGGTCGGCTTCGAAGACCGCCCGGCCCAGGCCCCGCGCGAAGCGTTCGGCGTCCTCGGCGAACACCGGCTCCGCCGGATCGGCGACGATCAAGGCCCGCCGGCGCCAGGGCGCGTCGCCCGCCGCGGCCTCCTCCCAGCGCCGCATCTTGTCCAGGACGGCACGCAGCTCCGCCGGGCGGCGGGCCGGGATGCGCCCGATGGCCGTGCCGCGCGGCAGGTCGCCCGCGCCGCGGGTGAGGACGCTGTCGCTGGGCACCCAGCCGCCGAAAGCGCCGTAGAGCCAGCCGGTGGGCAGCATGGCCCCTTCCGGCGGGCCGGCATGGCCGGCGGGGTCCTCCGTGGCGTCGCCCGCCAGGAGCACGTAGCGCGGCGCCGGCCGCCAATGGGCTGCCGCGTAGCCCAGGAAGGCCTCCAGCGCCCTGCCGTCCGCGGCGCCGGCCCCGAACTGCTCGTAGACCCAGGTGGAGGCCAGCAGCGTCGTCCTCAGGCCCTCGGCCTCCCGGCGCCGCGCCAGGGGCTCCAGGTCGGCCAGGAGCTCGGGCGCGGCCACGGCCAGCCAGTCGGC
>JBGAUA010000046.1:22491-22721 GCA_044228875.1 Anaerolineae bacterium
CTCCGGCCCGGCCGCCATGTAGCGCCGCCCTGCCCGCAGGCCCGCCAGGCGCAGGGTGCCGCCGGCATCCGCGGTGGCCAGGGGCGGACCGGCGGCGCCGGGGCCATCCATGGGCCAGGCCGCCGCCCCAGCGGCAAAGCCCGTCAGCGCCAGCCGCGGCGCGCCCGCCAGCCAGGTCAGCCGATCCGCCTCCGCTCGGGCCGGGCGCGGATAGCGCAGGACGGCGCGGT